>CAZEZJ010000291.1:0-6767 GCA_964516695.1 uncultured Blastocatellaceae bacterium
AAGCGTCACGCGCCGCACGCCATCATCATCGGGCCGAGTGGCCTCCACAGCAGCTTCGAGGGCGGCTAAGCCGACGCGCGCGTCGCCGCCCGCGGAGTGTGCGAGCCGCGAGATGAGTTCGTCTGTGAGCGCGGGCCTCAGCGCGCCCAATCCGCGCTGCTCGTCTGCGAGCGCGCGCCGGAGAATCATTTGCACGTCCTCTTCAGTGAGCGGGTTGAGGACCAGCACGCGGCAGCGCGAAAGCAGCGCGCCCGTCACTTCAAACGACGGGTTCTCCGTCGTCGCTCCGATGAGCGTCACGGTTCCGTCTTCAACGGCTGGAAGAAGCGCGTCCTGCTGTGCCTTGTTGAAGCGGTGGATTTCGTCTATGAAGAGAATTGTGCGCTCGCCTTGGCGGCGCGTCTCGCGCGCTTCGCTGATGGCCGCTCGCGCTTCCTTGACGCCCGAGAAGACTGCCGAGAGAGCGACGAATCGCGCGCCGCTTTTTTCGGCAAGCAGGCGTGCGAGCGTCGTCTTGCCTGTGCCGGGCGCGCCCCAGAGGATGAGCGAAGGCAAAGCTCCGCCGCCTTCAATCAAGCGGCGCAGCACGCGTCCCTCTCCGACGAGATGGCTCTGACCGGCAAACTCGGAGAGCGTGCGCGGGCGCATTCTCTCGGCCAGCGGCGCGAGCGGAGAAAAGTCCGCCGCTTCCTCCTGCTCCGGTTCGTTGAAAAGAGGCTTTGAACTACGACGAGGCATGACGTGTTAACCTGCGAACAACTCCTTGCTCAATGGGGCCGAAATATCTTGACGAGCTACAGGCTCTTGGAGTAAGACTATCGGCAAAATTAACAGAGATTTCAGTTATGAGCTTAGCATAATCAGCCGCGATGAGGGATTCGCGAGAGGGCTTTTGCCAGCCGGCCGGATGTTGGATGGAACGCTGGGTGCGCCTTCTTCGTATATCGTGGCAGGTCGCGCCGAAGCGTGAGAACAAAATCAACGGAGCGCGCGACCCCAGAGGGTTGGAATTATCGTGAGGTAACTAGAAATGACTGAAGTGAAAGACACAATGAGAGTAATCGGAGTCGTCCTGTTGGGCCTGTTTGCGCTGGTCGTCGGGATTCCTCTGGTGCTGGCCGCCGCCGGAATAACGCTACACATTTTCGGCTTCGTCGTCAGCCTCGCCATCGGCCTGATTAAGCTGGCCGTTGTCGTCGCCATCGGCTATCTGGCGCTCGTCGGCATCCGTGCTTTGCTGCGGTAAAGAAACTGAGAAGGCCACGGGAGACTGATTCTCCTGTGGCCTTTTTCGTTAGCCCTTCCATTCCACACGCTTTGCTTTCTACCCCTCAACGACGGCGCATCATCTGCCAGCAATTTTTCAGACGTTAAAACGAAAGTTCACCACGTCGCCTTCCTGCATGACGTATTCCTTGCCTTCGAGTCTTAACAAGCCCTGCTCGCGCGCGGCGGCGTAGGAGCCTGCGCGCAGCAGTTGGTCATAAGTGATGGTTTCGGCGCGGATAAAGCCGCGTTCGATGTCGGAATGGATGACGCCAGCGGCCTGCGGCGCGCGCGTGCCCTGCGGAATAGTCCAAGCGCGCACCTCCTTTTCGCCCGCCGTCAGGAAAGACATCAGCCCCAGCAAACGGTATGCGCTCCTTATCAAGCGGTCAACACCGCTGCCTGTGACGCCGAGCGCCGCCAGATAATCGCCGCGTTCGTCAGGCGGCAACTCGACGAGTTCTGCCTCAAGCTGCGCGCAGATAATGATGCACTCGGCAGACTCCGCTTCCGCGATGGCACGGACAGCGCGCACGTGCTCGCTTTGTTCCGCCTCGGGGAGCGTGGCTTCGTCAACGTTTGCAGCGTAGATGGTCGGCTTCATGGTGAGCAGGAAAAAGTTGCGCGCGACGGCGCGTTCGTCGTCTGTGAGCGCCACCGTGCGAGCCGATGTGCCTTCTTCGAGCGCGGGCTGGATTTTATCTAACACGTCCAACTCGGCGCGTGCCGTTTTGTCGCCGCTCTTGGCCGTCTTTTGCGCGCGTTCGCGGCGGCGCTCAACGGCCGAGAGGTCGGCCAGCGCCAGTTCAATCTGTATGGTCTCTATGTCACGCTGCGGATTGACGGAGCCTTCGACGTGGACGATGCCTTCATCTTCAAAGCAGCGGACGACCTGCACGACCGTGTCCGTCTCGCGAATGTTGGCGAGAAATTGGTTGCCGAGTCCTTCGCCCTTGCTTGCTCCGCGCACAAGCCCCGCGATGTCCACAAATTCGACACTGGCGGGCACAATCACGCTCGTCTTAACCAGCCGGGCCAACGGCTCAAGCCGCTCGTCGGGAACGGCGACGACGCCGATGTTGGGTTCGATGGTGGCGAAAGGGTAGTTGGCGGCCAGCGCCGCCGATTGCGCCGTGAGCGCGTTGAAGAGAGTTGATTTGCCGACGTTCGGCAATCCGACGATACCTGCGCGGAGCATAAAGAGAACCTCTGTGGTGACAAGTCAAACGCTAAGCTTAAAAACTAAACTCTGACATCTACCATCCGGCATCCTCGCTTGTCCAGTAGGCTTTGCTGGTGAAAGGCCAGCGAGTCAGCGTTGACTTCTCACCGGGTTAGCAATATAAGCTATTTCACGAGATTATTTCCTCGTCAACCTTCGCTCAAAAACTTATCGACGCCCGGCTCATTAATGCGGTCTTGCTTTGGCCCAAGAGTCAGGATTGAAGGCCGTGAACTGAAAAACACGGCAGAGAGGCAGCCAAGTATGAGTGCGCAAGCAACCAGAAGTCTTCCGATGTATTTTCCTCCGTCGCCGTTTAGCTTGAGCGACGCCGTGATGTGTTCAACCCTTGTCAATACCGCCTACGATATGTGTTACCAGTGGGTCAATCAAGGCAAGCCTTCAAACCCGTCGAAATTTAACTGGACGCCAAACGGGCCAAACCTTCTTTACAGCCCGCCACTCTGGGGTGTGGCGAAGATGGTCGAGTCTTATCCTGAACCGTTTGCGTTCATCGCTCAGAATCGGGCGAGCGGCGTCACTTATCTAGCCTTTCGTGGCTCATATACTGATGCGGATTTTTATGAGGATGCGTTTCTGGACCAAGCGACGTATGACCCGGTCGTGCCCGGATACGGCTACGTTCACTGGGGCTTTATGGACGTTTACACACGCTCTTACTCAAGTTGGGACTACGAGGTCGCGCCGCTGCGCATCAGCATTCTTAACGCGCTCCGCGCGTTGCAGCCTTCAGCCAAGGCTCTCTACGTCACAGGCCACAGCCTCGGCTCAGGACTTTCGACGCTCTCTGTGCCCGACATTGCGACGAACTCTCTTTTTAAGGGCAAGCCGATTCCGATGTTTCACTACTCGCTGGCAAGCCCTCGCGTCGGCGACCCAACCTTCGCCAACAAGTATAATTTCCAACTGCCGTTTAAGACCTTCCGCATCGTTAATACTGAAGACCTGGTGCCTGACGGCCCGCCCTCCGTCTCATACGATGACATCTTCGAGCACGTCGGCACGACCGTCGCCTTCACGGCGCAATACGGCTCGACCGTCGGCAACCACGACCATCTAAACTCTTACTTCTACGCGCTGAACAACCCGAACCAACCGCAAGGCCCGATTGTCTCATCCGCTGAACACCCGGGCTTGAGAATGGCCGCCGCGCGCCAGCAGCGAATCATCCAGAAGGGAGAGCCAACGCCCTAGAAGATGCGGCCCTTGAATAGTCTGTGGTGAGAAAAAAAGTTTCAAGCGAGACGCAGTTTATCGTCGGCCCAAGCACAATTGACGGGCGCGGTCTGTTTACCCGAAAGCCCTTGCCCGCCAGAAGAAAGATTGGTGAATTGACGGGCGAGCGCATCAGCCGCGTCGCCGCGCGACGCCGGGCACGCACGCGCGAACGCGTCGCTATCGTCGAACTCAACGACGGCACGGCCATTGACGCCGCCGACGGCAATGAGTTCTCCTTCATCAATCATGCCTGCCAGCCTAATCTCTACATGCGAATTATGGGGGCGCACGTCGAGTTCTACACGCTGCGCCGCATTCGAGCGGGAGAAGAATTAACCTGTAACTACGGCGAGACGCATCACGGCGGCCAGCGTCGTTGTAATTGTCAAAGCGACAACTGCTGCGGGTTCATTTAGGCGGCTGAAGATATTTGCCTCGCGTCGAACCTGGCCTGACAAGAAAAATTGCTACAAGAAAAATTGCCGCCATGCCTCCCGCGCGAGATGACTTCTCTAGCCGGTTTGAGCTAGCCTAAACTTCATGCAGCAGATTCCCGAAGACAGACTTCAAAGCCTTCTCTCGCAAATACGCGAATTTCTACGCGAAGAAATCTATCCGCTCGAAACGGATTTTTTACATCGCCCCTTTCGCGATTTGCTTCCCCTCCTCGCCGCCAAGCGCCAGCGCGTTAAAGACCTGGGCCTTTGGCTGCCGCACCTCCCGGCGGAATACGGCGGCTTGGGCCTCAAGCTCACCGAATTTGCCCGCGTCAGCGAAGAACTGGGACGCACGCCGCTCGGCCATTATCTCTTCAACTGTCAAGCGCCGGATTCCGGCAACATGGAAGTGTTGATGACTCATGCGACGCCTGCGCAGAAAGAGCTTTACCTCTTGCCGCTCGCGCGCGGCGAGGTGCGAAGCTGCTTTTCCATGACCGAGCCGGAGCATCCGGGTTCTAACCCGACGTGGATGAGCACCAGCGCCGTCAAGGACGGCAGCGATTACGTCATCAACGGTCATAAGTGGTTTACTTCTTCAGCCGACGGCGCTGCTTTCGCCATCGTGATGGCCGTGACAAACGCAGAAGCGGAAAATCCTTACAAGAGAGCCAGCCAGATTATCGTGCCGACTAATATGGAAGGCTTTCATCTAGTCCGCAACGTCAGCGTCATGGGCCACGAGGGAAGCGACTACGCGAGCCACGCCGAAATCCGTTATGAAAATTGTCGTGTGCCGCAAAGCAATCTGCTGGGTCGCGAGGGCGACGGCTTCCTCATCGCGCAGGAACGCCTGGGGCCAGGACGCATCCAACACTGTATGCGCTGGGTCGGCATCTGCGAACGAGCGTTCGACTTGATGTGCCGCCATGTCGCGCACAGAGAATTGTCGCCTGGCGTCGCTTTAGGCAGCCGCCAAAGCGTGCAGGAGTGGATAGCGGAAAGCCGTGCGGAAATCAGCGCCGCGCGCTTGCTGGTGATGCAGGCAGCCGAGCGCGTTGACCGCGAAGGAGCCGCCGGGGCGCGCGAAGACATCTCCCTGATTAAGTTTTTCGTGGCGGGCATTCTCCAAAAGGTCTTAGACCGCGCGATACAAGCTCACGGCGCGTTGGGGCTGACGGACGATACAATTCTTTCCTACTGGTACAGGCACGAGCGCGCGGCGCGCATTTATGATGGGCCGGACGAGGTGCATAAAACGGTTGTGGCGAGGAGCATCTTGCGCAGCTACGGCGTCGAGCTTTCCTCCGAAAGGTCTCAGAGATGAGCGCGCGGGAAGAGTCAATTGACAAGCCGCGCGCCGTGCGTGAAGGAGAAGAGTTAGACCGCTCGAAGCTTGTGGCGTATCTCTCGGCGCGCCTGCCCGAATTGGGTGGTGAGATTGAGGTCGAGCAATTTCCGTCCGGCTTTTCAAATTTGACTTATCTGGTGCGCGTCGCGGGCGTTGAATACGTGCTGCGTCGTCCTCCCGTCGGGACGACGGTGAAGACGGCCCACGACATGAGCCGTGAATATTTCATCCTCTCGCATCTTCATCCCGTCTATCCGAAAGTTCCGCGCCCCGTTCTCTTTTGTGATGATGAATCCGTGTTGGGCGCTCCCTTCTATCTGATGGAGCGCGTGCGCGGAGTTATCCTGCGCGCGCGGCCGCCCGCTGAGTTGGAGTTGTCGCCCGAGATGATGCGCCACGTCTCGGAGTCGTTCATACAGAACCTCGCGGAGATTCACGAAGTTGATTACGAGGCGGCGGGCTTGGGCGGGCTTGGCCGCCCCGAAGGCTACGTGCGCCGCCAGATTGAAGGCTGGACGAAAAGATATTACAACGCGCGCACAGACGACGTTCCGGCCATCGAGAAATTAGCCGTGTGGTTAACGGAACACACGCCCGCCGATTCCGGGCGCGCTCTGATTCACAACGATTACAAGTATGACAACATCGTGCTCGCGCCCGCGGATTTGTCTGAAGTGCGGGCCGTCCTCGATTGGGAAATGGCGACCATCGGTGACCCATTGATGGACTTGGGCACGACTCTGGGCTACTGGGTTGACCCAGACGACCCGGAAGAATGGCAACGTTTCGGCTTCGGGCTGACGACGCTCCACGGAAATTTAAGCCGCTCCAGGCTCATCGAAGCCTACACGCGACAAACGGGCCGCGATATTCCCGACATAGTGTTTTATTACGCTTACGGTTTGTTTAAAACCGCGGTCATCGTGCAGCAGATTTACTACCGCTACCGCCAGGGCTTCACGAAGGACGAGCGCTTTGCGAGCCTCGGCCTGCTGGTCAGCGCTTGCGGAAATCTGGCCGGCCGCGCGATTGAAAAAAGAAGAATTGATGAGTTGGATTAATCATTAAGGGAGAAGCAGGGGAATGGAAAAACGACAGTTGGGAGAGAGCGGCCTGGTCGTGTCTGCGATGGGGCTGGGCTGTATGGGGATGTCAGAGTTTTACGGGCAGCGCGACGATGCGGAATCCATCGCGACTATCAATCGCGCGCTCGATTTGGGCATCAACTTTCTGGACACGGCGGACATGTATG
>CAZEZJ010000292.1:0-5102 GCA_964516695.1 uncultured Blastocatellaceae bacterium
CCCACCATGCGCCTTCGCGCGGCGTGTGCGGGTCTTGGCCCGGCGTTTCCGTGTAGGCGTGATGAATACGGTGTGTGACGACCCAGTAGATTGGTCCACCCTCCATCGCCAGCGTGCCGCACACGGTCAGAAAATATTCGACCGGCTTTGGCACTTTATAACCGCGATGCGTTAGCAGACGGTGAAAGCCCATGCCGACGCCGAGGCTGCCCGCCACCCACCACAAAAACACTGTCAGCGCGAAGGCTTTCCAATCCCACATGAAGAGCGCCGCGATTGCGCCCACGTGGAAGATGGCCAGAAAGATAACAGTGCTCCAGTTGATGCCGGATTTATCGCTTTGGATAACAGCTTCGTTACGCATGATGACTCCCCGTTTTAGAATTCATAAAGTTACGCCACAAGTTAAGATGAGGGGGCGAGAGTTATCGTAACAAGTAATGAGGCGGGCGAATGTAATAGTTATGTAAGTGACAGCGGTGACACAAAAGCGGGAGAAAGTCTTGAAAAAAAGGCAGCAGCCAGAAGATGGCTGCTGCCTTTCGTGCACACTGAATTTTAAGAAGCTACGGAGTCTTGCGCCCGCCCGCCGGCGACGGCTTCAGCGTTGTGGACGCGGGTTGTTTGGGCTGTGCGGGACCGCCTTCGCGCGGCGCTGTGCGGCCCGAGCGTGTGAGCGCGATGCGCTTGCTGCTGCCGGGCGCGTCCGCCACCGTCACCCTGATGGCGCGGAAAGAGCCGTCGCGCGCCTTGTTGGTCGGGTTGTAGCTGACGACATACTGCGTTCGCATGTCGCGGACAATGTCTTCGGCAATCTTCGGCAGTTCCGACAGCGATTCGGGATAAAAGACTCGCCCGCCCGTCTCTTTGGCGAAACGGTTGAGCAGGTTCATGGCTTCCTCGCGCGGGCTTTTACGAATAAAGCCGCCCTCGCGGTCGAGTTCGTTGACAAAGCCGATGACGTAAATCTGCACATCCTCTTCGCGCAGCTTGGCGAAGAGTTGTTCCTTCTTGTAGAAGCTGCCGCGGTCTTCGCCGTCCGTGATAACTATCAACGCGCGACGGCGGCGGTCGTTATCGTCGCCCTTCTTATACTGCGCGACGTGTTCCGCCGACAGATACACGGCGTCAACGATGGCTGTCTGCCCGCCTTCGACGTAGAAGCTGTCAATGGCGTCGAGCAGGTCGGCCTTGTTGGACGTGAAATCCTGCACCGTCTCAATCTTCTCGCTGTCGATAAAGCGGACGAGGAAAGTCTCGTCGCCGGGCTTGTTGCTGTTGATGACGGTTTTGGCAGCGTCTATCACCTGCTGAAGCTGCGGGCGCAGGGAGCCTGAAGTGTCAACCGCGAGACCGTAGGAGATAGGCACTTCCTCACGCGTGAAGAACTCAATCGGTTGCAGCACGCCGTCTTCATAGACACGAAACTCTTCCTTGCGCACGTTGTCTATCGGGCGGTTGTTGCGGTCAATGACGCGGACGTTCAAATTCACGAGGTTCGCTTCAACCTTAACGATGTCGCCTTCGCCAATCTCTTCGCCTTCGTCGGGCGTTGGCGATGGACGCAGCGCGGGCGCACCGGCGGGAGCGGCGGGCGTCGGCGCAGGCTTAACGACTGCCGGTGTGGGCGTCGGCGTTGCCTTTTTCTGCTCCTGAGCCGCACGACGCGGGCGCGCGTCCTGGCTCTCTGCGCGGCCGGCATTTGAAACGGCAAAGAGCGCAACTATCATCACGCCGCAAGCCAGCAGCGCCAGCACGCGCCGCACCCGTCTTGATTTGTCAGCTCGAACTTCTTTCATCTCTTATCTCAGCCTTCGGAAAAAAGCGCCCCGCTAAAAGCCTGCCCGGCCGTCTTTAAGCCGGAGAGGGAGAAGCGGGGCGCTGGTGGTGCGCTTGCTCTTAAAGCCGCCTCTCTGGCGACTCTTCGCATGGGCTGGGGCAAAGAACCTTTTGGCTTAACGCGTGCGCCGCTGATAAATTCGGGCACACATCTGCACAGATGCCTGTCAACACCCTAAACGTTGCCGGACGCGCCCGCAAAGCGGAGGCAAAAGTTTCAACGCGGGTTGGTAATGGCGTAATAGCCTTCGCGGCTGCGCACGAACAAGCGCGGCAATCCGCGCGGCGGCGTCACCTTGACTTTAATCTTGTGCCACTTGCCATCGTTCGTAAAATTGTTGGGACGATAGCCGATGGAATATTGATGACGCAATTCGAGCGCAATCTTTTCAAAGATTTCGTCCATCTCGGGAGCAGAGTTGGGGAAGAAGGCTTTGCCGCCGGAGACGGCTGACAGCTCATCTAAAATCCCCTGTCCTTCAAGCCCTAGAGAACTGCCGGGGTCGTTGCCGCCGAGAATGCCTATCGAATAGAGCACCACGTCGGATTCCTTCAAGAGACGGCGCACTTCCGAGAAGGTGTAACGCGAATCATTGTCCTGCCCGTCGCTGATGAGCAGCAAGGCGCGTTTCTTATGCGCGCCGCGCTGGACCTTCTCCACGCCAAGGTAAGTCGCATCATAAAGCGCCGTATTGGCACGCGTCTCAACGTAGGTCAGTTTGTTGAGCACGGCATTGCCGTCGCGCGTGCGGTCTAGCAATAGCTGGGCGCGAGAGTTAAAGGCGATGAGGAAATATTCGTCCGAATCGTGGCTCGTCTCGATGAAACGCGAGAGCGCTTCGCGCGCTTTCCTAATCTTCTCTCCGCTCATCGAGCCGGAAACGTCGAAGATGACGCCGACCGAGACGGGCGCATCGTCATCGCTAAAGTGTGTAATCTCCTGCTGCTCTTTGCCGTCAAAAACCGTGAATGCTTTTTTATCCAGTCCCGAAACGTAACGACCGTATTGGTCTGTGACCGTGACGGTCAGGTTAATCAAGTCCGTGTTGACGATAATCTGTTCGTCGTTGCCTGCGGGGCGCGACTTCGTCGGGCTGGCCGCCGGAACGGGCTGTGATTTCTTCTCGTCGGATTTCTGTTGCGCTCGTGAGAGACGCGGCGCGATGATGAGCGCGCAGAGTACGAGGCTGGAGACAAGCGCTAGCAAAGGATAGTGCGAGCGGCGCTGTGCTTTCATTTCATCCTCTTTAATTTTTCACTATCAGAACCTCTTACGAGGCCCGAACTCGTTTGAGAATAGTTAAACCAACGCTCCATCAGCCCTTTTGAGCAGGAGACGAAAGGGCCATGACGCGCAATTTTAAGAAGCGAATCTGGTTCGGCTGTTCGGGGAGACTGCCGCTCGCTTGCTTCAATTGGTTTCCGAAGCGAAGGCTGTCTGGCATTGTATGCCAACGATTCTCCCCTGCGCAAGAATCTATCGTGTAGTACGTGTGCTAAGACTGTGTTTTTAGTTTTCAAGTTGCCCAGGCCTGAGGAGCGATGAATCCGCCCGCGAGTCTGTTTGTCTCAATAGCTCTTTTGTCTGCAACTTCCCGCCAGCCTTGGCGTGTATTTAAGGAAGGCGGCACTTGCGAGGAGCGAGCGAGCGGAAGAAATGAGACCGAGAAGAACGAAAAAGCCTGCCGCAACCCCGGATTCTGATGCCCGATTTTGGCTTTTGTTGCCTGGTCGCGCTCTTCTCAAAACGCGTGTTATAATTTGCCATCCAACTTTCTCATTGAATTGCTCATCCCCCATTCAATGAACGAATGAGTTAATGTTTCGCGGACGCACATGGCTGAATTCATCTGTCGTTTAGGAACTCCCGCCGGAGAGATTGTGACGCGCACGGTCGAGGCGGTCGGCGTGCAGGAGGCGCGCACGCGCTTAGAGAGCGAGGGCTTTCGTGTCTTCGCCGTCACCCCGCCGAAGACTTCCGGCGTGGCCGCGCTCACGCGTAGAGGCGGCGGCGGCACAACAGCGCGTTTCAAAGCCAACGACTTTCTGCTCTTTAACCAGCAACTCTCTGCGCTCTTGCGCGCGGGCATCCCCATCCTGCAAGCCATCACGATGCTGCGCAAGCGCTCGCCCTCGGGCGGACTGCGGATGGTGTTGGCGGATGTAGAGGAGAAGATTCGCGGCGGCGCGGCGCTCTCCGAAGCTTTCGCCGCGCAGGGCGCTATTTTCCCGCGCATCTACACGGCATCTATCCTGGCGGGCGAGCGTTCGGGCGCGCTCGACGAAGTGCTGACGCGTTACGTCACGTATATGCGGCGCAACGTGCAACTGCGCCGCAAGATTCGCGGAGCATTGGCCTACCCGACGTTGCTCTTGCTGGCTTCCTTCGGCATGGTCGCATTTCTGACCGTCTACGTCGTGCCGCGCATGAAAGACCTCTTCACGGGTTTCGGCAACGCGCAACTGCCGACGCTGACGTTGATTGTGGTCGGCGTTTCCGGCTGGGCCGCGGCCAACATTTTCTGGGTTGCGCCGCTCTTGATTGGCGTGATTGTTTTTCTGGTCGTGTGGTCGCGCACGTCTTCCGGCAGACTGGCGATAGACACGTTTCTGTTGAAAATTCCGATTGTCGGCAAACTGCTCACGCATCTCTCCGTGGCGCAGGCGACGCGCTCTTTGGCGACGCTCCTTGCGGGCGGTATTACGCTGGTCGAATCATGGGAGATTTCAGCCGAGTCGATTACGAACCGGGAGTTGCGACGGCGCAGTTCGTCAATTCTGCCGATGATTCGCGAGGGACGCACGTTTACCGAAAGCCTTGAGGCGGCGGGCTGGATACCTGAACTGGCGCTCGATATGATTGGCGTCGGGGAGCGCTCGGGCAGTTTGCGCGAAATGCTCGACGAGGTTTCTTCTTTTTATGATGCGGAGGCGGAAGTGAAGCTTGAGCAGTTGACGACGACGATTGAGCCTGCGATTCTTGTCGTCATGGGCGGCGTCGTCATCACGATTCTGCTCGCGATTTATCTCCCCATTATTCAGTCAATCTCAAACGCTCCGTCGATGAGGTAAGAGGTTTTCAAGTTTCAGGTTTCAAACAGTTGAAGCGAACCTGAAACCGGAAACTAAAGTTAGCTATGAAGCAAGCATCGGAAGAATTAGGCGCGACCGTCCCATCTTTTGCCATTCCCGATGGGCATGAGCCGCCGGAGGTGCGCGAGGCGCTGGCGCTGGCGCGCCGCTACCGTCTGCCGTATGTGGAC
>CAZEZJ010000292.1:5112-6759 GCA_964516695.1 uncultured Blastocatellaceae bacterium
CGCCCGACGGCGATTCACCGATTGACTACGCGCTGCTTGGCGAGTTGCCGGTTGACTTGATGGTGCGCCACCAATTTGTGCCGCTGCGGCGTGAGGGCAAGCGCCTGCACCTGGCGATGGCCGACCCGACAGACCTCGAACGCCTTGATGAGTTAGCCAGCGCACTTGATGCGCGCATCGTTCCGCACGTGGCGACCGCCGGAGCGATTGACGTGGTGCTCAGAAAGGGCGACGCCACACAGCGCGTGTTGCAGGAAGCGACTTCGGGTTTTCGCATCTCGCTCGTTAAGGAGACGGAGCACGGCGAGGAAGTGCTCGACCTTGACCGCTTGGCGACAGATTCGGACATGTCGCCGATTATCAAGCTCGTTGATACCATCATCTTCAACGCGATGGAGTCGCGCGCTTCCGACATTCACATTGAGACGCGCGATACGGAGGTGCAAGTCAAGTTTCGCATTGACGGCGCGCTCTATGCCAAGGTTGACCCGATTGACCTCGCTTATCATCAAACGCTGATTTCGCGTATCAAGGTGATGTCGGAATTAGACATCGCAGAGCGGCGCGTGCCGCAGGACGGTCGCTTCCGCGTTCGCTACAAAGGCCGCAACGTTGACTTTCGCGTGTCCATCATGCCGACCGTGCACGGCGAGGATGCCGTGATTCGTATTCTCGACAAGGAACAGATTAACGAGGAGTTTCGCAATCTGAATCTGGATGTCGTCGGTTTTTCCGAGGAGGACATCAGGAAGTTTCGCCGCTACATCGCAGAGCCTTACGGGATGGTGCTCGTCACCGGGCCAACGGGTTCGGGAAAGACCACCACGCTCTACGCCGCCTTGAACGAGATTCGCAACGAGGAAGACAAAATCATCACGATTGAAGACCCCGTCGAATACCAGCTTCACGGCATCACGCAGATTCCCGTCAACGAAAAGAAGGGCTTGACCTTTGCGCGCGGACTGCGCAGCATCCTGCGCCACGACCCGGACAAAATCATGGTCGGTGAAATCCGCGACGAAGAGACGGCGCAAATCGCCATTCAATCGGCGCTGACGGGCCACCTCGTCTTCACGACCGTCCACGCCAACAACGTCATCGACGTCATCGGGCGCTTCCTGAATATGGGCGTTGAGCCTTACAATTTCGTGTCGAGCTTAAACTGCGTGTTGGCCCAGCGCTTGATACGTATGCTGTGCCCCGTCTGCAAGCGCGCGTATCGTCCGGCGGACGAAGAGTTGCTGGAATCGGGCTTAAGGCCGGACGAACACGGGGCGGGCATCTTTTACATGAGCGTCGGCTGCGACGCCTGCAACCACACGGGCTATCGCGGTCGCACGGCGATTCACGAACTGCTCGACCTGACCGATAATATTCGCGAGATGATTGTCGAGCGCCGGCCCGGCTCGGAAGTGCGCCGCGCCGCCGAATCGGAAGGATTGACGGGCCTGCGCGAATCGGCGCTCCAAAAAGTTTTCAGCGGCGTCTCGACGCTGCACGAAATCAACCGCGTCACGTTTGTCGAAGAAATCAAGATGGAGCACGCCTGAGACGAAGAGATTGATTCATTGATTCATGTAATCATTGATTCAATGAACAAATGAATACATGAATCAATCATTACATGATTCAATTTCTGCTTTACGG
>CAZEZJ010000293.1:0-664 GCA_964516695.1 uncultured Blastocatellaceae bacterium
CGCGATAGTTAATCTCAGGCCGCACGGCGCGCGCCGCAAGCAGCGCTTTAATCTCGGAGGCGAAAAAGAGCGAGCCGTCAGGGCGATGAACGTAGTAGAGCGGTTTGACGCCGAGGCGGTCGCGCGCGATGAACAACTCGCGCTTGCGTTGGTCCCAGATGGCGAAGGCAAACATCCCGCGTAGATGCTCGACGCAAGATGCTCCGTGCTCTTCGTAAAGATGCAGGATGGTTTCGGTGTCGCAGTGTGTGCGATAGCGATGGCCGCGCGCTTCGAGTCCGGCGCGGAAGTCCGCGTGGTTATAGATTTCGCCGTTATAGACGATGCGGAGCGAGTCGTCTTCGTTCGTCATCGGTTGGTGTCCGGCGCTCACGTCAACGATTGAGAGACGACGATGGCCGAGGCCGATTGGACCGTCTAAAAGCAGCCCGCTGTCATCCGGCCCGCGATGCGTAATCACATCGCGCATCCTGATGAGGTCAATCTTTTCCACGCGTCCTTCAGGCGCGCGCCGCGAATATGCAATTCCGTTAATTCCGCACATGATATTTGCAGTCGGTAAAATAGTGACGAGCGGCAAAGTCAGCCCGGTTGGCCCTAACGAACGGCCACGGGTTATTCTCCACTTGAGGCTAAAATACACTCCCCTCTCTGTTCGTCAGGT
>CAZEZJ010000293.1:674-6753 GCA_964516695.1 uncultured Blastocatellaceae bacterium
CAGGTTGCGGAGCAGGCTTGTGCGTGCCGTTGATAATCAACGTTTTCGCTCCGAGCGGCGCGATGAGCAAGTCTGTGCTGGCATCCGTCTCAACAATCAATTGCTCGCCCGCGCGCCGCGCTGCCACGTAGCCCGTGCGCGTCACAGAGCGCAACACTTCTCGCTGGCCGAGACGCAAGCTCTCGCCGTCAATGCCAAGCAACTCTTCCGGCTCAACTCTGTCGCCGCGAAATCGCATCCACGTCCAATTGAAATCTGACGCGAACGATTCAGTTTCAACTTTCGGCGCGCCATCCGCGCGGAGCAATAGATAGTCGCGCATCTCACCTTCAGTCAACTCAAAGGCCCGCCCGCCGATTGCTTCAAGCTCGCGCGCGAAGAATTGCGACTGCGACGACGCGCGCGGGACAAGCAGCGTGACGGCTTCTTCCGTATCGCCGCTGAAGGCAAACGTGCAGACGGGAGCAGGAACGGATGCGCCGTAGCAGTTTGAGGTCAACTCGTCGTGCCTGCGCCAAGCGCCTGTTGGTGCGAAAGTGTGGAGATGGAAATTGACGGTGTTGCGTTCAAGCACGAAAGAAGTCTCATCTTCCGTTTCAATCGCCGGAGCACAATGCGGTGCAAAATGAAAGTTTAGCTCATAGTCGTGTGCGCCAGCGGTCTCTATGCGGTCGCGCATAATCCAGTAGTCGCCTTTGAGAAAGAGGACGCTGCGCAGGTGCTTCGCCGGTGCCGGTAGTCGCAGATAGCCGTCGTGCTCGCCCTTGAAGAAATCGAAACGTTGACGGCTGAGCCATGCGCGGCACGCGGCGCTTGCCATTTGTTGCCAGCGAAACGGGCCTTCGGAGACGGAAGATGATGCGCCGTCAATTGTGAGCGTGTTGTGCGCCGCCGTCGCACGGAATTGATTGCGGAGCGCGGCTGAACCCGTATATGTGTACGTGCCGGAATCAACGAGCGTGGTGCGACCGAGCGCAGAGGCGGCGATGATTGAGAGCGCGTCGGCGTGTGCGTGTGCGCCATTGAGAGTGCCGTGCGGCCCGCAGTCGAGCAGTAGGTAGTTGCTCTCAGGCGTCCAGCCGTCGCGCATGACGTAGTAGCCGCCGTTTGTGAAAGCGCGCGATTCTTCGGCGGGAGGGGCGGCAACGATTTCATCAAAGGCACGTAAGCCTTCAGCGCCCATGAGCCAGAGCGTCTCTTCGGTCGGGCCGCCTGCGACAAACTTATAATCAGGACGCTGGAAGAGAGTCGCGCCCGTGGCGAGCGCGGCGCGAAAGTCGTCGGGTGCGTGCTCGTCGAGCCAAGCGAGGCGGCCGCCATCGTCATCTCCAAACAACGGCGTCGTCCCGTCGGGGAGCGTCAGGTGCATCAAGTGGTCCAGCAAAGCCGTCAACTTCGCTTCAAGCGCGGCTTCGCGCGGCGCGCCGCTGGCTCTGAGCAGGAGCAGAAAGTGTGTGTAGAAGTCGGTCGTATAGCGATGGTAGTAGCTCGACTGCTCGAAGTAGACACCGTCGGGTTGAACGTGGCGTTCGAGTTGCCCAAGCAAGACGCTGGCACCAATGGTGCGCCAGCGCTCGGCACGGCGAAACTCAGGGAGCAGCGTGCCGAGATAAAAAAGTCCAAGGGCTTCGCCCGTCAAATGCGTGTTCGGGCTAAAGTAGGTCGAGAGATAGGTTTCAAGATGGCGCGCAAAGCGCGGAGGAAGAGGGGGGGCGTCAGTTGCGTTGAATCTTTGAAGAAGTAGAGCGACCACAGCCACGAGATGGCGCGGAAAGAGACCTCTAAGCTGCTGGCCCAGTTGATGCCGAGTTTAGGCGGATTGGCATCCATCCAGGCATTGAGATGGCGCGTGAAGGTTTCGGCATAACGCTCGTCGCCCGTCTGCCAGTAAGCACGGCCCAGGACCTGAAAATACTGTTGGCGATTCAACTCCCAGGTAATCTTCTTATCTCCGGCCACAGCCGCATCCAGATAATTAATCCGGCTCCAATGCACGAGCGGCGATTTCTTGCCCGACACGGGTTCGAGGTGCCAATCAATCGGATTACCGAAGTCCAGGTCATGCAAACCGAGCAGGCTGAAGCGGCCCGAGACGATGCGTTCCGCGCGTTCAACCAACAACTCTTTCGCCCGCCCGCCAAAGCGACTTCGCAAGACGGCGCGCGTCTCGTCAGGCGCGCCGAAAGCCGGGAAGAAATCGGAAGCCGCGCGTGTGCGGAAATGCGCGAACAAGACTTCTGCCGACAAAGAAGAAGCGTCGAAGCGTGAAGCATCGAGCAACTTGAAGAAAGCCCCGTCTTCAGGCACGCGCGTCTGCGCTGACAGTTTCGCGCGCTCCGCAAGGCACGCGGCAGCCTGCGCGCCGCGCACGCGTAGCTCCGTCAAGCTTCTTCCTTTTAGTTTTCGCAGCAGCTTAATCATTCAAACTCGTCGCAAAACTATCTCTCGATTAAAACACTCGGCATCGGACTAGACGTTGGTTGTGTCGCCTTCAACCTGCGGCGGAAGCGCGACGGGCAGCCGCGCAAAGTTTTCGTGGGCCAATTCAAAATAGAGCTTGAGCCATTCCTCGCGCACGGCTTCCCATCTGTATTGCCGGCACGCCGCGAGCGCGTTCGAGGTGATGCGCAGAGCGAGCGCGTCATCTTCCAACAACCTAATCGCGGCGGCGGCTAAAGCCTCTTGGTCGTCGCGTTCGACCATCAGCCCCGTCTCCTCGTGGGTCAGGATGAAGGGGATGCCGCCCGCGTTGGTCGTGACGACGGGCAGGCCCGCCGCGTAAGACTCGATGAGCGAACCCGGCATGTTGTCAATGTTTGAGCTGTTCAAATAAATGTCTGCCTGCTCGTAAAGCTCGTGCATACGCGATTGCTCGACGCGCCCGACAAACGTTGTGTGCTTGAGATTGAGTTCTCGCGCGAGTTGCTCAAGTTGAGAGCGCTGGCTGCCGTCTCCGGCCACTACTAAAGTGGCCTCGGGAAAACGTTGCTGGATAATGCTGAAAGCACGGAGGATGCACCCGACGTTGTAGAGCGGTTCAAGATTGCGATTTGAAAAGAAGTTTGGGCCAAGCGGAGAGCGTCGTCGGAAACGAAAACGCGCGGTATCAACGAAGTTGTAGATTGAGCGCGCATGTAGCCCAAAGCGCGCGAACACCTCGACCAGATAGCTTGAGGGCACGACCACCTCGTCGGCCAGGCGGATGGTCGGAACGGCTGTGCGCCGCCAACGCTGCAAATGGTCTTCGGCCTCGCCGCTCCGGTAATTTAGAACGACTTTCTTGCCATACAGCTTTGAAATCAAGATGGCGGGCGTCGGCGCGAGGACAAATGAAAAGTATGAAGCGGAGAAGACGTGAATCACATCAAAGCTAGGCACGCGCCACAACAACAGCGCGACATAGGCAAGCGAAGTGACGACGGTGCGCACATATTTAATCTGCTGCAATTTGCCGAATGGCCCAGGCAGTTGCGGATTGATAGGCAGAAATGAAACTTCCAGCGACGGCTCTTCACGAAAACGCGCGAGCAGCCGCGCGGCTTGCACCGCCTGCCCGCCGAGGATGCCGAGCGACGGCGCGACGATTAAGACACGGAGGCGACGCTGCGATGAGGACGACCCCTTTGTAGTCGGCGCACTCGTGCGCTGCGTCGTCGCCGCATGGCGGCGCGCTGGCGAACTGTCGCTTTCGCCCGTCGAGTTCATCACTCCGCTATTGCTGTTCAACCGGTCTATCATTCGCGCTTTAGTTTCGCTTCTGAAGTCACACGCTTTCGTGTCTCACGCCTGTCTCAAGGCCCACGCGTGCCGCCACGCGCTTCTGCGCCAGCAGCCGCTCATACAAATTCTCGACCCGCTCAACCTGCGCCGCGCAGGAGAATTTCTCTTTGACGACCTGCAATCCGCGCTCGCCCATTTGCTGCGCACGCTCTCTGTCGCGTAGTAAAGCGATGATGTGTTCTGCCATCGTGCGTTCATCGCCCGGCGGCACAACGTAGCCGGTCTCGCCCTCAATGATGGCCTCACGCGCGCCGCCGATGTCGGTCGCCACAACCGGACGCGCCGCGGACATATATTCGATAATCGAATTTGAAAAACCTTCCGTGCCGCTCGAACTCAGGACGCAGACCTCAGAGATTGCCAGCAGTTCCGGCACATGCGCACAGCGCCCTGTGAAGAAAGCGTGCTGCGCCAGCCCGAGAGCGGCGGCTTGAGCGCGCAAGCTTTCTTTCAACTCGCCTTCGCCCGCGAGCACGAAGGCTGCTTCCGGCACAGCCTCGCGCACAAGCGCGGCGGCGCGCAAGAATGTCGCCTGGTCTTTTTTCGCGTGTCGCATGTTGGCGACAATCGAGACGAAGCGCCGATTGCCATCAACGGGGAGTCCGAGGAGCGCGAGCGCTTCTTCACGCCGGAGGTCGCGGCGCGGCGCAACTCGCGTCGTATCCATGCCATTATAAATAGTCAGGATTTTCTTTTCCGGCACTCCGTCCGCGATTAACTCGCGCCGCACCGCCTCGGCATTGGCAATGATGGCGTCCGCCAAATCATAGGCGCGCCGCTCGGCCCATTTCTGCGCGCTGCTTTTAGTGCCTTCTGTTTCGCGCCGCGAAGCGATGCGCACGGGCGTGCGCGCCAGCGCCGCCGCCGTCATCCCGAAGATGTTGGTGTAGAAGTCGTGCGTCTCGACGATAGAGATGGAACGTT
The DNA here is from genome assembly GCA_964516695.1 of uncultured Blastocatellaceae bacterium. Taxonomy (GTDB): domain Bacteria; phylum Acidobacteriota; class Blastocatellia; order Pyrinomonadales; family Pyrinomonadaceae; genus DASVTR01. The sequence continues at coordinate 5,379 of CAZEZJ010000293.1, forward strand.
CGCGCAAGAAGGCGGCGCAGCGCCTTAGTTGTGCGAGCATGTTACGGTCGTAAAAACTGCTGAGCGGGAATTCAGGAATGTCCGTGTAACCCAGTCGTTCCACTTCGGCGCGCAGCACGCCCTCGCGGCTAAGGCATGCAAGGTGGATTTTATAGCGCCCGCTCTCGCCGAGCAGGCGCGTCAACTGCACCAACTGGCGCTCAGTCCCGCCCTGCGCGAAGCTATCTATGAATAGGAGAACGTTCGGTTTCATCACCATTAACAACTCATCTCGGCTAACTATTCATTGCCCGTACGCTCAAGGGAGCGTCGCCAGTTGGACCACTAACGCGTCAAGCGCCTTTCGTTATGCGGCGTGGTTGCCTTCTATCGCGGGCGCGCTTAGCTCGCTCGTCGCGCGTCCGTTTAATGTCGCGAGGTTGAGCCTTTCCACGTTGTCGGCGGGCGGCTCAAAGACGCCCGCTGATTGCTCGTGCCGGAGCCAGTTTTCGAGCACGAAGAGATACCATGTTTGCAGCGACGCTTCGCCCTGCCGGGCTTCGCGCGCAAATTTTTCGAGCACGGCGTCTGTCCTTATCCAGCCTTCACGACCGAGGATGGAATCATTGAGCGTCTCAACTACACGAGTGCGCAAGCCGCCCGCCAGCCAACGCCCCGCCGGAACTCCGAACCCGCGCTTGCGCCCGCGCGCCACGCGCTCGCCGATGCGACGCCTCGCCACCTCACGCAAGATTGCTTTCAAGCGCCCGCCCTGAAGACGCAAATCCAGCGGAAGCGAGGCCGCGTATTCCCACAACGCTTGGTCCAGAAACGGCGAACGCGCTTCGAGCGCATAGTGCATCGTCGCGCCGTCAACCTTCGGCAGATATTCACCGACGAAACGAGTCTGGCGGTCGTAATCTAAAAACTCCGCGAGCACGTTGCGCCCAGACTCAAGAGACCAACGGATGTTGCGTTGTGAAATGGTCGCTCCTGCGAGTCGTTCGCCGAGCAGAGAATGGCTTTCGTAGAGGGGCAAGCCGTCGCGCGCGTTGGTGACTGCGCCGAGTCCTCCCGTAGTGTAATCGAGAAACGAAGCGGCGCGGCGCATCAGCCCGCGTCGCGGTAGGCGCGTGCGCGCCTTGAGCCAAAGGCTCGCTGCCGCCGATGGAGTGTGGCTAGCGAGTTTTCCGGCGAGCCAGAAGTAACGATGCTCTGGATAACCGAGGAAGACATCGTCGCCGCCGTCGCCCGTGAGCAGCACGGTGGCCGACGGCGCGACGGCCTGCGAGAGTCTAAGCATCCCGAGCGCAGACGAACAGGCGAACGGCTCGGCATACGCCGCCGCCAACTCCGCCACATCCGGCGTCTCATCGGCTGAAAGATTAAGCACGCG
>CAZEZJ010000294.1:0-6734 GCA_964516695.1 uncultured Blastocatellaceae bacterium
CGCAATCTGCTTTCTCTACGATACGCGGCTTCGCTTCCTAGTTGAAGGTCAAGATGCTGGAAAGGGCGCGCCGATGTCTTGCGCTCTTGTTTATTGGGGCCGGTATTTCGAGCGCTTTTTTCAGACGTTCATAAAATTTGGAGCGGTCGTCAACATGGAGTCCCTAAAGGGAGTGACAATCGGGGAAGATAGCAATCATCGGAAACAAATGGATTTGGTAGTAATGGATAGCGTTTAAATGAAACGGCTAATAATCAGCAGCCAAGAATTCTACATGTATGTCAACAGCAACTAAGAAAGAGCATAAGTCGAATCGTCCGGCGCGCGGCGGGATGACGACGTTTGTCGAGGCGATTCGTCAGGGCATCTGGGAAGAGATGGAGCGCGACCCGACGGTTTTCGTCATCGGTGAAGACGTGGGCGCTTACGGCGGCGCGTTTAAGGTGACGGACGGCCTCGTGGACGAGTTTGGAGAGGAGCGCGTCATTGACACGCCGATTTCGGAGGCGGCGATTGTCGGCGCGGCGTGCGGCGCGGCGTTGATGGGAATGCGCCCGGTGGCGGAGTTTCAGTTTATAGATTTCATCTCCGCCGGCTTCGACATGCTGACGAACTACGCGGCCAAGTGTCGCTATCGCTGGGGCGCAGGCATCGCCGCGGTCTTTCGCGGCCCGTGCGGCTCGGGCGTTCATGCCGGGCCGTTTCATTCGATTAACGCCGAGGCATTTTTCCTCAACACGGCGGGGCTGAAAATCGTCGAGCCTTCGACCGCGTATGACGCGAAGGGCTTGATTAAGGCCGCGATTCGCGACCCCGACCCCGTTATCTTCTTTGAGCACAAGAAACTCTACCGCCTGCCGCGCCTGCGCGAAGAGTTGCCGGAAGAGGACTACATCGTCGAGATAGGCAAGGCGCGCACGGCGCGCGAGGGGCGCGACCTTTCCATTATCACTTTCGGCGCGCAGGTGTTGACGGCGCTCGATGCGGCGGCAGAGCTTGAAAGGGAAGGCTTGGACGTTGAGGTGATAGATTTGCGCACGCTCGCGCCGCTCGACAAGGAGGCCATTCTCGCGAGCGTGAAGAAGACGAGCAAGGTGCTGGTGCTGCATGAAGCATCACGCACGGGCGGCATCGGCGGTGAAATCGCAGCGACAATCGCAGAGGAAGCTTTTGAGTGGTTGGACGCACCCATTGTGCGCGTCGCTTCGATTGATACGCCCGTGCCTTATTCGCCGCCGCTTGAAGAATATTACCTGCCGCAAACGAAAGACGTGCTGGAAGCAGCGCGCAAGCTGGCAGCTTATTAATGGGTCTCAAGTTTCAGGTTTCGAGTTATAAAGACACATAACCTGAGACCTTAAACTTGATACCTGAAACTCTATTTGAAGGAGCATCAGTCATGCCGAAGTTTCTAATTGAACGCGAGATTGCGGGCGCGGGTGATTTGTCCGCGGATGAATTACAGGCTATCTCGCAGAAATCCTGCGGGGTGTTGAGCAACATGGGGCCGCAGATTCAGTGGGTCGAGAGCTACGTGACGGACGATAAGGTTTATTGCGTCTATATCGCGCCCAACGCAGAGATGGTGCAAGAGCACGCGCGGCAGGGCGGATTTCCGGCCAACCGTATTTCCGAAATCAAGTCGTTGATTGACCCGACGACAGCAGAAGGATGAGATAGTGATAGGTGATAAGTGATGGGTGATAGGAAAAAGAAAGCAGGTTTCTCTTATCACCCATCACTTATCACCTATCACTTCAGGAGAATTTATGAGCACAGAAGTAGTCATGCCGCAGATGGGCGAGTCCATTGCGGAGGGGACAATCACGAAATGGCTGAAGAAGGTCGGGGAGCGCGTCGAGCGTGACGAGCCTTTGTTTGAGATTTCGACCGACAAGGTTGACGCGGAGATTCCGAGTCCGGCGGCTGGCACACTGACGGAGATTAAATATCCCGAGGGCGCAACGGTCGAGATTAACACGGTGGTCGCCGTCCTGGACGGTGGCAACGGCGCAGAGGGAGCAGCCCCCGCCGCGCAGACTGCGCAGGCCGAAGCACCGGCAGCGCAAGCCGCCGTTGAATCCGAACCGCCCCCTGCCCCGGCTCCTACGCAGCCGTCTCAGCAGCCCGCACAAGCAGCAAGCAATCAGACTACGGCAGCACCTTCTGCGGCGTCTCAACCCGCGGCGCAGCAAGCCTCTCAACCCGCGCAAGCTAAGGACGCCGGACGCGAGGTTAATCAACAACCCACCGTCTCTCAAGAAGAGAGCGCGCAGGCTGCGGCGGCCGGCGGCAACGGCCGCGAGCAGAGCGTTGAAGAATTGCGCCGCACCAAATCAAGCCCGCTGGTGCGCAATATAGCCAAAGAGCACGGCATAGACATCTCCCGCCTCGAAGGCACAGGGATGAGCGGGCGCGTCACCAAAAACGACATTCTGAGTTTTATCGAATCCGGCGCGATGATGTCGCCGCAGCAGGCCATGCAGGGCGGAGCGACGCCGCAGCAAGCACAGGCCGCGCCGCAAGCTTCCATGCAAGCGCCGGCTGCTCCGTCAATCCAGCCATCGGCGGAAGACCGTGTTGAGCAGATGAGCGTGATGCGCCGCAAGATTGCGGAGCACATGGTGATGTCGCGTCGCACGTCGGCGCACGTCACGACCGTCTACGAGATAGACATGACGCGCATCGCACGCTTGCGTGACCAGCACAAGGCTTCCTTTCAAGAACGAACCGGCACGAAGCTGACCTTCATGCCGTTTATCTTTCAGGCCGTCACCAGCGCGATTCGCAAGTTTCCTGTTTTCAACTCGCAGGTCAGCGGCGACCAAATCATCTACAAGCGCGACATCAATCTGGGCATGGCCGTGGCGCTCGATTGGGGCTTGATTGTGCCCGTCATCAAACGCGCCGACGACCTTTCGATTTCGGGCCTCGCGCGCGCCGCCAACGACCTCGCAGACCGCGCGCGCACCAAGCAACTCAAGCCTGACGAAGTTGCTGGTGGAACATTTACCATCACCAACCCGGGCGTCTTCGGCGGTCTCTTCGGCACACCGATTATCAACCAGCCGCAGGTCGCCATTCTCGGCGTCGGCGTCATCGAGAAACGCCCCAAGGTGATGACGACTGCCGACGGCGACGACTATCTAGCCATCCGCTCGATGGCCTACTTTGCGCTGAGCTTCGACCATCGCATCATTGACGGCTCAGACGCGGAGAAGTTTCTCTCCTACGTCAAAGAGCTACTCGAAGCGGGGCAATTTAGCGTTTAAGGATGAAGTAGGAACGGATGAACGATGAATGAAAAGCAAGCTCTTACTTCATCGTTCATCATTTCGCGTTCATTGTTTCTTTCATTGCATTCCGCTAGCGATTCGATGATGAATCTTCGAATGGGCCGTCGAAAGCCGGTTTTCGCGGCCCTACCGCTTGACTTCCCCCGCTGGTTCGATAGAATTCGCGCTTCAACCATGAAGTCCAAAACAAGTTGGTAGCTTGGTCTGATTTCGGGTAAAACTCCTCGCAAGTGTTGTTGGTTCGGATGGACGGTCAACTCAAAAACGGGCGGCTGTCATCTACCAATGTGAGCGATGGCTGGACTCTCCGGTGAGCACATTTTCGGGCGGACGAAAAAGCCCGAAGATAACGAACAAGTTTTCCGCGAGAGCAAGCTTTAATTTAATCAAGATGGAGATTCAGAATAATGATCAATAAGATTCGAACGTCTCAAGTGCTGGCACTGGCCTTCGGCCTCGTGCTTAGCTTGGCCCCGGCGGCGCTCGCACAGGGCGACTCAGGTTCCGGCGCCAATACGCGCACAGTCGCCAGCGGCCAGAAGATGAAGGTGCGCGGCGTTGTCACGCGCCGCGATGCCGATACCTTTACGGTGCGCGACGATAACGGTGTGGAAACCGTCGTCCGGCTGGCCGACAACACCAGCGTGAAAACCAAGGGCGGCTTCCTCCGCAGCGGCAAAGATTATGGCACCACCAGCATCCTGCGCGGCCTCTACCTGGAAGTCGAAGGACGCGGCGATTCTTCGGGTCAACTCGTCGCGCAGAAGGTGCGCTTCGGGGATTCCGATTTGAGGGCGGCGCGCACGGCTGAAGCCCGCGTTGACCCCGTCGAAAATCGCGTCGGCACAGCCGAGAATCGTCTCGGTCAGGTCGAGCAGAACGCACAGCGTTTGTCAGGACAGATTGATGAGTTAGCCGCCGTCTCCAACGCGGCGAAGGGCGGCGCGAAGGCCGCGCAAGAAACGGCTGATGCGGCCGTGGCCGGAGTCAATCAGACCAACGAGCGCATCTCGGCTCTTGACGACTACACTCCGCAGGAGACCGTCGCCATCAACTTCCGCGTCAACAGCAGCATTCTTTCGCGCGAAGCCAAAGAGCAGTTGGACGACCTCGCCAATAAAGCGATGAACGCTCGCGGCTACGTCATCGAAGTCTCCGGCTACACGGATGCCAGCGGCAGCGTTGACAAGAATCGTCGTCTGAGCGCGGCGCGCGCTGACGCCGTCGTTCGTTATCTGGCGGAGAACCACAGAATCCCGCTTCGTCGCATCATCACGCCGTTCGGTTACGGCGAATCCAATGCGGTGGCAGACAATCGCACGCGCGAAGGACGCGCGCAGAATCGCCGCGTCGAAGTGAAGATTCTCGTCAACCGCGGCTTGCAGCAGGGCGCTCCCGTGATGAACACGCCCACAGGCTCGGTTTCCACCACCACTCCGTAACAGCAAACGAAGTGATGAGTGATGAGTAATGAGTGATGAGTTAAAAAGCGAAAGTTCTTTACTCATCACCCATCACTCATCACTCATCACTCTTTTTATTGCCAACCATCATGCCATCGAGCGGCATCAATTGATGAGGTAGATTACCAGCAAACGAACGCGTGCGCTGGCGGCATGAGGGAGTTGGCTTGATGGCGCGGATTCAAAACAGAATGCTGAGTTTGAGAATGCTTGTGTTCCTCTGCGGAACGCTGGCTTTTCTTTTATCGGTCGCCGGCGCGGGCGCGCAGCAGCCTTCGCCGCCGCCTCCACCGCCGCCGAAGGCAGAGCCGCAGCCCGCCGCCTCTGAGAAGCAAACGGGCGGAATCAAGCCGCCGATGGCGAAGCCGACTCCGAGCGACGATGATAACGATGACAATTATGATGTCGTCCGCGTCAACTCGAATCTGGTCGTCGTGCCCGTCTCCGTGACGGATGCTGCGGGCCAGCCCGTACTGGGGCTGACGGCTGCCGATTTTCGTCTCGAAGAGGAAGGCCGCGCGCAGGAGATAGCGCAGATTGGCGACCCCGAACAGGTGCCGCTCGACATCGCGATTCTCTTCGACGTTTCCCTGAGTGTGGAGGCGCGCTTCGATTTCGAGAAAGAGGCGGCGGCGCGTTTTCTCAAGCAGGTGATGAAGGCGGGCGACCGCGCGAGCGTCTTTACCATCGGCACCAACCCGCGTCTTGAACAACCGCTCGACACACAAGAGCGCGTCGCCGCGCGGATAACAGCTCTCAATCCCGCCAAGGGAGCGACGGCCTTCTATGACACGGTCGTCGAGGCGGCGCGCTATCTGGCAGCGAACACTCCGGGCAGCCATCGTCGCGTCATCGTCGTCATCTCCGACGGCGAAGATACCTACAGCGACAAGATTAAGGCCGCCATCGGCGCGACGCCGCAGGAGCGAGATTCGATTAAGCTGGATGACCGGCTGAAGATTCACAACCGCGTTATCCTGGAAGTCCAACGCGAAGTGCAGAAGGCCGAGGTCGCTTTTTATTCCATCAACCCGAGCGGCGAGGCCCTTAAGCTGAACCTCATCAGCAAGCGCGCCGAAGAAGGGATGGAACAACTCTCCGCCGCCACCGGGGGCACGTCATTCGTTCCCGAAAAACTGGAAAACCTCGATGCCGTCTTCCGCCAGATTGCCGCCGAACTGCGTTCGCAATACCTGCTTCAGTACTATTCCAACGACGAAAGCCCCAGCGGGAAATTCCTGCGCATCAAAGTGAACCTTCCCGCCCGTTCACAGCTTCGCATCCGCGCGCGACAAGGTTATTATACGAAACGCAAGTAAGAGCGCCCTTCTTCATCTCTCCAGTGTGCTCGTCAATTTAGGCTTGAAAGGAATCCCCCGATGAAGCGTCTCGTTATTCTCCCGTTGCTGCTCTTCTGTTTCGCCTCGCTCGCTCTGGCCCAGGTGTCGGCCCCTAGAAGTCTTCAAGGAACGATTTGGGAAGGCACGGTTAATGCCCCCGATGCCAACGGACGATTTCACGACAACGCTTACTGGATTGAATTTCAATCCGGCAATCAAGTTCGCTGGAGCACGAACGGTAACGTTTATACGAACGGCAAGTGGCGGCAGAATGAGCGCGCCGTCAGCATGGAGTTGAACGACGGTTATTCGACGTGGCTCGGAACCATCGAAGGCGATCGCATGAGCGGCACTTCCATCAACAAGCTCGGCCACAAGTGGAACTGGGTCTTAACGCGTAGAGTGATGAACATGGGCAGCGCAACGCCCGTCGCGCAGCCCACGGGCGGCTGGATTAAATATACTTCCAACGAAGGCCGCTTCAGCGTCTTGCTGCCCGTCCAGCCGAAGGTATCGAGCCAGCCCGTAGATACCGCCGCCGGAAAATTGATTAACAACGTCGTTCTCGCTCAAACCACCTCAGCCGCCTTCGCCGTCAGCTACGCGGACTATCCGCAGAACAACGCAGACCCGCA
>CAZEZJ010000295.1:0-5495 GCA_964516695.1 uncultured Blastocatellaceae bacterium
AGGGTTTGTTAATCTCATCCCCGACTTGTGCGCGCCATGACGCGGGGATTGGTGGCAGCATGATGTTAGAAGCCTCCTTGAAAAGTTTTATCTTCACCTTTATGCAGGCGCCAGTCAAGACTCGAATTTGTCGCGCGCAGCGGGAGTTTATAAGCCGGGGGCGGGACAGGGGGCGGTCTCTGGGCCAACCTGCTCAAGCGTGATTCACACGCTTGCTGACGGACATGCAGCTTGCTTGTGCATGTCCGTCAAAGCTCGTTCGCGGTTTTTCTACGGCAATTTATGGGAGAAAGTCTGTTGTTAGTTTGCCGGTGACGACGAGGCTGAAGCCCTGATCCTCGAAAGGCGTGTTGTAGGCCAGCACGTTAATGGTGTAGTTGCCGGGCTGAAGGTCTGCGTCTTTAATGTAGACCTGCTCGACGTTGTTGCGGTGGTCGGTCGGAAAAGCCGAGATTCGCTTCAGGAAGTGATTGCCGACTACTTTCTTGCCGTCAGGCCGCGTCACAATCAGGTCTAGGTCTTGCTGCATTCCTTTTCCGGGCTTGTCCGTCCAAGCCAGCGTCACACATAAAGGAAAGCCCTTTTCAACTCCGACCTTTCTGGTCCAGCGTCCTTTGCCGGAAGTGCTCTTGTTCAAAGCGCCCGGGCCTTTGCGGTCAACGTCGGTGAAAAGAAGCCGGAAGCCTTCGGGATTACCGGGCACGGGTAGAGTGCGCTGGAGGTCAATGCGGCCGAAGCCCTGAGAAAAGTTTGGCTGGCCGACTTCTTCCCAAAGGGCCGTCTTTCTGTCTATCCATTGAGTGCCGTTAATCAGCGTGGCCTTCAACAGAGCGGCGGACGGATTCGGGTGTTCGCGCTCTTTGATGTAATACTCCCTGACTATCGCCGCTGCTCCGGCGACGATGGGCGCGGCTTGGCTCGTCCCTGACAGGTACATGTATTGGCCGTCAAACTGTTGGTAAGGGTCGCGAGCTTCGGCATTGCTGCTGCGCGCGGAGACGATGACGGTTCCAGGGGCGACTAAATCGGGCTTGATGCGTTCGTCGTCGCTTGGCCCACGGCTGCTGAATGCCGCTAGATAATCGAGGTCGCCGCTGATAGGCTCGTCCGCCACAGACGGCCCCACTGGTGCCGGATTGCGACCGCGATATTTGCGCCAAGTCATGTTCGCATACGGCCCGTCATTTCGCTTCGAGCAGCACGCGCCGACCGTCAGCGCGTTTTTGGAGGAAGCGGGAGAGAACAAAGACATCGGCAAGATGCGACCTAACTCTGGCTCCGGCTCAGGGTGGTCTTCGTCAACCTGCCTGCCGTCGTTTCCAGCCGAGAAAATCACCAGAAAGTCTGGGTGGTCGTAGACAAACTCATCAACTTCGTAGCTGTCAATCGAGTAGAGACCTTTGACGGACATCCCCCAACTGTTGTTGTGAATGCGGACGCCCTTATCGTAAGCCTCTTGAAAAAGGTCGGCTAAGTCTATGGGCAGCCCGGCAAATTTCTTCTCTTCGTTGACAATGCCCTGCACGATGAGCTTCGCGCCGCTGGCGATGCCGCGAAGTTTTCCGCCCGAGGCCGTTCCGTCGCCGGCGACGATGCCGCAGACGTGTGTGCCGTGGCCGTTTTCGTCCGTCTGGGCTGTGTCTCCGGCGCGCGCGATGATTTCCACGACTTGATTTTTCAGGTCAGGGTGTTCCTTATCAACTCCCGTATCGGCGACGCCGACAATGATGCCGCTGCCGTTCCAAGGAAGCACAGGGGTCGCATCTTCACGCTCAGTTCCGATTCCGATGCGCGCGAAGTCAACGCCGATTTCAGGTTCTATGTATGGGTCAACACGCGAAACCACCTGCGTCATCTCGGAAAGCTCCACCAGCGCGGGCGAATCTTCCTGACAAGCAAACCTGATACGGACGCGGCCAACTTCAACGTCCTTGACTCTGGAATCCTTTTTTAACGCTTCGCCCAACTGCGGAATCTGCTCCGGCAGATGACACTTTAGCTCGTACCTTATCAGCGCGGGTTCGTCCGCCGGCGCAGGCTCCGGCTCGGCGGGAACATCTGACGCCACTTCGGCCTGCGGCGAAGCTTCGTCCGTCTCCGGCTCTGTCGCGGCGGCGGCTGCGACGGGCGGAGGAGCGCTGGCGGGCGCGCTCGCTGCTTCCTTGGCCGCAGGTTCGGCGTGGGCTGCGCCTCCATGAAAGAAGTCTACAATCTTATGCTCCGCCTCTTCCTTCGCGGAGGTTATTAGCTCTCTGACCTCACCTCTGAGTGTCTCGGCCTGCGCTTCTGTTTCGTCGGTCGCTGTGGCGGAGTAGGCTGTCGTGTTGGGAGATTCATGTTCGAGCTGGTCTTCCACCGTCTCCCTGATTTTTTCTCCTGCTTCCTCCATCACGTCGCGCAGTTCGCTGCCCAGTTCTTCAACCTTCGCTTTCTGCTCTTGCAGCGCGTGAACAATTTTGGCACGCTTCGTGCCCTCTTGTAATAAGCGATACCTCTTCGTCGGCTGGTAATCAACGATGCGCGCCACGAAGTCCAAATTCTCCACGACGCTGCGCTCGCTGCCTCTGAGCATCGCCTTGTAAGCGAACTCGGGCTTGTAGGAGATAAGCTGCACGCCGTGTTGGTCAAGCTGCTCTTTCCAAGCTGCGCGCAGGGGGCCTTTAAGCTGTAGGAGACACACTTCGGGCGAGGCGGCAGCGACTTGCTGGATTGGCGACGGCGGCCCGGCGTCAAACTCGACGCTCAAGGTCTCGGCAGACTCTTCTTCTTCATCCGGTTCGAGCCAACGAAGGCCAAGCTCTTCGGCCCCGAAATGCTCAACGATGAAGCCGTCGTCGCGCAAAGCTTCGATGTCTTTGTCGTCGCCGTAGCCGCGAACGTAATACTGGCTCAGGGAAACGTCTCCGTGCTTCTTCAGCACGCTGGCCGCCGTCTCCTTCTCGGATTCATCGAGCACTTGAACAATGATGTGTTTCAAGTCTCCCATGAACTTGCTCCTTTCCTAACTAGACGCGGTGGGGAAGTCTTAACTCGTATAGAAATCTTTGAGCTTGCGCAGCGCCTCCGGCAGGTGTTTAATCTCTTCGAGGCGCTCGAAGTAGCCCTCGTCGTCAATGACTGTCGGCACGTCCAGCGCGATTGATTCGGGCAGTTCGGGCGGCGCGGCCAGCTCCGCTTCCATGAATTCGACTTCGTTGAAATCCTCGTTGTCGAGTTCGAGTTGGAAGGATTCCTCGTCTGAGCTTAACTCGAAGGCCGCCGAGGTGACTTCCACTTCCAATTCGCGCAGGCGCGACATGGAATCGGTGAGCGTTGTGACCGCGTCTGCGAAGCTGGTGGTTTTCAGCGGGTCGCCCTCTTGCGCCAGATACAGTCTCTTCTTTTTCCCGCCGACCATGAGAGCTTCCAGCTTGTTCTTCGGATAACCAAACTGTGTCATCACGTCTTCGTCGCCGTATCGCGCGTAGCCTTGCACCAGGACCGTCTGCACGTCGCGCTCGGTGGCGCGCACCATGTTTTCGTAAGCGTCGCCCGTGTTGCCGCTGAGAATCATCAGGTCGGCGTACTTGTCATCTTCAATTGTTCCGAGCGCATCTCCCCAGCCGACTATGATGGCGGCGTTTCGCGTGACCGCCGTGCACAGAGCTTCGTATGAGAGGTCTGCTCCGTCTTCCTGCGCGGAGAGCCAAGCCACCTTCATCTCTTCGAGGAGGTTTTTGCTGCCGGAGGGAGACCAGTCGCAACCGAGCGCGAAAGCGATGCCTGAATCAAGCAGGTTCTTGGCGTTGATGGTCGCGCCGTAGAGCAGCAGATTGCTCATCGGTGACCAGACGACCTTGCAGCCCGCCCCGCAGATGTTCACCAAATCCGCTGGCTCTAGGGCGAGCGCGTGAATTGCCACCAGCGATTGCGCTATCAAATCCTGCTCGACAAGATTTAGATATTGCGCGCGGGCGTTGGCATCCACGCCCTCCGAGAGGTGATAAAAGTAGGCGTTGAATTTGTTCAGGGCCGTGCGAAACGAATTAATCTGGTCCTGGTTTTTAACGTTGAGGTCGGGAATCCGCCCGCTGGCCGCGGGCAGCCTATCGTCGTCCGTGCGCTCGAAGTTGCGCACCACGCCTGCATACCTAGACACCGGCAGCGAGGAGAATTTGGAACGCATTCCCTGAACCGACGTGGTGCCGCCGAGCAGCGTCTTCACTTCGACGTACCTGACGATGGCCTTCGAGGTGTTTGAATCACGCGTGAGAACGTCGAGCGGCATTTTCACGTTCTCGGCGTAGCCCTGATGGCGTTGCCATTGAGCGCGGTTTGAAAACTGGCGGGGCACTTTCCACAGCGTCGTGATGTTGTAGGCCAAGTGGTTATGCAAATCGAGCATTCCGGGATAAATCGTTCCGCCCGTTTCGATGACCGGAGCGGTTGAAAATCCTTCCGGCGCTTCCGCGTCCGGCCCGGTGACGGCGATAATCTTCCCCTCACTTAAGTAAAGATAACCGTCGTCTATAACGTCGCGGTTGTCATTCATCGTCACAATTCGACCGCGCAGCACAACCGGAGGCGAGGTCAGCGCGTCGATGTTGAGCACTTCCGCCGGTTCTGCGAGCGCGGCTGTGGCGGCTTCGATGAGGGCTGCGCCGGAGGGCGTCGGCCCAGCCTTGCCCCTCAAGTCTGCCGGGCCGAGAAAGTCTGACAGCATACGCGCCTGCTCGTCATTCTCTGCGCCGACATCGATGGGGAGAGATTCGTCCGAAGCCAGCGAGGCGACTTCCTCGTTGACCGCAGCGGCATCCTTCGCAGCCAGCGGGCGAAGCTCCTTCTCGTAGTCGCATGGGCCAATACGGTAAAGGGCGTTGGTGCAGAAGACACAGCCGCCGCGTGGCCGCGCCAAATGTCCCGTCTTCTTATTGAACACGAGACGCCCGGCATCAACCTCCTCGGAGAGGATGCCAATCATGGTTTGTTTAAATGACTCGAACGCCGCCGGGTTGGCCGACGCGTGCGGGGAGAAGATAACGCGCGCGTCAAGGTTAGTGCCGTCAGAAGTCGTGCCGTATCTGAGCCAGAGTTCTCTCTTCAGCAGGTCTGCTATCTTCTCGGTGGGTTTCGGGTCTTTCTGAACCAGCTCTCCGCTCTCGGGGTCTCTCTCATAGAACTTTCCGGCCATCGCGGTGATAAACGCGAAGCTGGTCGTCTGGCTAAACACCATCAGGACGACGGGTAGGCTCTGGAAGAGTTGACGCAGGAAGTAGCGCCGCTCGTGAAAACACTCTCCGACGATGCCGTTCATCCTGTCAGTTCCCATCACGGGCATTTCAGGATTCTGCGGGTCCGGCTTATTGACGACCCACTTGGCGGACGGGCAGGCGACCATGTTGGCATAGCTCAAATCTTCACCGACGGCGAGTTGATGGTCAGCCCAGCCGTGTTTTTCGGCCAGCCCGTCGAGCAAGCTTTGGTAAGCCTTGTACATCGTGAGGGGCGTCTGCTCG
>CAZEZJ010000295.1:5505-6711 GCA_964516695.1 uncultured Blastocatellaceae bacterium
CTGTGGGTCGTCGGGCGTGTCTTCGCGACCGTCGAGCATCTCTTCATACTTCTCGCGCGGGATTTGCAGCTTCGCCACGCTGCGATAGCGGAAGTAGTGTGCGTATTGCAGAAAATCGTTGAAGAGGGGATTGACGGCGTTGTGGGTCTTGGGCCAATAGCCGGGCAAATTCGGATTGATTCCCACAGACATGATGGGGGCTTTGCGGCAACCGCTGAGAATTTCGGGCAAGAGGTAGGTCTTGCCCATATACATCGAAGGCTGTTCTATCCCCTTTTCCGGGGGTGGGCCAGCCGAGGCGTAGTCGAAGCTGTGATAGACGCCCCACTCGGCGAAGTAGGCGCAGGGGTGCGGCGTCTCCGTCGGCTCATAGATGCGGCGATTGGCCTGGCAAGGCATCACCTCTAAAGCCAACTGCACTTCGGTCGGCAGGTTGAGGACTTTAAGTTCAGCCATTAGAGACTCCTTCACTCGGCAATCATTGCCCAGGTTGCGATAGCGCTGTTAACGCTGGTCCAGTAGCCATAGGTCTCGTAATACCAGACGGCCCAATGCGCCTGCATGTTGCGCGCGCGCGGCTTGTCCGGCAGCTCGCCGTTGATTTGCGGGTCGGACGCGTTACGAATAACAAGCCACTGCGGCGCATCCTGACCCTGCTCCTTTAGCTCGTCAACGACCATGCCGAGCACGGCGTCTCCCATCTCCACGCCGCAGCCTATCTTTTCAAGGCCGTTGGTGGAGGTGCCAAACTCGAAGAAGTCTGTGGTCAGCATCGGGAGAAATTCGGCGAAGTCGCGCCCGTCGAGCTTGAAGTCGGGTTTGTTGGTGGGCGGTTTGATGAGCGGGCCGTCGTATTGATAGCGGATGGTGGGCGGCCCGAAATCCGGCTCGATGAGATTGCTGGCGTGCTGCTTGAGAAGCTTGCGCGCCGCCGCAAACTGTCCCGTCGGAATGGTGTAATCTGCGCAGCGATACTCTTTGCCGTTGAAGTCCTCGTTTTTAAACTCTCGCGCACAGCGAAACTTCGCGCTGCGCGTAATCATCACGTCTCCGAGGTCGTGTTCGGCAAAGGTGGCTCCGGCTGTGCCGACCGTGATGACGAGACTCGGTTTCACTTCGGCAATCATCTGATGAAAGAAATCTTTGACGGGAAGCGTGGCCGTTCCGTCGCCGGTCGCGATGCCGTCCTGATTCATGTGCAGTTCG
>CAZEZJ010000296.1:0-6710 GCA_964516695.1 uncultured Blastocatellaceae bacterium
GAGCTTGAAAGGACAGGCACGCTGCTGTTGGCCTTCAACTCGCAAGACGAGGAAGCGGCGCGGCGTCGCTATGATTGGCAAAGTCGTGCCGGATTATCCGTCGAGCATCTGACGAGCGAAGAGGCTCGCGAGTTAGAGCCTTGTCTCTCGCCTGAAGTGCGCTCGGCTTTGCGTTTTCCGCGCGACTGGCAGGTGGAAAACAGGCGACTCTTGGCCGCGCTCTCGGCCGCGAACAACCGCCACGGAGTCAGACTATTGACGGGCACGCACGTCGAGTCTTTAGCGCTTGAGCGCGGGCGCGTCGTGGGCGTTCAAACGGCGCGCGGGCGCTTGAGCGCCGGGGTCGTCGTTATCGCGGGCGGCGCATGGGCTTCTTTGATAAGCTTGGGGGACAAACGTGTGCCCGCGTTTCGCATCGAACCCGTGCGCGGTCAAATACTCTGCTTTGAAGCGAACCCGCGCACTATTCGCCACGTTATCTATAGCCCGCGCGGCTACGTTGTGCCGCGACTCGACGGTCGCCTGCTCGCAGGCTCGACCACCGAGCACGCGGGCTACGACAAGCGCGTGACGGGCCATGGCCTGCAAGCGATTATGGCGCAGGCGTTGGAGATTGCGCCCGTCGTCGGGCAGTTGCCGCTGCTGGATACTTGGGCGGGCCTGCGCCCACGCGCCGAAGACAATCTGCCCGTCCTCGGAATGAGCGCCGAACTTGACGGCCTCTTTTACGCGACGGGCCATTATCGCAACGGAATTTTGCTCGCTCCCGTCACGGGGGAAATAATCGCTGAACAGGTCACGAGCGGCGGCCCGTTGCCCGCGTCGCTCGGCGCTTTTTCGCCGGACCGTTTTCAGCTCGCTATCGCCAATTAATCCGAAGGGAAAGATTTTGTTGAAACATCGCCTCGTTTTCATTCTTCTATTGGCGGCAATCGTCCAAACGCTCTGGCCCGCGCAGGTTCGCGCACAGGCGCGTAGAATTCCGCCTGGCGGCGCTTCCGGCACTTCGTCCGCGAGCGCGCCCACGAGTGGGCCAACCGCCGCCGAGCTGTACACGGAAGCTTCCGATTACGCCGATAAGAAGTTTAAGGAGTTCACCGCTAAGAAGCTCCCCTTTGACCCGAAGCTGCTCGAACAAACCCTCCAAGAGCAGCGCCGCCTCGCCTCGCTCAACGCTACACAACTCAGCACTCGCGCGGGTCTTGCGGGCGAAGATTTCTATTACCTCGGGATGCTTTTTCACCTCTCCGATAATCAGGAACGCGCGATTGAAACCCTCAACCGCTTTCTCACGGAGAAGACCGCCAAGAGCGACCGCGCGCAGACCGCGCGCTACATCATCGCGCTCGATACGGCCAAAGAAAACCGCATGGAAGAAGCCGAACGCGCGCTCAAGGATTACGTCGCCCATGAGCCGCGCAAGCCGAGCGAACAGGTCAACATCGAACACTCTATAGCGAAGGCTTATCGCAAGAATAAACAGTTTGACCGCGCCTTGGCCCACGCCGAGGAAGCCTTCCGGCTCGCCAAAACCGTCGAGCCGACGCCCGCCAATTCCAACCTGCGCGACTACTGGCTCTTTAACTCGGCCAACGCTCTCGTAGAGCTTTATCAGGATACGAAGAAGCCCGTCACCACGGCAGCCGCCGTGCTGGAAGAAGTGCGCCTGCTGGCGCTCGAAGGCAAGTCGGCGCGTCTCTACAGCGATGCGACCTCGCGCCTCGTCAACGTGCTGGTTGATGGTGGCCGCAAAAGCGATGCCGTCAAGATGGTTGAGGATTCCATCGCCAACTTGAAGTCTCACGTCAAAGACCCGAGCCAGCAGCGTCCGGTGCTGGCTGAATTGCAGCGCAAGCAAAAGCAGTTGCGGCTTCAAGGCGAGGTCGCGCCGGAGATAATCATCTCCAAGTGGATTGACCAAAAGCCTACGACGCTGGCGAGCCTGCGCGGGCGCGTCGTGCTGCTAGACTTCTGGGCCTCTTGGTGCGCCCCCTGCATCGCCGCGTTTCCGCGCCTCTCCGAATGGCACGAAAAGTATAAAGACAAAGGACTCGTCATTCTCGGCATCACGAAATATTACGGGCAAGCCGAAGGACAGTCTGTTGACGAGGAGTACGAATTCGGATTTCTGCAACGCTTCAAGCGAATGCATCGCCTGCCTTACGGCATCGCCGTCGCCAACAACGATGACACTCATCGTGACTACGGCATCGCGGGCATCCCGACCGCCATCATCATTGACCGTCGCGGCGTCGTCCGCCACATCGGAACCGGCGTCGGCGGCCCAAACGAAAGGCTGGTCGCTGAGACGTTGGAAAAACTGATGGAAGAGAATTAAGCGCAGCGAAGGGCCGAAAGAACAGGAAACCGATTCGCAGCCGCTCTGCTGCCTGTCTCCCGCGCTCCTGACTTCTGCCCATCGTTTGCTATACTTGTCGGCGCTATTTGCGCGTGCGGTTGGTTATTCGTTTGTGCGGCAGCGCGGGCGCTGTGGTCTTGAGAGATTATGGAAAGTCAGAATATCACTATCACTATCGCTTTCGTGGCCGGACTGCTATCGTTTCTGTCGCCGTGTGTCTTGCCGCTTGTGCCCGGCTACGTGTCTCTGATTTCGGGCGTCAGCATTGACCGGCTGAAAAGCGAGGACGACGATGCGCGCAAGGCCGCGCGCCGCGCCGTCATTCTCAATTCCGTCGCCTTCAACATCGGCCTGTCGATGATTTTCCTCGCGCTCGGCACAGCCGCCGGATTAATCGGCACGGCGATTACCACCAACAAGTGGGTGCGCATCATCGGCGGCGCGGTCATCATCGCTTTCGGTCTTCAGTTGATAGGCGTTCTCAAAGTGAGCGCGCTCTATAAAGACACGCGCTTCTTCTCGCAGCAGAAGCCGCGCGGGATGCTCGGCTCGTTTACTTTGGGGATGGCGTTTGCAGCGGGTTGGACGCCGTGTATTGGCCCAATCCTCGGCGGCATTATCGGGCTGGCGGCGACAAGCGGCGGCTGGCGCAGCGGCCTGCTGCTCTCCACCTTCTACGCGGCGGGCCTCGCCGTGCCGTTTCTCATCACGGGCCTTAGCATCAACCAATTCTTGGGTTTCTACACGAAGTTTCGCCGCCACCTGCACAAGGTTGAAGTAGTCTCCGGTGTTGTGCTGATGCTCATCGGCCTAGCCGTGATGACCAACTACACGACGCGGCTCGCGAGCCTGCTCTCATGGCTGCCGAACGCCGAGTCCTTAATTAAAGTTAATAACGACCCGGCTACGACGACGGCGTCAGGCGAGCAGAAGAATTACGAGGCCGCGCCGGATGTCGAGTTGCAGACCGTGGAGGGCCAACCCTTTCGCTTGTCTGAACTGCGCGGGCAGATTGTTGTTCTCAACTTCTGGGCCACATGGTGTATCCCCTGCCGCGCGGAGGTGCCGGAGTTTAACGCCTTGCAGCGCGAGCATGAAGCGCGCGGGCTAAAGGTCGTCGGCGTGCTGACGCAGGACACCCTAGACAGCCTCAAGGAATTTCAGAAAGACAATAAGCAAGATTATTTCGTGATGGTCGGCAATGACGAAGCGAGCCAAAAATTTGGCAACGGGCCGGGCCTGCCCATCACGATTATCATCGACCGCGCGGGCCGCATTCGCCAGAAAATATTTGGCGGCAGCACGCGCGAAACCTTCGAGGCGGCAGTCAAGCCCTTGCTCGACGAAACACCCGTGACCGCACAAAAGTAGGTGTCAGAAAGTTAAGTATCAGATGTTGGGAAAAGGCAGTTGCTAATCTCCCTTCAGTCCGGCATCCGACCTCTGTTTTCAGGAGTTTTAGCTATGAAGAAGTTTTTCCTATTCGCCGCACTCATGTTCGCGCTCTTGCCCTTGGCGGCTCGCGCGCAGGGCAACCATGAATACGCGCCACTGATTGAGCAGATGGTCAATTATAAGGATTGGACATTTAACAACGTGGCTGACGGCAAGCCCGTCAATCTGCGTTCTTTCGTGCAGGGCAAAAAGCTGGTGCTCGTCGTCTATTTCGCGCCGTGGTGTCCGAACTGGCGCAACGAAGCTCCGCTGGCGGCGCAGCTTTATCAGAAGTACAAAGGGAACGGCCTTGAAGTTATCGGCGTCAGCGAGTATGCGGCGCTGGATGAGACGCGCAAGTTTTACGGCGCGGCGGGCGCGCCCTACATGGTCGTTGCTGAATCCGAAGGCCGCGAATGGCGCGACAAGACTTCGCACTACGGCTACCGCAAGACCACCGGCGACGGGCGCAATTGGGGTTCGCCCTGGAACATCTTTCTGGAGCCTGCGAAGTTTAACAAAAAGGGCGACGTGCTCACCGAAATGGCGTGGGTCGTCAATGGCGAGTTGATTGAAGCCGATGTCGAAAAATTTGTCCGCCAGCGCCTCGGACTCGACGCCAAAGCGGAGCCGAACAAGAAGGCCTTGCTCGACTTGAAAATCGAAACTGACCAAGACAAATTAGTGCGCGACAGCCTCAGCGCCAACCCAAGCTCCAAGCCCACTACGACGATTCCCTGCAAGCAATAACTCAATATAGAAAGCCGGGAGCCGGAAGCCCGAACAACAGAACGTCAAAATAAAAGCTGGCCGCAGCCCTTTATTTTGCACCCTGACTTTTCGGCATTCCGGCTTCTGCTCCGAAGAGATGCTCCTTCGCTTACTTTATCACGGTCATTGTTTTGACGGCGCGGCTTCCGCCGCCGTCTTCACGCGCTTTTACCAGAGCCGCGTTCATCCCGAGTCTGAAATCAAATACACGGGCCTACTGCATCGGCCCGGCCAGCTTTTCGACGAAGAGATGTTTGACGGCGACGAGAACGCCATCGTTGATTTCAAATACTCTGCTTCCGCGCGCTTGACGTGGTGGTTTGACCATCACCAGTCCGCGTTTTTGACGCCTGCCGACGAGCAGCACTTTCGCCAAGACCAATCGGGACGGAAGTTTCTGGACACGACGCGCAAATCCTGCACCGAGTTTATCGCGGACGTGGCGCGTGAGCGCTTCGATTTTCAAGACGCGATGCTCGACCCGCTCATTCGTTGGGCGCACATTATTGACGGCGCGCTTTATGAATCGGCGGCCCAATGTGTCGAACTCGCCGCGCCCGCCTTGCAGTTGATGCAGGTGATAGAGAGCGACCCGGACGATTCTTTTATCGAAGAGATTATTCGCGGCCTGACGGTGCGCCCGCTCGATGAAGTGGCGCTTGGTTCGGAGGTGCAGCGGCGCTTTCGGCCCATCCTTGAGTTGCACCGCAAAACCCTTGAGACCGTCAGGCGTAAAGCTGACTACTCAAACGGCGTCGTGCGGTTTGACCTCGTTGACGATGGCCTCGAAGGCTTCAACAAGTTCATCCCTTACTACCTCTACCCGGAAACGACTTACTCTGTGGCGCTAACGCGCACCCCGCACCGCACAAAAATCTCCGTCGGCTCAAACCCTTGGAGTCCGCGCCCGCGCACGCACAACATAGCCTCCATCTGCGAGCGCTACGGCGGCGGCGGTCATGCCGTCGTCGGCGCAGTCTCATTCGCTCCGAACGAGGTGGAAAAAGGGCGCGCGGCGATGCGCGAGATAGTCGCGGAATTATCTGTGGAGAAAAATTAGCAGCGAAGCCAAACCTCAGAGCGACACACGCATGAGGCGCACCGTCTATTTAGTTACTGCCGCCGCCTTCAAAACATCCGCCAACAACCAGACCTTGACGACCTCGCCCAGACTTCCCATCAACAGATAACGACCATCGCCGCTAAACGCGACCACATGAACTCTATCCTCATCGGGGTCGCGCGCGTGTGGCTCGGCCGCGACGAGCCGTCCCGTCCGAGTGTTCCATAACAGCAGAAGGTTTGTGCCCGTAGTTGCCAGTAGTTTTCCATCGGGCGAGAGCGCTCCGCGCCCGCGTGCCATTTGCTTCTCTTCGCCTGTGGAGCCGATTTCAGAGATGCGCTTGCCTGTCGCGATGTCCCAAGCCTCAGTTTTGTAAGTGTCGCTGCCGGTCGTCACCAGCGTCCGGCCATCATCTGAGAGCGCCAGCCACCAGGCGGAGAAGGGCAGGCGCAGCAGTTCGCGCCCCGTCTGTGCATCCCAAACGAATGTGTGTTTGCGTTCCTTGTGATTGATGTTGCTGCGCGTGGCGGCAAGCACGCGCGCGTCCGGCGTCATCTCCACTTGATTCCAGCGGTCGAAGAAATCCTCGTGTTCGCCAAATCGTCGCACCGGCGCGCGTGCTTCAACGTCTCCGATGACAACGCCTGACGCGCCGGCTGAAAGCTTGTCGCCATGCAGAAACGGTGTGGCTATCAGGCGCAAGTCCGAAGAGATATTTCTCATGCTCTGGCCCGCGCCGCCATAGACGGACAGGCTGGCGAAGACAACGCCGTCGCGTTTCATGTCTGCCTCCGCCTGTCGAAGCTCTTTTCCGGTTTCGGCATCAAAGAGCCGGAGCAGGGTCTTGGTCGTGTAGTGATTGCCGGGCAAGTATGCGGTGATGGGCCGGGTAAAGATTGCGACGCGCTTGCCGTCGGCAGAGATTGCGTTGCCGAACAACTCTGGCAGACGAAAGCTTTGCAGCCGACGTCCGCTAGAGACTTCGTAAACTTCCGCGACGCCAATCTCAGGTATCACCACGATGCGCCCACCGTCATGCGAGATGACGGGATGATTGGCGTCGTGCAACGTCAGTAAGGGTTG
>CAZEZJ010000297.1:0-6684 GCA_964516695.1 uncultured Blastocatellaceae bacterium
CAGGCACAAGCCCCGCGTGTTGCCACACTTGATGCGCACCGGAGAGCTTTCTCGCGTCAGTTCAACGGCGCGGTCAAGGTAAGTAAAGGCCGTCTCGCAATCGCCGCGGCGGCGGGCGATGGTGGCGAGCGAATGCAGGGCTTCGGCTTCACCTTCGCTATCGCCGCGCTCGTGGAGCAGATTGGCGGCGCGGCGAAAAGAGGCTGCTGCCGTCTCATACTCGCCGCGCAGGCGCGCGACTTCGGCGCGATAGGCGAGGGCGCGCGGGTGCGCTTCCAGGACCGCGCGCGGGATAGCTTCGGCAAAGGTGACGAGCGAGGCGAGCGCGCCCGTCTCAATCCACGTCGCGCCCTGCTCGCTGATGATTTGGGCCGCGCGCTCGTAATCTTCCGCCGCCAGCAGATGCCGAAGCGCCTGCTCAAGAGCGTTGTGCTGTAGATAATCGTCGGCAAAGCGGCGATGCTCGGCGGCTAGCCCCGCGCGGCCCGCCTCATTACGAAAACGACGGCGCAGGAAGCTTTGAAAGAGCGGGTGCAGGCGATACTCTTCGCCGCGCTCATCCGAGGCAACGGTGATAAAGACGTTGCGCCGCACGAGCGCGGGCAGAGTGGCGCGGCAGTTAGCCTCAGGGTAGAGGCGATGGCAGATGCCCGCTTCGACGCGGTCCAGCAGAGAGATGTGCAGCAGTAGTTGCTGCACATCTTCAAGTTCGTCTGCGAAGACTTCTTCAGCGAAGTAGTCGAAGATGTCGCGCTCGGATTGGCGCAAAATTTCCACCAGGTCGGGCGCGTGCATCTCTTCGGCGTGCTGGCCGCCGCTGCCTGCGAGCGCTTGGCGCTGCGCGACCTGGCGGACGAGTTGCAGCGCGGTAATCCATCCGTGCGTGCGCTCGCGATATTCCGTCAACTGCTCCGGCGTCAGTTCCAAATCGAAGACCTGACGAAACAACTCCTGCGTCTCGTCGTCTGTAAAGAGCAGTTCGTTGCGGTCAACGATGGCGAGCGAGGAATGCGACCGCAGGCGAGCGAGCGAGAGCGGCGGCACATCGCGCGAGATGATGATGACGTGCAAGACGTCGGGCAAGTAAGCGAGCAGGCGGTCAACAACGGCGTGCACGCTCGTCTGCGCGCCCAGATGATGATAATCGTCGAGGACGACGATTAACTGCTGCTCGACGGATTCCAGCACTTCGTTGAGCAGCACATCAACGGCGCGTTCGGGCTGGCGGGCGAGTTCGTCTGCCGCCTGCTGTAAGTATGAAAAGGTGACTTCGCCAAAGCCGGGCACGGCCTGGCGAATGCCGTGCGTGACGTAGCCGAGAAAGACGAAGGGGTCTGCGTCCGTGTGGTCCAGTTGATACCAGACAAATTTTCGGGCGTGTGTGCGGACGAAATCGGCGACGAGTGTGGTCTTGCCTGAACCGGCGTTGGCGGTGACGAGCGTGACCGGATGCGCCAGATTTGAGAGCAGTCGTTCGGTGAGGCGTGGGCGCGAGAGCAATTCGGGGGCGGGGCGCGGCGGCAGCAGTTTGGTACGCAGAAAGAATGTGGTCTGCGGCGTAGACGACGCAGGCAGGGCTGCACGCTGAGCGCCCGGCACACTTTTCGGCGCGCGGCGCGTCTCCTTCTTCACCGCTTCGGGCGTCGGCGCGTTCTGGGTGCGCGCCGGACGACGTGGGCGTGTTGCCATAGGACTGTGCCTCGTTAGTCTCGCTAATGGAGGGACCGAGATTAACATAATGACAGGCTCGCTATCTATGCTTCGCAGTCTGCGGCCACTTGGCTAATCAACCGCCGCAGAGGATGCGGAGGAAAAAGCAGTGGGCTGAAAACAAAGCCGCGCAAAAGGTGTCTTCCGGTTTCCGCTTTGTTCTTCCCGCTGCGCTCTCTCTTAGCATCCTCTGCGGCGGTTCCTTTTCTCCCCGGTGATTCCTCAGACTTTCAGAACGCGTAACCGTGTGTCTGGCGGATGCGCGGCTTGCGCGTTCTCTTTGGTTTGGTCGCGCCGGTGTTTTCCGTTTCGCTCCACAGGCGGGCGATGGCGTCGAGCGCGGCGGCTCGCCCACGCGATTGTTGCAGGGCGCTCGCGGCTCTTTCCGGCGCAAGATTGTAATGAGCAAACAATTTCTCCGCTTCCTTTAAGGTGAAACTCAACACCGTCTCTTCCACCACGCAGAGCGTTTGCTTCGAGCGCATCCGCCAGAGCGGAGCGGGCGGCAGGCTGCGGCCCGTTATCAGCATGTGTGCTTCGGCAGGTAAGAGCGGCAACAGACGACGAAAGAAGGGCACGACCCATTCGGCGTCGTAAACGAGATGCAGGTCGTCGAGAATAATGACGAGCGGCTCTTGGCCCACGTTCTCCAATAGCTCATAGACGAAGGCTTCGGCCAGCACAGGGATGTCTTCGAGCGTGGCGGCCTCGATGAGAGGCACCAGCGCCCGCTCTCCGAAACCGGGACGATAGCGGCCCACCGCTCCGAGCAGGTAATTAAAGAAAACGTGCAGGTCGCCGTCCGAGGCGTCAATCTTGTACCAGGCGACGGCGCGCCCGCAGCGGCGCGCGAAATCCGAGACGAGCAACGTCTTTCCTGTTCCGGCTCGACCGTTGATGATGGTCGAGGTGCAACTGTTCAAACTTCCATGCAGCGTACTCAGTAGGCGCGGGCGCGAGATGCGCGGAGCCTCAGCGGGGGTTGTAATTTTGTCGAGGATGAGCGACATGGTTTCCGTTCCAGAGAATTGGGTTGTGTCCAAAGGAGCGTGTAAGGAAGACTTCGCAGGCTCATCTGGAGATGTTAACGGCTCTCGCAGGAGAGCGCCGTTCGGTGGCGTCAGGACGCCGTTAGTTATCATCATGCTCATACTGATTTACCAAACACGAGCGGTCTCGTCGGAGCCGTCAGTCCTTTATCGACAAGGTCGTTGATGCGCCACGGCGTCGGTCTGCCGTAGCAGGTCAGGCGCGCTTGGTCGCGAATCTCGTAGAGCGGCGGCCCTAAATACTTCCACGCCAGCGGGTCGTAGAGCTTGAAAAAACTTCCGCTGCCGCTGGCAATCACTTCCCTGCCGTCAGGCAACAAGTAAACGCCGCCTTCTCTTATTTCGCTGATTTTCATGCCGCGTCCTTTCAGGGAAAGCTTGCCGGATGCCGGAGCACAGCGCTCAGCGCGGGCGACCCCTTAAACAGGCGGCCTATTAATCCCGCCGAGCGTATGAAGAACTTAAAAGAGAAGACTTGAGAAATTCTTGAGGTGTTAAACCGGAAAGGCGGGCGCAGGCGTCGGGATAACTTTTTTACGGGGCGCGGGGGCGCGTTTTTGTTAAATTTCTTGACTTTTACGGGCCGACGCTCTTATGCTCTCGGTGCATTTAATCATCTAGGTCGTCGCATTAGCGAGAACGCGCAGCTTCCACACGCGCCTGTTTAAAGCCCTAATTCATCCTTTCGGTGGTTCAGCCTTAACACGCTGAAACTTTTAACGTATCGCAGAACGCACAATTACAACACCCTCGCTCGACCGCAAACCGCTTCGGCTGTGGCTCAAGAGCGTCCGGTTTACCACTTAACGTCTCTACCGCGGGCGCTATCCCGCGCGCATTAACCGTGTTAAGGAGAAATATGCAAACTCGCAACCCCTTGGGACGCATCGCAAAGCCGCTGCAAGTCAGCCTCGCAGCCTTGTTAATTCTAACTTTGAACCTTCCGGCCTTCGCCGTCGTCTTCACCAATCCCGCTCCGATTACCATCAACGACCCGGCGACTGTCGGCACGGCGACGCCCTATCCGTCGAACATCACGGTCAGCGGTCTGGGCAACATCACGGACGTAAACGTGACCTTGCGCAACATCAACCACACGTTTCCCGACGACATAGACATCCTGCTCGTCGGCCCCAACACGGCCACGCAAAAGTTCGTCTTGATGTCGGACGCGGGCGGCGGCTTCGGTCTCAACAACGCGCAGCTAACGTTTGACGACTCGGCGGCGACGAAGCTGCCGGATGGGGTGGTAGCCGGGCCGGGAATCTCGTCCGGCACGTTTCAGCCGACCAATTTCTCGACAGCAGCCGACACTTTCCTAGCGCCCGCTCCGGCTGCGCCTTGGGGAAATCATCCGGGCACTGCCGCTGGCGGCACAGGGACGCTGGCCGCCACCTTCAACGGTGGGGCAGCAAACGGCACTTGGTCTTTGTACGTCGTGGACGACGCGGGCGGCGATGTCGGGCTCATCGCCGACGGGTGGAGCTTGACCATCACGTCGGATGCAGGCTCAGGCACGTTCTCGAACACAGCCGGTATCCGCATCAACGATAGGTGGGGCCGCGCCACGCCCTACGGCTCGAACATCACCGTCAGCGGCCTGACGAGCCAAATCACGGATGTGAACGTCACGCTCTCGAACATGAGCCACACGTTCCCGCAGGACATCGGCGTGCTGCTGGTCGGCCCGCGCGGGCAGAACATCATCCTGATGTCGGCTGCCGTGGGCGACGATTTGACGCCGCTCTCGAACACGACGCTGACGTTTGACGATTCGGCGGCGACGCTCTTACCCAGTAGCGGAGGTGTGGCTTCGGGCACTTTCCGTCCGGCGACTTACGCCATCGTTGACTTCGCCGCTCCCGCTCCGCTTTCGCCTCCGAACTATCCGGCGCTCGGCGGCTCGGCCACACTCGCCACCGCCTTCAACGGCACAGACCCGAACGGCATCTGGTCGCTCTACGTGATAGACACCGCGACCGGCGACCCGGGCAGCATCGCTGGCGGGTGGTCAATTGACATCACGGCGGGCGGTTTGGCGCGTCGCTTCACACACAGCGATTTTGACGGCGACGCTCGCGCGGACGTTTCCATCTGGAATCCGACGACGCACAACTGGTCAATCCGCGATAGCTCGACCATGAAGTATCGCACGGTCTTCGACTGGGGCAACGGCGCTCTCGGCGACCGCATAGTGCCGGGCGATTACGATGGCGACCGTATCACGGACGTGGCCGTCTTCCGTGCCACGGAAGGCAACTGGTACATCATACGGAGTTCGACGGGCACGCCCATTATCAAGAACTGGGGACAGTCCGGCGACATTCCCGTGCAGGCCGATTATGACCGCGACGGCACGACGGACGTTGCTATCTTCCGTAGCGGCACATGGTACGTACAGGCCAGCGGCGGCGGCAACATTCCTGTCACCGCCTGGGGCGAGGCCAGCGACATTCCGGTGGTCGGCGATTACGACGGCGACGGGCAATCCGACTTCGCAGTCTTCCGCTCGTCGGAGAACAACTGGTACATCCGCAACAGCGCGACCGCGACCGGCAGCGTCGTCAACTGGGGCTTGGCGGGCGACACGCTCGTCCCGGCTGACTATGACGGCGACTTAAAGACAGACATCGCCGTCTGGCGCGGCTCGACCGGCAGTTGGTTCGTCATCCGTAGCTCGAACGGCAGCGTCTTATCGCGTAGTTGGGGACAGTCCGGCGACACGCCCGCGCCCGCAGACTACGACGGAGACAACAAGGCCGACTTAACCGTCTGGCGCGGCTCGACCGGCGACTGGCACATCCTACAGAGCGCCATCTCCGGCATCACGCCCGACAACAGGATAGACAACCTCGGCCTCAACACCACGGGCGACGTGCCCACCGCCAAAGGCTACATTCCGTAACCTTTGACGGGCCATTAACAACGGCGAGCTTGTTTGATAGGCAAGCTCGCCGCTAACCACAACGGGCGCGGCAGGAGAGATTTCGAGTCTCCCCTGCCGCGCCCGTTGTGCCGCCGCAGTTGACAAGTGCGTCAATGCAACTGCCAAGTGCGGCGGCGCAGGCGATGTGGTGCTCTGTGACGCTGACTTATTTCTCCGCGCCGAGGCCAGTGGTGGCGCGCACGGTCAGTTCCGTAAACTTCGCCTCGGCTTCCGGCTCGCGTCCCGTCAGCGTGCCTAGATACGCGCCGAGGAAACCGAGCGGGATGCTGACGAGGCCTGGATTTTCAAGCGGAAAGAGCGGCCTTGTCATAAAGCTGGGGCTAATCAGAATCAGTATGACGGACGAGGCCAGCCCAGTCGCCAATCCTGCGACCGCGCCCCGCGTGTTGAAGCGCCGCCAAAAGAGCGAGAAGACTATCACTGGCAAGTTAGCCGAAGCCGCGACCGCAAAGGCGAGGCCGACGAGGAAAGCGACGTTCGCCGTCGGGCCGAGCAAGATGGCGATGAGAATGGAAATCGCGCCGACGACAAACGCCGTCACACGCGCCACGCGCACTTCCTCGCCAGGCGCACGCTCCGTGCCTCTGTGAATCACGTTTGTCCAGAAGTCGTGAGCGAAACTGGTCGAGGCGCTAATGGTTAATCCGGCGACGACGGCGAGGATAGTCGCAAACGCGATGGCCGAGATGAACGCAAAGAAGATGTCGCCGCCGAGCGCTTGCGCCAGCAGCGGAGCAGACATGTTCGTCCCGCCGCCCGTACTGATGCGGTCGCGCCCCACAATCGTCGCCGCGCCAAAGCCGAGGAACGTCGTCATAATGTAGAACGCGCCGATGAGAAACATGGCCCAGACCACACTCGTGCGCGCCGTGCGCGCGTTAGGCACCGTGTAGAAGCGCACGAGGATGTGCGGCAGTCCTGCTGTGCCGAGGATGAGCGCGAGGCCGAGCGAGATTAAATCAATAGCGCCGTAAGGCG
>CAZEZJ010000298.1:0-6680 GCA_964516695.1 uncultured Blastocatellaceae bacterium
GGCCGGAACGTGCGACCGTGGGCGCAATGCTGTAGAGCGATTGCACGGTGCGCTGCGTGGGAAAGTTGGAAAACTGCTCGGTCGAGACGTTCGTGCCGGATGTGGTCTGGCTGACATCAACGGTCGCGCCCGAAGTGTCCGTGACATCCACCACAGCCGACGCGCCCGCTGGCTGCAAAGTCACATCGGCCTTTGAAGACTTCGAGAGATTGACCTCGACGTTTTCCTGTTTGAACTCACCGAAGCCGCTGGTGGAGGCGACCGTGACGGTGTATCTCCCCGGCGGAAGATTGAGAATTTGATAGCGGCCCTCATCGTCGGACTGGGCTGACTGCGGACGAATCAGGTTGGGGCTGGAGACGGTGACGGTAACGTTCGGGACGGGCGCGCCGTTTGTGTCGGCGACTGTTCCTTCAATCGTCCCCGTCGTTGAGGTCTGCGCACGCGCGCCCGCCGCCAACAGCAACAGGCACAAAGCACATAACGCGCTGGTAAAGATTCGCATGGATATTTTCATGCTCTTGATACTTCCTTTCTCTCACGATTACTGAATTCGGTAGATGGCCCCTCCGCCGCCTGCGCCTCAGCCCTGAAATTGCTCGACCAAGTTTCCGAATCGAAGCTTTCAGGCAAGAGACGCCGGTTATTGGCCACAAGAAAGTGCAACGTTTATGCCCGCGACGCTGGGGTGAGGCGTAAGTGGTGCAGGCAAACGCGCTTAACGCGAGAAGGCAGGTCAGATTAAGGTCAAAGTTGGAAGAGTTTTCGAGCGGTCTTTCTTATTTAATAACATTTAATGAATTATGAATCTTATTTCAGAGTTTTTGCCGGCAGCATTTGCAACTTAAGCCGTGAGGATTTTCCTGGCCGTATGATGAGATGAGTGGAACGCAATGGAATGCAGGACATGAGTTGTCGCCGTTTGTGTCTTTACTGAATGAAGCGGGCCGCCGTGCCAGGCCTCCGCATCGTCTCATTTCTGACAGCTTGCTATTGCTGGTTTGAATCAAAACTCGACTCACGAGAGGCATCGTGCCGCGAAGCAAGACTCAAATGATGGTTGAAGCCTCACGCATGAATTCCGTTCAAGTGTTCGCTCTGACAGTATAGAATTTATCCAACATTCTTCGGGCCGAGAAGCAATGTGTTTTCATCGCTCGGGTCATCGTTGGCAGTTGAAGGCTCGTGTTTTCGGGGACGCTCGGTGTTGGATGATGTGCATTCTCGCTTTAGTTTGGATGATGGTATGCGCCTTGCTCTCTGCTGAAGGCAGTTAAGATAAGCATGGGTAATGAATATTCAGGGTGGATGGGTCAGGCATCGCATACGGCAGTGAGTGAAGGCTTTGGGGGAGGCATTCTCTCACTTTGAAAAGCAGGCGACGGCTCTCTGGGCGGGAAGAGCCGGACGCATTACGCAGAGGCCGTTGATGAGAGATAAATGGGCTGCTGGTCGAAGTGCCTGTTCGAGGCTTATGGGAAGCTTCTCAGGATGACCGGCAGCCTATTTATTTACCGCTCATAGACCAAACCTCTAGGCTCAAAAAAAATTGAGCCAGCTTGTTCTTAGTCAAACAACACAAATGCTCGCAACCAAGCGAAGCTTTCAATCAATAGTTCACATCAGAGATTGAGCAAGGGGAACAGATGGCGACTTCTAAAAAGAGCAGAGCAGCGGGCGCTAAACAGTCCGGTAAAACTTCCGGCAGCAAGACGGGACGCGGCGCGGCGGCAAAGAAACGGCAATCGGGTTCAACGAAGAAGGCGAGACCGAAGACAAGACGACAGCCCAAATCGCCGCTGCCAGCGCAGCACCAGGAGAGGCCCGGAATAGAGTCGAAGCTAACTCCCCGGCCACGTTATCAAGCGCCGCTCTATAACGGCGCAGCGAAGTTGCAGAACAAGGTGGCCTTGATTACCGGCGGCGATTCGGGCATCGGTCGAGCCGTCGCCGTGCTCTATGCGCGCGAAGGCGCGCACATCAGCATCATCTATCTCCCTGTCGAGCAAACTGATGCCGAAGAGACCAAGCGCGCCGTCGAAGCCGAAGGGCGCAAGTGTGTGCTGATTCCCGGCGATGTCAGAGACGCTGAGTTTTGCCGCCGGGCCGTCGAGCAGACAATCCAAGAGTTGGGCCAACTGGACATCCTCGTCAATAACGCAGCCTTTCAACAGCATCAGAAAACGCTCGAAGACGTCAGCGAAGAACAGTGGGACCAAACGTTCAAAACAAACATCTACGGCTACTTTTATATGGCGAAAGCGGCCTTGCCGCACCTGCGCAAAGGAAGTTGTATCGTTAACACGGGTTCGATTACGGGGCTTGAGGGCAGCAAAGAGCTATTGGATTATTCGGCAACGAAGGGCGCGATTCATGCTTTCACTAAATCGTTGGCCCAGAATTTAATCGAAAAGGGCATTCGCGTTAATTGTGTCTCGCCCGGCCCGGTCTGGACGCCGCTCAATCCCTCTGACAAGCCCGCGAAAGAAGTGGCTCAGTTTGGAGCCGACACGCCCTTAAAGCGGCCCGCGCAGCCCGAAGAGATTGCCCCGGCCTACGTCTACTTCGCGTCGGAAGCAGATTCCAGCTACGTCACGGGCGAAATCATCACCCTTCTCGGCGGCGAAACGACAGCCGGATAATGGCGCTCGCAACGCGAAAGTTTTTGAGCAACGAACAATTCAGGGAGGAAGCCATGTCAGATAAAGATAGACAGAAAAAGGATGGACAGCGGAAAGACAAACAGAACCAAGCGATGAGGGAAACCAACAGCGACCCGGACAAGAAAGCCGCTGCATCCGAGCAGAAGCAGAAACAAGCGAAATAATTTAACGTGAGCTAGACACCGGGCCGCTATTATTTAACTTGCGGATGTGCGGCCTGGTGTCAAGCTCACTTCTCAATTACTTTCCGGCCCAAGCTATTCCGTCCGAGACGTTTTCATACGCGGCCTCGCCAACAATAGTTAGCTTCTCAAGATCAATGGCGACGACCTTGCTCGCTTGAATGACGGTGACGTAGGCGCGGCGTCCGTCCGGCGAACAGATGGCGTTGACCGGAGCGCCCTTAATCTCAATGCGCTTCACTTCTTTACGCGTCGCGCGGTCAAAGACGTGCAGCGCATCGCCCGTCGGATTCATAATCAGAATCCGCTTGCCGTTGGGCGTGAACGTCATCCTGAACGGAACTTCTCCGACCTTGAGCGTGCCCGTCACTTTGTTGGTCTTGGTGTCTATGATGCTGACGAGGCCCTCGACGCGATGCCCAATCCAGAGTTCGCGCCCGTCGGGCGTGAGCGCGATGCCTTCGGGCTGTTTGCCGACCGGAATCTGCGTGACGCGCGCCTCCGCCTGGCCTGTGCCGAGTTCGATGACGGAGACGCTATCGGAGCCGATGTTCGCCGTATAAATTTTCTTGCCGTTGGGACTGATGACGAGCATGTGCGTGCCCTTCTGCTCAGTCTTCGCGCGCCAGTCAACGCTTGCCACTCGTGGGTTATAACGCGCGACCGATTGCGAGACTTCCGCCGTGAAGTAAATCTGCCCGCCCGCTTCGACCAACCCGTGCGGCCTCACCAAATCGCTGAGTTCAATGCGCTTGATTTCCTTCTTTCCGACAAGGTCAATCAGCGAAAGACTCTGGCCGGGTTTTCCGGCGATACCGTAATTGGCAACATATGCCGTCTTACCGTCGGGCGAGGCTACGACTTCATGCGGCCCTTCTCCGGTCGGCACGCGGCCCAGCGTTTTCAAAGTCACAGGGTCAATAATCAACAACGAATCGCCCGGCTTGCTGATGACCAGCAAGTATGATTGAGCGGCGTGAGCGGCGGCGCGCTGCTCGGCAAAGACTTGCGCGTTCATCCTCAAGGGCGCTGCGAGCAGGCCGAGGATTGCGAGCAAGATTAGAAACGTGAAGCGTCTCAGTCTCATCTGTAGTTTCTTCCTGAATTAAGATTAACGGTTTGGACGGTCGAGGATTGACGACGAACATGCTACCTCGGACGTTGCTCTTACATACGCGTGAGACGCATTTAAGTTTCCGGCGAATGATGATATGGCTGCTGCTTCAAGCCGTGCGCTGCGCGAATGAGACTCAGGCCGCGAGCGGGTTGATATTGGCAGAAAGCGTTGCGGGCAGTAAGCGTTCACCTTCCGTAAAATCGTGGCGGCTTTGCTCGCGCCCCTTTTCGAGCGACTGCGCGCGGAGTTGTTCCCATTCCGCGGGCGGGATGCGACGAAAGGCCGCGACGATGCGCGGGTCGAATTGACGGCCCGCGTGAGCGTTTAGTTCAGCGACGGCTGCATCGTAAGACTTGCCTTTGCGATAGACGCGGTTGCTGGTGATGGCATCGAAAGCGTCCGCCACCGCAAACACGCGCGCGTTCAAATTAATCTGCTCGCCGCGCAAGCCCAGCGGGTAACCGGAGCCGTCCCACTTCTCATGGTGCTGGCCGACGACCATCGCCGCTCCTTCCAGAAACTTAATGCCGCGCAAGATACTCTGGCCGAGG
This sequence comes from uncultured Blastocatellaceae bacterium, assembly GCA_964516695.1. Taxonomy (GTDB): domain Bacteria; phylum Acidobacteriota; class Blastocatellia; order Pyrinomonadales; family Pyrinomonadaceae; genus DASVTR01. Next base: position 4,514 of record CAZEZJ010000298.1, read on the forward strand.
ATGGGGTGGCGTCGCATCTCCTGCCACTCATCGCCTGTCAAAGGCGCTGGCTTGCGCAGGATGCAATCGGGAATCCCTATCTTGCCGATGTCGTGCAGCAGCGCTCCAAACTCAAGCGAGCGTAGTTGCTCAGAGTCAAGCGCAAGCTCCCGCCCCAGCCGCAGGCTGAAGGAGACGACGCGCTCCGAATGGCCGTGTGTCTCGTGGTCGCGCGCTTCGAGCGCGGCAGCCAGCGCTTTCAGCGTCATGCGGTAAGAATCCTCTACGCTCGCCAGCGCTTGGTTGAGTTCCGTCGTGCGCTGTCTGATTAATTCTTCGAGATGACTTTCATAACGACGGCGGGCTTGCAGCAAGTCTTGATGTTCGCTGGCGCGTTTGACTATCAACTCGACGTGGGCCAAATCAAACGGCTTCATCACGTAATCGAAAGCGCCGGCTCTCAAAGCTGCAATCGCGCTCTCGATGGTTTGCGTGCCGCTAATCATAATGATGACGGTTTCGGGCGCGCGGGCCAACACTTGCGGCACCATCTCCAACCCGCTCATCCCGTCCATCATAATGTCGCTTAAGATTAGGTCAAACTTTCTCGACTGCAACAGCGCCAAAGCTTCTTCGGCTGACCCGACCGACGCACAATCGTATGTCTTGCACAGGCAATCTTGCAGGATGCTTCTAATCTCCGCTTGGTCATCGGCAATCAGCAAGCTCTTTTTAACGCTTCGTGGCTCAGACATTACTCTCCCTCCACAGAGTTTATCTTTATTGCTTTGAGCGCAGGCGAGTTTCCGTTTCAAAAGGGGGAGAGAAGTGCTGCGGATGCTCTTCGGCTTCGATTGCTCCGAACAACATCCTCAGATTTTCAGGGGCGGCCATCGCTTCGGGCAAGAGTTATGCCAACTCGCTTTTCGAGACGCATGACGCAATGGTCGCGCGCTGCTTGAAAGCAAGCTCAAGCTGCGCGCTCCGGCAACTATTTGGCGCGCGCGGATGGCAAGCCGGTGATTTTCAAGAGGCAGGAAAAGAGGCGTTTATAGCCGCGTAGGGCGGAGTAGAGCGTGGCTGCAAAGGCCGTCGGCACGAGGCATATCACGACGCGTGCTGAGGCAAAACGCCGCAGCGCAGTCCCAACCGTTGCTTTCTGCCGCAGGGCTTTGCTTAGTCTTCCAAGCTCAAGACTGGCTCATCAGCAGCCTCAAAGCGGCAAAATAAGCCTCATCTTTTCGCTATGCAAAAGGCTCAGCTAATAATATTTCTCTTTAACTATTAACAAGATACGCCGATTCATCGAACCTGATTGGGATGCTCTGCGGGCGCTGGTTTCCGGCTGCCTCGGCAGAGGCCAACTGCTGCCAGCGGCAGAGAAAGAATCGGGCCACCAGAGGTACGAATCTTGCCAGACAAACAAACGCGCGAGTCGCAACTTCAAAAACCCCCGGACCACTTCTAATGATGCCGCGTTTCTAGCCTGCGCGAAGGGAAAGTCAGGTGAAAAACATCAAGCGTTTTCGTGTCATTGCCGGGCTGACTCTGATTCTGCTGCTGGTTGTCTTACCGACTCGCTTTGAAATTCAGGAGAGCGCCGCGGCCAAGCCTCGCGTCCGCCTCGCCGGCAAACTCTCGTCTGACCTGCTCGGGCAGGTTCGCAACGGGCAGGCGGGCGCCAGAGTGAACGCCATCATTCAGTTTAATCAAACGACCAATTCTTTGATTGATTCGCTGCTGCAAGGCCATGGCGCGAGCGTGTTGCGCAGGTTTCGCAACCTCAACGCTCGTGCGGTTAGTTTGCCTTTGGCAGCAGCCGAAGCGCTGGCTGAGCGCGAGGAAGTTCGTTATATCTCTTTGGATAGAGGCATCGCGGCGGCGGGCCACCTGTCAACCACAACGGGCACGGAATCCGTGCGCGTGCAGACCGCGTTTTCGCTGCTCGGCCTGCCCATCAACACCACGCTCGACGGCTCAGGCATCGGCATCGCCATCCTTGATTCCGGCATTGATACTCAGCACACATCGTTTCACAACAGTCTGGGATTGAGCCGCGTCGTCGCCAATCAGGACTTCACGGGCGAGAACAGAACGGACGACCCTTACGGCCACGGCACGCACGTCGCTTCGGCGGCGGCGGGCAGCGGGCAGGCTTCCGGTAACGCTTACGTCGGCATTGCGCCCA
>CAZEZJ010000299.1:0-974 GCA_964516695.1 uncultured Blastocatellaceae bacterium
ATTTGAGCGACGTGATACGCGTGCTCGATGAGGATGCGGTCGAGGCGCATTGCAAGAGTTACACGGGCGTGATGGATGTTTGCGTGCACACGGGCGACTGCGGCATTCGTCCTGTTATCGTCGGCTTGCATGAGATTGTGCAGAACGCGCTCAGCCAGATTACGTTGGCGCAGTTGATGGGCACGGAAAAGAACGTGGACGCGACCATCCACCAGATTCAAAGGTTGCAGCAGCAATCAGGAGCAACGCAGCGCAGCGCCTAATTGCAAGGGTTCATCGCGAGCAATTATTTTTTTTGATAACTAGAGAAACAGCTTTCTCGCGAGAGGGGAAGCAGGATAAACAACAATGAGTAGTATTGAAGTACTGGCCAATAAAGAATACAAGTACGGTTTCGTCACCGACATCGAAGCGGACATGATTCCCAGAGGATTGTCGGAGGAGACCGTTCGGCTCATCTCTGCGAAGAAGAATGAACCGGAATGGATGCTGGAATTCCGGCTCAAGGCTTATCGTCATTGGCTGACGATGACGGAGCCGAAGCATTGGCCCAACATCAGCTATCCTGAAGTTGACTATCAGGACATCATTTACTATAGCGCGCCGAAACAGAAGGCGAAGAAGGCCAGCCTTGATGAGGTTGACCCGGAATTGCTTCGCACCTTTGAAAAGCTGGGCATCCCTTTGCAGGAACAGAAGCAACTGGCGAACGTGGCCGTTGACGCCGTCTTCGATTCCGTTTCGGTGGCGACGACCTACAAAGAGAAGCTGAAAAAGCACGGCGTCATCTTTTGCTCATTCAGCGAAGCCGTGCAAGAGCATCCAGAGCTTGTGCGTAAGTATTTGGGAACGGTCGTCCCGACAAACGACAACTACTTCGCGGCGCTCAACAGCGCAGTCTTCACTGACGGCTCCTTCTGCTTTATTCCCAAAGGTGTTCGCTGCCCGATGGAATTGTCGACCTACTTTCGCAT
>CAZEZJ010000299.1:984-6654 GCA_964516695.1 uncultured Blastocatellaceae bacterium
GGGCCAATTCGAGCGCACCTTGATTGTCGCCGAAGAGCGTTCGCACGTCTCGTACTTAGAAGGCTGCACCGCGCCGAAGTTTGATAAGAACCAGTTGCACGCGGCGGTCGTCGAGCTAATCGCCTTAGACGATGCTGAGATTAAATACTCGACGGTGCAAAATTGGTACGCGGGCGATGAAGAAGGACGCGGCGGCATTTATAACTTCGTCACCAAGCGCGGCAAGTGTGCCGGGCGCAACTCGAAGATTTCATGGACGCAGGTGGAGACGGGGTCGGCAATTACGTGGAAGTATCCCTCCTGCATCTTGCAGGGCGATAATTCCATCGGTGAGTTTTATTCCGTCGCGCTGACCAATCATGCGCAGCAGGCCGACACCGGCACAAAGATGATTCACCTCGGCAAGAATACGCGCTCGACAATCATCTCGAAGGGCATCAGCGCGGGCCGCTCTAACAACTCTTATCGCGGACTCGTCAAGGTGATGCCAAAGGCTGAGGGCGCGCGTAACTACACGCAGTGTGATTCGATGCTCATCGGCTCGCGTTGCGGCGCAAACACTTTTCCCTATATCGAAGTGATGAACAACACTTCGAAGGTCGAACATGAGGCTTCGACCTCGAAGATTAGCGAGGAGCAGTTGTTCTACTTGCAGCAACGCGGCATCTCGCAGGAAGACGCCGTCTCGCTCATCATCAACGGTTTTTGCAAGGATGTCTTCCTGCAACTGCCGATGGAGTTTGCCGTCGAAGCGACGCGCCTGCTGGGGATGAAGTTGGAAGGTAGTGTTGGATAAAAACGGGTGACAGCTATCGGGTGTTCGGTGACGTTGCTACGAGCTATTGCTGGCAGTCGCCTGGCACCCGAAAATTTACGGAGTGAAAATTTCAGATGTTAGAGATTCGTGATTTACATACGACCGTTGATGGCAATGAGATTCTTAAAGGCATCAGCCTGACGGTTAAAAAAGGCGAAGTGCACGCCATCATGGGGCCGAATGGTTCGGGTAAGTCAACGCTGGCGAAGGTGCTGGCGGGACACCCGGCGTATGAGGTGACGAAAGGCGAGGTGCTGTTTGAGGGCCGCAACCTGCTGGAACTCGCGCCCGACGAACGCGCGCGCGAAGGCATCTTTCTAGCGTTTCAGTATCCGATTGAAGTGCCGGGCGTGTCGAACGCGCAATTCCTCCGGCTGGCTTACAACGAGAAGCAAAAGCATCTCGGCCAGGAAGAGCTGGACCCGCTCGAATTCAAAGACTTGTTGAAGGAACGCGCGAAGATAGTTGAGATGGAAGCCAGCTTTATGTCGCGTTCGGTCAACGAAGGCTTTTCGGGCGGCGAGAAAAAGCGCAACGAGATTTTGCAGATGGCTGTGCTCGAACCGAAACTCGCCGTCTTGGACGAGACCGATTCGGGCCTCGATATTGATGCGCTGCGCGTTGTTGCGGGCGGCGTCAACCAACTGCGCACTTCGGAAAACGCCATCATTCTCGTCACACACTATCAACGCCTGCTCAATTACATCGTGCCGGATTTCGTTCATGTGCTGGCCTCTGGCCGCATCGTCAAAGAAGGCGGGAAGGAACTGGCGCTGGAACTTGAAGAGAAAGGCTACGACTGGATTAAGAACGCCGCTGCTGTCTCGGAGAAAAGCGCGGCGAGCACTCCGCAGGCAAACTAAAAGAAGAGATGGTTACTCAAACAGCAAAAGAGAAGAACATTTATCGGGAGGCGTTGCAAACGCTGCAAGCAGGCACCCGCGCGCAAAGGAGCGCCGCTTGGGTCGAGCGCCTGCGCGAAAGCGCGATAGACCGCTTTGAGCAAATGGGTTTCCCGACCGTTGATGAGGAAGGCTGGAAATACACGAACGTCGCGCCGATTGCGAAAGCGAAGTTTGAGACCGCCTTTGGGCGTCCCGAAATCACTGGCGACATTGATAGGGAGAGACTCCAAAGCCTTTTATATAAAGAGTCTGGACATTACCAGCTAGTGTTTGTTAACGGGATTTATCGTCCCGATTTGTCACCTTATAGTGGCTTAGACGACACTGTTCCGGTTGTGATGAGCTTGGCCGACGCGCTGCAAGAGGATTCCAACTCTGATTTCGCGCGAAAATATCTGGCGCGGAGCGCAGACTATGACAAGAATGCTTTTGCGGCATTGAATACTGCTTTCTTGGCTGGCGGCGCTTTCGTTTATCTTCCTCAGAATAGCCCCGCTAACATTCCACCTATTCATCTGCTGTTCCTTTCGGATTCGTCAAGCGTGCAAACAGTTTCATTCCCGCGCGTGTTGATTGTCTGCGAGGAGGGAACTAAGGCGACCGTTATTGAGAGTTATGCCAGTTTGCAAGAAGATGCTTACTTGACAAATGCGGTTGTCGAAATCGTGTTGAAAGATAACGCACGGCTAGAGCATTACAAAGTTCAGCGGGAAAGCCTAAACGCATTCCACGTTGCGACGACGACCGCGGAGCTTGGACGCAGCAGCCATTTCAACTCGACGACCATCACGCTCGGCGCGCAACTCTCGCGTCACGACATCAGCATTACGTTCAATCAGGAAGGCGCTGAGTGTTCGGTGGATGGCTTGTACATCGTCGGCTCCGGCCAGCACGCCGATACACACTCGCTGATAGACCATCGCGAGCCGCATTGCACGAGCCAACAGCTTTACAAAGGCATTCTCGACGGGAAATCGCGCGCCGTCTTCAACGGTCGCGTCTTTGTGCGCGAGGGCGCGCAGCAGACTAATGCGATGCAGACCAACAGGAATCTGCTCCTTTCAAATGAAGCGCGCGTTGATACGAAACCGCAGTTGGAGATTTTCGCGGACGATGTGAAGTGTGCACACGGCGCGACGGTCGGGCAGCTTGAAGATGAAGAACTCTTTTACTTAGCCAGCCGTGGCCTGCATCCAGACATCGCGCGCAATCTGCTGACCTACGGCTTTGCTGAAGAAGTGATAGAGAAGATTAAGATTGAATCCATCAGGGCGCAACTGGACGCAGCGGTCTTAAATCGTCTGCACGCTCGTTTGGAAGCATGAAGAATTGAATCGTTGAATCATTTGCTCATGTAATCAATGGACAGATGAAGCAATGAAACGATGAGTAAAATTTTTAGATATGTTTGCTACAGAGAAATCATCAATCGTTGCAGCGCCGCAAGCTGGTGGCGAGTGGGATGTCGAGCGCATCCGTGAGGATTTTCCGGTGTTGCGCCAGACCGTCAACGGCAAGCCGCTCGTCTATCTCGATAACGCAGCGTCTTCGCAGGTTCCGCAGGTCGTCATTGACCGCGGCAGCACATACATCGAACAAGAACATTCGAACATTCACAGGGGCGTGCATTATCTGAGCCAGCGCGCAACCACCGCTTACGAAGGAGCGCGGGAGAAGGTCAAGCGATTTATCAACGCGCGCGATGCTAAGGAATGTATCTTCGTGCGCGGCGCGACCGAAGGCATCAATCTAGTGATGCACGGCTACGGTCGCAAGTTTGTCGAAGAGGGCGACGAGGTCATCATCTCCGCGATGGAGCATCACGCGAACATCGTTCCGTGGCAAATGCTCTGCGAGGAGAAGGGCGCGCGCTTGCGCGTGATTCCGATGAACGACGCGGGCGAGCTTATTCTTGACGAGTATGACGCGCTCTTGAACGAGCGGACGAAAATCGTCGCCGTCACACACATCTCCAACGCGCTCGGCACCATCAATCCCATCAAAGAGATTATCAATCGCGCGCATAAGTATGGCGTCCCCGTGCTCATTGACGGCGCGCAGGGCATCGTCCATCTGTCAATAGACGTGCAAGACCTCGACTGTGATTTTTACGTCTTCTCCGGCCACAAGATGTTTGCGCCGACGGGCAGCGGCATCGTCTACGGCAAGGCCGAACTGTTGGAAAAGATGAACCCGTTTCAGGGCGGCGGCGATATGATTCGCACCGTCACGTTCGAGAAGACGACCTATGCTGGCCTGCCGAACAAATTCGAAGCGGGCACGCCGGCCATCGCTTCGCAGATTGGTCTCGGAGCCGCGATTGATTATTTGACCGGCATCGGGCGCGAGCAATCGGTCGCTTACGAGCAGCAGCTTCTTGATTATGCGACCGAGCGGATAGGCAGCATCGAAGGGGTGAGGATTATCGGCACGGCGCGCGAGAAGGCCAGCGTGCTGTCGTTTGTGATTGACAACGTGCATCCGCACGACATCGGCACGATTCTTGACCAGGAAGGCATCGCGGTTCGCGCCGGACATCACTGCGCGCAACCCGTGATGCAACGCTTTAATCTGCCCGCGACCGCACGCGCGTCGTTTGCCTTCTACAACACGAAGGAAGAAATTGACACGCTGGCGCGTACCATCGAGCAGGTCATCGAAATTTTTAGTTGATTATTGCGAGGCAAGCTTTGCGCGTTAGAGGAACATATCGCGGGCGAGCAATTAAGCTAATTGCTTTCTCCTGCCTGTCAATCTGTCTTCTCGGTTCGGCGCAGACAGGCTGCGGGCAGACCGTTAATGCTTCTCTCGCCAAGGCTCAAGCATTAAAGACTGTTAAGGTTTCATCCGTTAAGGGTTGGAAAGAAGTGATTTCGGATAAATGTCGTTTCAGAGTTCTGTTCCCCAGTGAGCCGGCTCTAAAACCGAGCGACGAAGTCGTGCCCTTGTTGGAAGGATACAAACTTACTCAGGATGAGACAGACTGGGCTGCCCAGTATGTCGAGTTTGACGAAGAGAAAACTGATGATGAACAACTGCTCAGAGAAGCTTATCGCGGAAGCGCGGAAGCGATGGGCAAAAATCGCGGCCGGCTGCTGAAGCAGAGCGATGTTATTTTGAATGGAAGATTAGGAACCGAGTTTATTATCGAGGAGCGGAATGCGGCGACGTACATGAGAGTTTTCCTGATTGGTCAACACATGTATACCTTGACGGTAGTTCGTAAAAAGGTGGCCCCCGGAAGTTCGACATTTCCCCAAGACGTGCAGCAGTTCTTTGACTCGTTTACATTCTGGGACTAACTGAACTTCGTTAGAGTGCAACAATATTATCAAGGCTGATTTAATATGTCCGAACTGAGCGATCTCTACCAGCAGGTAATTCTCGACCACAATAAGAAGCCGCGCAATTTTCGCCGGCTTGAGGAAGCGAACCGCACCGCCGAGGGCTACAATCCGCTGTGCGGCGACCAGCTAGTCGTTTACATGCAGCTTGAAGATGAGCAGGTGAAGGACATCAGTTTCGAGGGTTCTGGGTGCGCCATCTCGAAGGCCGCGGCGAGCATGATGACGCAGAGCGTTAAAGGCAAGACTAAAGAGGAAGCCGAAAAGTTGTTCGACGAGTTTCACCGGATGGTGACGGGCCAATTGGATGAGGAAGCGGAGGAGAATAATCTCGGCCGGCTGACGATTTTTTCCGGTGTCCGCGAGTTTCCGGCCCGCGTCAAGTGTGCCAGCCTTTCGTGGCATACGATGCACGCGGCGCTCAATAACGAGGGCACGATTTCAACCGAGTGAGCGCTTGAATTTGAGAGTTGAGAGGTTGGATTCTCAAGCCTGAAAGAGCGGTTGGTAAAATTTTTAAGTAGCAGAAAGACGGCTCGCCTGGGCCGTCTTTCTTTTTGTGTTGCTGACAAACTTGGGAGAGACGGGCATAATGCTTTCATCC
>CAZEZJ010000300.1:0-6628 GCA_964516695.1 uncultured Blastocatellaceae bacterium
CGAGTTGCCGGCGGGTTTCGACGTGGCGCTCTTAGCCAATCTGCTGTCGGTCGCCAACGAAGAGACGAATCGCAAACTTTTTAAGAGAATTTATGAGCGGCTGCCTGATGGCGGAGCAATTATCCTGAGCGGCTACGTTCTAGACGATGGCCGGACAAGCCCGCTGATTCCCGTGCTCTTTTGCCTGCAAGACATCAACTGGCAAGCACCGGATGTCGAGCGCGACGTTTCGACCTATCGCGGCTGGCTCGAAGACGCCGGATTCGTGGAGATAGAGCAGCAAACGTATTGCCCGCCGACAAGTATGCTGACGGGACGTAAACTAGGGTCTTGAGGAATTTGTCAATCAGCCGGAAAATGAGTAACGCCTCGCCACAAGAGACAGCATCAACGCCGCAGGATAACTATAAGTACTGGGCTTTTATCAGCTATAGCCACGCCGATGAGGAGTGGGCCGAATGGCTGCACAAGTCGCTGGAGACCTACAGGGTTCCCAAAAAACTCGTCGGGCGGCAGAGTCCGGTCGGAACTATTCCCCGCCGTCTCTTCCCCGTCTTTCGCGACCGCGATGAACTGCCGGGAGCTTCCGACCTCGGCGGCAACATCAAGCAGGCGCTCACACAATCACGCTACATCATCGTCATCTGCTCTCCGAAGTCTGCCATTTCCAAGTGGGTCAACGAGGAGATTAAAGGCTTCAAGTCGCTCGATAGAGAGCATCGCGTGCTCTGCCTCATCATTGACGGCGAGCCAAACGCGAAGCCGGATAGCGGGCAGTTGGAGTGTTTCCCGCCTGCCGTGAGGTTTCGCGTCGGGGCCGACGGCGAATTGACTGAAGAACCGACCGAGCCGATTGCGGCGGACGCGCGCAAGGGCAAAGACGGGCGGGCCAACGCTAAGCTCAAGCTGCTGTCAGGCATTTTGAGCGTCGGCTACGACGAGCTGAAGCAACGCGAGAAGCAGCGACAGTTTTATCTCAAGCTGCGCATCGCGGCCAGCATCGTCGGCTTCATCTTAATGTCGCTACTGGTCTACGTCTTCGCCGCCGACGCAAACATCAACGTCCCGGGCGGCGAAGGTGTGAGAAGATTTCTAGACCGTCACAACGCTTCGCTGCTCAGGCCCGTTCGCTCCGATGCGGAAGTGAGACAGTCGGCAGCCACGAGTCGCCGCGCGATGCTCGATGCTCTCAAACGAGCACGGCTGCCAGAGGGATGGCTGGCGAATAATATCGGCGCGCCGGAAAAAGGCGGCGATGTCTGGTCACATAGTCAGGTGCTGTTCGCCGTCTTCAATGCGCCGGACGTTAGCCTTGAGGAGTTGCGCGAGTTTGTACCGCTCTTGGCGATGCCGTTTAAGGCGGGCGTTGCGCCGGAAGTCAAAGGCATCAAATACGGCTGGTCGGGCGAGGTGTTGATAGACGAGAAGAAAAATTTTGTGCTCGCAACTTCGGAGAGCGTTGAAGGTGTGCCGACGCTCTGGACGCTCGGAGCGGTGACAGTAGCGCTTGGTCGCCCCGGACTGCTCGAAGGCGCGGAGCGACAGCGTTTCGAGTCGTATCTAAATTACGCACAGGAAGCCACGCGAGTCTACAGGCTGCTCGAAACAGGCGGCTGGAATCTCTTTCCCTACCAGAAAGACCCGGCCTTCCATGACCCCTATACCACCACGGTCGCCCTGCTCGTGCTGCTGGAAACACGCAAGGCCAATCTTCCTTGGGAAGGCAGCACAGAGCGGCGCGATGCAATGCTTCAGGCCACGGCGCAATGGCTCGTTAATAACTTCAACGAAAAATCGAACCCGCCCGGCTGGAAAGGAACTGCCGACGAAGTTAACGAAATCTTCGACGGGCTGACACTCGAAATCTATTCTCTTCTGCTGCGCGCCGAAGCCGAAACGGGATTCAAGATTCCACAGAAAATTCTCGACCAGATTCCTCTTCATCTGGCCCAAACCTACACGCGCGACCTGAAATTCCCGACGGCCAAAGGCGAACACATCGCTTTTGTCTCCGACCCCAACACGGGCCGCGAATATCGCATGAACGAATCGGTCGGATTCCTCTGGCATCCGTGGGCCATTGATTGCGCCGTGCGCTGGCTCAAGCGTGCCGAGAAGTATGGCGCGGCCAGCGAAGACATCGTGCGTGTTCGCCGCGCGCTCGGCCACATGGTCGTTGACCTCGGTGAAGAAGCCACACGCAAAGCCACCTCCGAATGGGCCTTCGTCGCCGCCGAAACCCTCTATGGCCTTTCCGCCGTGCCGCCTCCCTAGAGAATTGTTAATTCTGTCCTCCGCTGAAGATGGCGAAGAAGAGACCCAGCACCAGTATGATGGCGAGAATGAAGAGCGTAATCTTCCAAACGCTGTAGGGGCGGTCACCCTGCACTTCTCCGGTGCGGCCATTGATGACTACCTGATAGACTTTCTGATTGAGCCTGTATGCGCCCGCGTAGACGGGCAGCAACAGATGCTTGAAGGTGATAGCCGAATAGTTAGTCGAGATATTGTGAACGCGCTGTTCGTCGCCGCCGATGTCGCGGCGCACGTCGCCCTCAATGACGCCGGCCGCAACTTGCTTGGCCTGCTCGAAGCCTTCCGGCAATTCCACCTGATAACGCTGCGCTTTGAAGCCTGAGAGATAAGCTGGCTCGTAGGCTCTGAGTTCCTGCAAGTCCCAAGGCTCAAGCGCGCGCAGACGATTGACGGGCAGAGAGCGCGTGGCCGGTATGAGAATGTCGTCGAACCAGCGCGCGACGGTGCCGGAGGCAGAATACCAGCGAGTCTTTTGCACCTGCCGCGTTTTCTGCACGCTGTTGCCCTGGCTGTCGGTCTCCGTGTAGTACTCCGTGTCGTAGTAGTGCTCACCGCGTTCGCCCGTGTAGTAGCTGGTGGTGTGCGTGTCGTAAGTCCAAAAGGGCAGATAGACGCCGTCAATGGCATCGGGGCTGGCGAATTTCTTCAGCGCATTAGGCGCAAACCAGCGCGTCGAAATCCATTGTTTGACGGCGGCGCTCGCCTGCTGCTGCGCGATGCGAAACGGCAAGACGCCTTCGGGCGCGACCGTCGGGTCGGCGGACTTTGGCTGGGCCACAATCTTCGCGCCGCAGAAGTCGCACTCGCGCGCCACCTCCGGCGGCACAAACGTCACAATCGCCCCGCAACTCGAACACTGCACTTCCAGCGCGTTCTGGGCCAACCTTTCCAGTTGTCCCGCGCGCGGGCGCAAATATTCTTCGAACGAGCGCTCCTGCACCTGCTCGGCGCTCTTTGGAATCTCCTGTTTCCAACCGCAGTAAGGACACAGCAGGCTGGCGGCCTGCGGGTCGAAAACGAGAATCGCCCCGCATGAAGGGCATGGATAACGATGGACTTTATCAGGGGCGGCGGTTTGTGGAGGAGCTTGCATATTCTTCTTCAGGAAACGTATTTGAGAATGATAGAACGCATGAGTTGGTCAGCTACGGCTTGTCCGGCAACGCTCTCAACCCGTGCGGCTCAGGCTTTGGGAGGCACATGAGGCGCTCAATTTAAGTTGTGCGTGGCCCGTCGGCGTGGAGCATAGGATAAAGATTCTGAATTTGCAATATCGAGGCGGCTTCGACACAATTGCCCTACGATGGAATTCGCGATTAAGACGCCGCCCAACTTTAATTACCGGCGGACAATTCTCAGCCACGGCTGGTGTCAATTGCTGCCCTTTGAGTTTGACTCGAAAAGCTGGCGGCTCGTGCGCCCCATTGAAGCCGTTGGCGCAAAGCCCGTGACGGTCTCTATCGAGAATGGGAAACGCGGTCTCAACATCAGCACGACGCGCAAGCTTGGCGCGCGTGCTATCAGCCGCATTGAGCGCGACGTGCGCCACATGCTGAGGCTCGACGATGACATGGACGGCTTTTATAGCGCCGTGGCCGACGATTCCGGCTTCGCATGGATTGCACAGGAGGGAGCGGGCCGTTTGCTTCGCGCGCCGACCGTCTTCGAAGATTTGGTCAAAACCATTTGCACCACGAATTGCTCTTGGGCGCTGACGAAAAAGATGGTGACGGGGTTGGTCAATAATCTGGGCCTTGAAGCAGACGATGGCCGCCGCACGTTTCCGTCGCCCTCAGAGATGGCCCATGCGCCAGTCAGTTTTTATCGTGACGAAGTGCGTGCAGGTTATCGTGCTCCGTATTTGAAAGAGTTGGCCGAGGAGGTTGCGGCGGGCGCGCTTAAAGTCGAAAGCTGGTTGCACAGTGAGTTGCCGACGGCGGAACTCAAGCGCGAGATGAAGCGCGTGAAGGGTGTTGGCGACTACGCGGCGGAAAATCTTTTGAAGCTGCTGGGCCGCTACGACGGGCTGGCGCTAGACTCCTGGGTGCGCGCCAAGTTTACACGCACGCACGGCTCTGGGCGCGCGTGTTCAGATAAAAAGATTGCACGCCATTACTCGCGCTTCAAGGCTTGGCAGGGCCTCGCGCTCTGGTGCGACATGACGCGCGATTGGCTGGACGAAGAACAACTGCTCAAGTGGTAGTCGCAAGACAGCCGACAAATTTTGGTTCAACGATAGCTTATTTTTCAACACGAACACGGGAGGTTCTCGAATGCTGGTTCACATCATCGCAGATTATGGGCAAGGCGATTTGGCCTTTGCCGAAGTTGTCCAACGCATCAAATTTTACCTGCCTGACGCCGAGCCGGTGCTGACACCCGTTCCGGCCTTCTCCACGCTGGCCGCCGGATTCTGCATCGCTCAACTGGGCATGAACGAAGCGCCAGCCGGAACGCTCATCTATCACAACGTCGCGCCGAGAGCTGATGACGAAGAGGCGCGTGCTGCCAATGCGGGCGAGCGTTTGGCCTTCGCGCGATTGCCGACGGGCGTGCGCGTCATCGGTGTCAACGCGGGCGAAGCGTTCTCTTTCGTCCGTGAGTCGGCGGAAGAGTTGCGCTGGGCGGCGGTGGCCGACGCCGGTTCGCAGTTTCGCTCTCGCGACCTCTTTCCGCAGGCCGCAGCCAGCATCGCGCTCGGCCAACCGGACGCCCTCGCGGAAGAAATTGACCGGACCTTGATTCCTGATGTGCCGTCGAGCCGCATCGCCTACATAGACGGGTACGGCAATCTGAAGACGACGTTTAACTCAACCTCCACCAGCGAACGCGCGGGCGGCGCTCCCTTACGCGTTCGCATCGGCCACACCGAACGGCAAGCCATCGCCAGCGACGGCAGCTTTGAAGTCGAACACGGGCAGTTGACCTTCGCGCCGGGCAGTAGCGGCTGGAAAGATAAAGACAAGGTGGAGACTCGCTGGATGGAACTCTTCCTGCGCGGCGGCAACGCTTGGGAAGCTTTTGGCCGTCCCTCCGTGGGCGACGAAATCAAGCTCAGCAGCGAGGCTTGAAACTAAGGCGAGAAATCAGAAACTTTCTGACGCGCCAGCAAGCGATGAAGTCAGCACGTTGAATCGGCAGTAGCTTCTCTGTCGTTTATGGTGCTGCGTTCGCCTTGAGCAAAGACGACGGGCAGAGCGGCTCAATCGTGCATTCAAGACAGAGCGGTGTGCGGGCTTTGCAGATTTTGCGCCCGTGGAAGATGAGCAGGTGGGAGAAGTTAATCCAATCTGCGCGCGGCACAAGCGTCATCAGGTCGCGTTCAATCTTTTCAGGCTGCTGCTCTGCTGACAGGCCGAGGCGTGCCGCGAGACGCGCGACGTGCGTGTCAACGACGATGCCCGACGTAATGCCGAACGCATTGCCGAGCACGACGTTCGCCGTCTTGCGTGCGACACCGGGCAGCGCCACCAGCGCGTCCAGTTCAGCGGGCACATTTCCCGCGTGCTGCTCGCTGATAATCCGGCAAGCGCCTTGAATCGCTTTGGCCTTGTTGCGGTAGAAACCTGTCGAGCGAATATCCTGCTCAAGCTCGCTGGCGGGCACTTTCAAGTAGTCCTCGCACAAGCGATATTTACGAAAGAGTGAAGCCGTCACTATATTAACGCGCTCGTCCGTACATTGAGCGGAGAGGATTGTGGCGACGAGAAGTTCGAGCGGGTTGGTATGATTCAGGCTGCAACGCGCATCTGGATAGGCCCGCTTCAGTAGGCTGATAATCTTGCGCGTTCGCTGTTGCTCCGTGTTCGCGGCCAAGCGCGTGCTTCTCCCTTGCGCGTTTAATTTAGCTGTCATCATACACAGTTTATACGGCGTCGGAATTTACAATAATTGATTTCGCTTTTCAGTCCAAGCGCGTGCCGCGTTCTGCAAGACGGCGCGCGGGCGCAGCCATGACACGCACGCGCCGCGTTTGTGGCTCTTCGCGTATGTTGTTACACTCTGTGCTTCACCTGAAAGATAAGCCGAGCAGCTTTTGAGACATTCAACAACGGAGACGGACGGCCCGCGCCGGCGTGCGCTGTCTGCGAGGTAAAAGACCCATGCCTGACGAGCAAAGAAATGCGAATAATTCGCAGACCTATCTGGCCGATGCCGACGACTTTGATTTCGAGACTCTTGAGCAGGAAAACGGGCAGGCCACGGTCGTTCGCTTCAAGCTCGATGACCCGCGCTATCATTCCGGAGACGTGCTGCTCGTGCTCTCCGGCTCGGAGATTCATTTTCACGGCATGATTGGCAGCATCGCAGA
>CAZEZJ010000301.1:0-6616 GCA_964516695.1 uncultured Blastocatellaceae bacterium
GATTAAACGTGAGAGTAGAACGGCGGCAATCGCCAGCAGGAGAAAAACGAGCGGAGTCAAACGCTGCGACTCGAAAATAGTATGACCGCCGACGCCGCGCGCGATGACGGCCACGCCCGCCCCAAAATCATAGAGGGCGCGGCCCAGAAAACCCAAAAGAGTTCCGGCATGTCTGAAGAGCAGGCCAAGCGGCTTCAACACCGATTCGCTCACAGCAGCGCTGCCAAGCAAAGCGAAGGATGCTAACCCGAGCGCGAGGCATAAGCGTAGAGCGCGCCCGCGTTCCGCAGGCTTTCTTCGCAGGCTGCCCAGTTCGCTCGTCTGCGCGTGGGCCGTGACAATCTCGGAGAAATTTTTTGGAAGCTGAAGCTCTGAGACCTCGCTTCCTCCGAGCGCGAAATCGAGCGTGCACAAAAGACGCCGCTGCTCTTGCAACTCCGCCGCGCAACTCTCACACGCTTTGAGATGCTCATCAAAGAGCGCGCTTGACCCGGCATCCAGCTCACCGTCTAAATAAGCGGCGATGTCTTCGCGCTGGCAAGTTTGCTGTTGTCTGGAAGCGGCGTCCGTCATTAGAGTTTTAATTTTAAATGCCCGTAATCCCGCGCTCGACAAACTGCTGGCGCATGACCTCACGCGCGCGGAAGAGGCGATTCTTAACGGTGCCCAGCGGCAGGCCCGTCACATCGGCAATCTCGTCGTAGCTCAAATCATGCGAATGGCGAAGAACAATCAACTCCCTGTAGGCCGCTGGAAGCTGGCGGACGACCGCTTCAATCTCGGCGCACCGCTCGGCTTTCTCGCTCTCCTGCTCCGGCGAGAGCCGCCCGCTCTCAACGGGCAGGTCATACTGTTCGCCGTCCGCTTGCTTCACAAGCGATTGCTCGCGCGTCGAATGTCGTCGCAGGTGGTCAACGGCCGCGTTGTGCGCGATTTTGTAAATCCACGTCGAGAATTTGTACTCGGAGCGATAGCGCGTGAGCGAGCCGTAGACCTTGATGAAGACTTCCTGCGTTAGGTCGAGCGCCGCGTCGTAATCGCCCACCATGCGATAGACGTAGGCGGCAATTGGTCGCTGGTAACGACGCACAAGCTCTTCAAAGCCATCCTCGCGCCCCGCAATCGCGCGCGTCACAAGGTCGCAATCCGCGACCACACTCACATTTTTCAGGGGAATAGCTGCACTCATACTCATGATGCCAGGGTTTTACGAGTCTTAAACTGCAAAAGTTTCAGGCCGAGAAGTCAGGAGACTGCAATTCAGAATGGGAGACTAAAAACCCGCTGTCACTGGTTTTCCGTTCCCCTTAGTCTATATGACTTTGGCCCTTTCCCGATGCCTGAATTTAGTGCTTTACTTCCATGCGAGCGCGGCGAGACCGGCGGGCGCGGCGATGGCATCGAAGCTCAAGTCGTTGGAAGGCAGTTTGAGTCCGACATCGGCGGGGCCGAGGGCGCGCAAGGAAGTATCGAGCGTTTCGGCAATGCTTTCGCTGACGTGTTGTTTATCGAAGCCGTCGCCGACAACCAGCAGAGTTTGGAGAGAATTGGCGGGCGCATCGGCGGGCGTTAAGCGGTCACGATAAAACAGCAGTAGACGATACAACTCGTCATCGCGGTCAGCGTCTTCACACAGTATGGACCGCATGATGAGCGGTTGGCGATTGCGCACGAGCAGCGCCGTGAAGCCTTCGGCGTGTGAACTGAGCAGCAGCGCGTCTCCGACGGGACTGCTCCGCACGAGCCAGCGCGCCTCTCCCATATGGCGCGGGAGAATTAACCCTGTGCGCCAGCCGAGCGCAGCAAAGACCATCTCATACTCTTCGAGCACACTGAGGTGTATGCCCGTCAGCAGATAACGCGCGCGGCCTTGCGCGTCGGGCGTTAATTTATCGCGAGAGATGCGCAGGTCTTCGATTTTCGCGGCGAAGCCGCGCTCTATTTTCCAGCGCAGCACTTCTTCCAACTCGGAGCGGGAAGCGGGCGCGCTTTCCAGCGTGATAATCTGCGTGCGCGTCGCGGCCTCCGGCAACGCGACCGACCACTTCTGCTGTCGTCCAAGGCCAGCCCCCAGCGCCACGTCGTTGAGCGATTGGGCCAGCGCGTCAGCATCCTGAATATTACGCTCATCGTAACCGGGCGTGACCAATCCGGCGGGCAGCGCCAGCGTCGCGGCGCGCTTTAAGATGAAGCCTTCGCGACGGCGATAGTCAAGATGGACGACCGTGGCGTTACTGCTCTCGATGCCGAGCGCAGCCGACGGATAACGCGGCGCGACGAGTTGGCTGAAAGGATTAGCGGGCATAAAGGAATTTTTGATTTTAGATGTTTGATTTTTGATTGGAAGAGGACGGATTCTGCGAATCTGACTTTATAAAATCTGTTGCAGCGCTCTACAGCCTTACATAATCAAAAATCAAACATTTAAAATCAAAATTTACAATCGTGTCACCATTCACTGTAAGGTCTGCCGTCGGAGCCGGTATCGGTGGAAGCGCTGCGGACGTTGCCAATGCCTGTGCCGCCTTCGCGCGAGGCCGGGTCATCGCCCATTTCGAGCACCCAGTTTTTCTCGCCCGTAATCGGGTCTTCGGGAATCTCGCGCAGGTAGCCCTCTGTGACCAGTTCATCCAACGACTGCGGCAGTTTGCCTTTATCCGCCGCATACTGGTCAATCAGCTTCCGCATTTGAAAGAGGTCATCGCGCAGCACGGTTTCGCGCGCGTGGCGCGTGGCCTTCTGATACTGCGGCAACGCGACCGATGCGAGAATGACGACGATGGAAATCACAATCATCAGTTCGAGCAGCGTAAAACCCAAGGCCGCTGGCGCGCTGGCGCGCTGACGCAAAGACACACGGACACGATGCAGCGACCTATCAAGCGCCGCCTCTTTGTGTCTGCGCATCTCGCTGTCTATCTTTTCACCATTCATTGTATTTCGTTCCATCGAGCGCCGTCTCCGTGGACTTCGAGCGCACATCGAAAACATTTTCGCCGCCCCAAGATGAGGCGTCCGGCGAATCGTAGGTCGAGCGCAAATCCCAATCGGCCTCGCCGGTCATCGGGTCAATGGGAAGCGAGCGCAGGTAAACTTTCTTCTTCGTCGAGGTCAAGGTGTTATCCGTCGCCTTTTGGTCTGAGCCGCTCAAGCCGACGATGCCGCCGCCGCCCGTGCCCCCCGCACCGGGAATCGGCGTCACGCTCACGCCCTTCACGAGCGTTTCAAGGTCTGGCGGGTAGCGGTCTGGATTATCCGAGCCGAAGATTAGTTGGTCTGTGATGGCTACCCTGACGCGCGGGTCTACAAAAAGCTGCCCACCCTGCTGACCCTGTTGCCCTTGTTGTCCCTGCTGCCCCTGCTGTCCTTGAAGTTGTGCGCCCGCAATCGCTTCGCGATGAAACTGGTCAATCGCCGTCCGCATCTGGCGCAACTCTTCGCGCAGGCGTTGCTCGCGCTGGCGTTTGACCGAGACCTTAATCAACGGAATCACGCCCAGCGTCATCACCGTCAGCACGGTCAAAGTCATAATCAACTCGATGAGCGTGAAGCCCCGCTCAGCGCGAGACGCGGCGACGCGCCGCCGCACTTTGAACCAATGCTGTTCGATAAAGACTTTCACAGCCCTACTTCACCACTATCTTGCTCTCGAAGAGTTGCGGCGTCGCTTGCACACCGCTGGACGACAGATGGACATTATTCTTCTCAAAGCTGAGCGCGCTTTCGCCCGCGGCCGTTGCTTCTATGTCGAGGAAGACGAGCACGTTTGCGCCCGTCTTGAAGTTGACGCCAGCGGGCGGCATCAAGGAAATCGTCACTATCCCCGACGGGTCAATGGACTGCATGACGGTCGGGGCGCTAGTGGAAAAGTCGCCCTGGCTGATGCCGCGCACGGAGATAAAGCGTGGGTCGAAACGCAGCCTAATCATCGCTGAGTTGAACGGCGTGTTTGAAATCAGCGTGAGCGCAAGCTTCTGTTTTTCTCCGACGCGCATCTCCTGTTGAGCGGGCATCAAACGCAGTTCGGCAGTGACGGCTGCGGGTTGTGCTGCCGGAGCAGTTCCCAAAATCTCATTCTTTATTTTGTCAACAGCGGCCGGTTTAGCAGTTATCGCGGGCCGCGCATAGGACGGCGGCGGCGTTGTTGTTGCTGCTGTCTCCTGCGTCGTGCTGGTGATGGCTTCCGCAGGCTGCGTAGATGCTGGTGCGGCGGATGTTGGCTGCGGCGGCGTCAGAGCGAGACTCAAGGGCTGCGGCGTCTCGACGGATTTACCGCTGGCGACGCTCGCGCTCGTGTTGAGCGCAGCCGTATCCATGTATTGCGCTAACGCAGCCGCGACGTTGAGCGTACCCGACGGCGCGCTCTGAGGCTGCGCGTTGTTTGCTGCGGCGGGCGGAGCCGCCAGCGCATTGCTCGGCTGAGCGGTCGTCGCGGCAGCAGCGTTCGTTGTCGTCGTGCTATCCGGCAACGCCGCTTGAGGCGCTGGCACGTAATCCGGCTGTTGCTGTTGTGCATCCGGTGCTTGCGCGACCACGTTGGTCTGCGGGCGACGAGCTAAGGCCAGTTGCTCTTCGCGTTCGGCTTCCTGCACCATCGCTTCGAGAGAACCGCTGGTTGGCGTCTGCAACGTGCCGGAGGGGCGCATGAGTTCGTCGCGCGGCGTCACAGCCGGAGCGCGCAGCACGCGCGGCGTGACGGCGATGACGATGTCCGTCTTATTGTTGTTGCGCGTCGGAGCGCTGAACAAGCGACCCAAGATGGGCAGCCCGCTCAGGATGGGCAGCCCGCGCCGCCCGTTTGACTGCGTATCTTGCGCCACTGAGGCGAGCATCATCGTGCGATTGTTCTGAATGCGCGCCGTGCCGGTCAGGGTGCGCTCGGTAAAGGTGGGCGTCAGGCTCGATGCGCCGAGAATGTCTTTCGACTCGATGGACATTTTGACTTGCACGTCCAAATTCGGGAAGACCTGCGGCGTAAACTTTAAGGTCAATCCGGTCGGCTCATACTGAATAACGGGAAAGCCGCTGCCAAAAACGCCGCCGGTTGTTCCCGTGCCTGTCGTCGTGCCTGTCGTCGTGCTAAACGGATAGGTCTGCGCGGTCTGAACGGGCACGCGCTGGCCGATGCGCGCCGATGATTCTTCGCCGTTGAAGGCGTGCACCTGCGTTGAAGCCAGCAGGCGGCTGCGGTTCTTATCTTGAAATGCGCTGAGCGCCGAAGTGGGCAGGATGATGGCCGCGCCAATCGCCGTCGGCACCGAGCCGAAGACCTGATTGGCTACCTGCTGGCTGCCACCGACGCCGCGCACAGCGCTTGTTCCGCCAAGCGAAATTACGCTGCCGTCCTGCGAGCCGAGTTGATTACCGAACTGCAGCAGGTCGCGGCTCGACACTTCGTAGATGCTGACATCCATCACGACTTCCGCGCGGTCTTTATCAATGCTTTGCAGGATTTCGCCAATCAGCCGGATGTTTTCCGCCGTATCGCGGACGGTGATGGAATTGGTCGCCTTGTCGGGCAGCACGATGGCCTGCGGGCGTCCTTGATTGGGCGGAATCGCCGCCGTTATCAAATTGCGCGCGTCCTGCGGGTCGATGTTTGAGAGATAGAAAGTGCGGATGACGAGTTGCTGATACTGCGGGCGGCGCGTTTGGTCTGCGACGAGAATCGTGCGGCGGCTGATTTTCTGGAAGAAGAGATTTTCTTGCAGGAAGATGTGGTCGAGCGCTTGCGCCGTCGTCACGTCGCGCAGGTTGACTTCGATGGTGCGCGCCTGCCGGAAAGATTGCGTATCGAAGAGAACGTTAAGGCCGAGTTCGGTCGCCAGGTTACGAATAAACTGCTTGAGGTCGCCGCTGAAAGTGATAACGCGAAGGCGCTCGGCGGCGCTCGGCGGCGGCACGATTTCCTGCTGCGACGTGCGCGTGGTTGAAGGCGTGCGCGGCGTCGCCGGACTCATATCGCCGCTACTGCCGCCGCCCTGCTGCCGCAGCGAAGTCGGAGCGATGCGTGGGCCGTTGCCGCTCCCCTCCTCGCTGCCATCACCCTCTTTCTCTCGTTGCAGCCGCAGCATACGCTCCATCTCGGAGAGCGCCAGTTGATTCACAGGGTCATAACCGTACGCTTGTCGAAAGGCGTTGTAAGCTCCGACGTAATCGCGCTGCTCGGCAAGGGAGCGGCCCTGCTGCATGTATTGCTGCGAGGCGTTGAAGACGGCGCGGCGATAGTGTAGCTGGTACTCGGTGTTGGAAGGGTCGGCGGCGACCGCCAGCGTAAATTCCTGCGCGGCGCGCTCCCATTGCTGCGCGGCTTCATACTTTAAGCCTTCCTTGAAATGCTTTTCTCCCTTTTTGGCGAAGGCCGTCACCGGCGTAGCCAGCAGACAGAAGATGACAATTAAGGATGCCAACGAACGAATACGAACGGATGTTTTCATTTCACACCTTCTCGAAATTTGAGTGACCAGCAAAAATGAGTGACTAACAAAAGCGCGGCTGCAATCCCGGAGCCTAAAAACAACTTCCATGAAATCAAAACCACCGTCGAGCGCTCTAATTCGGGCAAACACTCAACGATCTTACACGCTACCCCTCAACCACAGTTCCGAAAAGCAGA
>CAZEZJ010000302.1:0-6612 GCA_964516695.1 uncultured Blastocatellaceae bacterium
TGCGCATCCCCGTGATGATGATGACCGCCGAGCAAAACCCGAAGCTCTCCTCGGACAGCTTCGCCGCCGGAGCCGTCGTCTTTCTCCCCAAACCTTTCACCACCGCCCAACTCCAAATCATGCTGCGGATGCTCATCAGCAAAGCCGCTTCGTAGAAGACGATGCGCCAACGACGACTCTGCTCGGCTTTCATCGCGTCTCTCCTTTTGCTGTCCTGTCTGGCGGCTGTGAGCAACGCGCAATCGAAGAGTCCGCTGAGCACGGGTTCTGCGCGCAACGTGATACGCCGCATGGCGGGCATTGAATTGCCATCGAGCGCGGTTCGCGTCAGGAGTGTTTCGTCGCCTGATAGATTAACAGTGGATGCGCTGACGCAAATTGAGACGGCGTTTCGTTTGGTGAGGGAGCGGGAGGGTTGGCGCGTCGCGGAAGTCAGGACGGGCGATAACAGTTGGGAAGAGACGGAGTTGATTTTGCGCGCGCTTAACGTTGAAGAGGCTGCGTCTGCGTCGTGCGTCGAAATGGATGGGGCGAGCGTGCCGAGAGAAGAGAGCGATTTAAGCGTGCGGCGGGCGCGTTGTTTGATAGCGCAACTGTTGGGAATCGAGTTGCCGTCGGATGCTGTACGCGTGAGAAGCATCGCGCCGTTGGCGTTTGGTAATGCTCCTTCGGCGGTGGTGGAGGCGCGCGTCGAGCTGGAATTCCGGCTCTTGAGGGGGACGGATGGCAAGTGGCGCGTCGGACAAATCAGGACCGGCGGCAACCGCAGCGTTGATGTCCAATCGCTGGCAAACAGTCTCAACGAGCAGAAGCGCGCGCGCGCACAAGAAGAGTTGGAGGCGGTGGCGACGGCCCTCGAAGCCTTCCGCCGCGAGCGTGGCTTTTATATCGAGGCGAAGACGGAAAGCGCGCTCGTTGACCAACTCAATCCGCTTTACCTGCGGCGCGTTATCCGCGTTGACCCTTGGCGCAAGCCTTATCAATACGAAGGCACGCGCAATTCCTACACGCTGCGCTCCACCGGGGCGGACGGACGGCCCCGTACGAGCGACGACATAATTAAAACGATGAACGCGGAACAATGAACACGGAATGAAATGCGGAAGGTCGTAGTTTTCAGTTCATCATTCCGCGTTCTGCGTTCATCGTTTTTTCTTGACGCTGCATGACGGCGGGTGTTAGGTTTCAAAAGTGGCCTGTGAGAAGCAGGCTTGGATGGCTCGTGACATGCCGCGCACCATCACGTGCTAGTTGTGATTGCCCCGCCGATGGTGCTCACCTCAAATGAAGGAGTCTGTTTTGCTACGCGGACGTAAGCTGCTGCTCGCTGACGATTCACTCGCCATTCAAAAGGTCATCGAACTCACCTTTGAGGATGAGGGGATGCAGGTGGTGAGCGTCGCCAACGGGCAACAGGCCGTCGAGCGGCTCGAAGAGGTCCGGCCCGACATCGTGCTCGCGGATGTCTTTATGCCGGAGTTAAACGGTTATGAGGTCTGCGAACGGATAAAGCGAGACGAGCGGTTTCGCCATATTCCGGTAGTCTTGCTGGTCGGCTCATTTGAGCCTTTCAACGAAGCGGAGGCGCGCAGAGTTGGCGCGGATGATTATTTGACTAAACCTTTCCAATCAATCCGGCAGATGGTCAGCAAAGTCGGCTCGCTGTTGAGCGGACACAAGGGCGAGGCCGATGCTGCCACACAGGAATTGCCCTCGCCACCTGAGCACGCCGGAGCTGAGAGCCAAGCGCGCAGAGACAATCTGGAATTGACGACCGCCGACACCGCTCCACTGCCGCAGCACATGCGGCGCGAAGCGTTTGAGGATGAAACTGCGGCGACGACGCCCAAAGGCCCGTTTGCCGATTTACAATTGGATGACGAAATGATTGAAGAGACACGGGCCAGCGAGTTTGGCTCAGGAGGACAAACGGCTGGCACCGCTTCTTCCAGCCACCAGCGACCGACTCAGCCCGTCTCGGCGCAGGAACTCGCCGAAATGGGCGTTAAGACCGCAGCCACATCAGCGCCGGGCCAACCTTTGACCACAGGCGGCAGTCCGGCGAGCGCGCAAACAGAGCCAGCGCGCGAGGTTGCCGTCGCGCCCGCGTCATCCGCAGCGCCTTCGCCGCGCGACACTACGAGAGCGACGGCGAACGAAGACGCCCTGCTTGACCTAGACGATGTCGAGATGCCGCGCTCCGGCGCGATGGCCGAAGCCGATGATTTCATACTCGACCTGCAAGATGCCGCCGAAGCGCGCCCGCAAGAAGCGCCGGCCGCTGAAAACGTCTTCTCGACATTTGAAAATGAAACAACGTCCGCAACCGGGAATGAGGCCCTCGTCAGTGAAGCCGTTGTAGAGGCGGAGTTGGTGGAAGAAATGACGGCGGCTGAACCGCAGGCCGCGGAATTTACAGCGGCGCAGGTCGTTGGCGAAGAGCAGCGCGCCGCGTTTGATGCTGCCGCAGAGCAACCGCCGCACGCTGAAGAGCCTGCTTCTTACCGGCAAGGCGGGGCGACGGCGACGCACGCCGTCGAAGTCGAGCCGTTGATGATGACCGCGCCCGACACATCGCAGATGCAGGAGACGCAAGAGCTTCCCTCCGAATCTCAACTTACGTCCGGCGAGCAGTTGCCGGAAAATTTCCAGTCGGACGCGACGCGTGCGCAAACCGAATCAGCCAGCCTGCACGCAGCAGCCGTTCCTGCCAGCGAGCCGCAGCAGCAGTCGCCCGCGGGACAAATCGGTTTGGAGCAATTGTCGCCCGAAGCGATTGAGGCCATCGCACGCCGCGTCGTCGAACAACTCTCGACGAAGGTGGTCGAACAAATCGCTTGGGAAGTCGTCCCGCCGCTGGCCGAACTGCTCATCAAGCGTCGTCTCGAAGAAGAAGGGAAGCAGTAAAGAGCAAGCGTTAGGCAAATTTCGTCAATCAATTAATGGCCGCCAGACTTCCCTTAGGTAGGAAAACTGGCGGCCATTGCCTTACAATGGCTCACTCCACGGCGGCTGAAAGCTGCGGAAGACTGCAAAGAGCGCCTACTGATTACCGCATACTGTGATAATGGATATTCCGAAAACTTACGACCCGAAGCAGGCCGAGCAGCGACACTACGCGCGCTGGGAAGAGCAGAATTGCTTTGCTCCCGAGATTAATCACGACCCGCAAGCACCCCTTTTCACCATCGTCATTCCGCCGCCGAACGTGACCGGCTCGCTGCACATGGGCCATGCGCTTCAGCACACATTGATGGACGTGTTGACGCGACATAAGCGGATGCGCGGCTACCGCACGCTCTGGCTGCCCGGCATGGACCACGCGGGCATCTCGACGCAGATGGTCGTCACCAAGGAACTGAAGAAAGAGGGATTGTCGCGACACGACCTCGGGCGCGAGAAATTCACGGAGCGCGTTTGGCAATGGAAGCATGAATCGGGCGGGCAGATTACCAAGCAGATGCGGCGCGAGGGCGCATCTGTTGATTGGTCGCGCGAGCGCTTTACGATGGACGAAGGATTGTCGCGCGCCGTGCGCGAAGTCTTCGTGCGTTTCTATGAAGAGGGCTTGATTTATCGCGGCGATAGAATCGTTAATTGGTGTCCGAACGACCAGACCGTGCTCTCGGATTTGGAGGTCGAGAAAGTTCCCGTCGAGCGCGGCGGCAAACTCTATTATTTGCAGTATCCGCTGAAGACGGCGGACGGCAGCCATCGCCATGTGACGGTGGCGACGACGCGGCCCGAAACGATGTTGGGCGACACAGGGGTCGCCGTGAATCCAGATGACGAGCGCTATCGTGATTTGATTGGCGCGACATTGCTCTTGCCGATTGTGAATCGGGAGATTCCAATCGTGGCGGACGAGTTTGTTGACCCGCAGTTTGGCACGGGCGCGGTCAAGGTCACGCCCGCACACGACCCGAATGATTATGAGATGGGCGTGCGCCACAACTTGCCGCAGGTCGTCGTCATCGACCACTTTGCGCGGATGACGGAAAACGCCGGCGCGGACTTTTTCGGGCTTGACCGCTACAAGGCGCGCGAGAAGGTCTTGGAAAAGTTTGAGGAATTGGGGCTGCTCGAAAAGGTGGTTGACTACGAGTTTTCCATCTCGAAGTGTGAGCGCTGCAAGACGGTCATCGAGCCTTTGATTTCGACGCAGTGGTTTTGCCGGATGGACGAATTGCGCCGCCCCGCGCTGGCTTTGATGGCCGGCGAACAACGTCCGCGCTTTACGCCCGAAACTCCCTACCAGAAGGTCTACACCGACTGGCTGGAAAACTTGCGCGACTGGACGCTCTCGCGCCAACTCTGGTGGGGGCATCAGATTCCAGCCTGGTACACGCCGGACGGGCGCGTCATCGTCGCGCGCTCCGAAGAGGAAGCGAGAGCGAAGGCGGGCACAAACGAGTTGACGCAGGACGCGGACGTGCTCGATACGTGGTTTTCGTCGGCCTTGTGGCCCTTCTCGACGCTCGGCTGGCCGGATGAGACGGAAGACTTGCGTCAGTTTTACCCGACGAGCGTGCTGGTCACGGGGCGCGACATTATTTTTCTGTGGGTCTCGCGGATGGTGATGATGGGACTCAAATTTGTCGGCCAAACACCGTTTCAAGACGTTCTGATTACGGGCACGGTGCTCGATAAGCACGGGCAGCGAATGTCGAAGACGAAGGGCAACGGCGTTGACCCGCTCGACGTGTTTGACAAGTACGGCGTTGACGCGACGCGCGTGACGCTGGCCGCTTCGGGCGCTGGCACCGATATTCGCTGGAACGATAATCAAGTCGAATCTTATCGCAACTTCGCCAATAAAATCTGGAACGCCGCGCGCTTCTCTCTGTTAAATTCCGAGGGCGCGACGATTGGCGGCGGGTTTGAGGCCGCGCGCGAAAGTTGGGCGCTGCATGACCGCTGGATTCTCTCGCGTCTGAACAAGACGGCTGAGAGCGTCGAGCGTGCGCTCGCGAGTTATGATTTCTACGCGGCGGTGCAAACGCTTTATCATTTCTTCTGGGATGATTTCTGCGATTGGTATATTGAACTGACGAAGCGCGAAGTGACGAGCGAGACGGCTTCCACGGAGCGCGACGCCGCACGCTCGCGGCTCGTCACCGTGCTCGAACAAGCGCTCAGGCTGCTTCATCCCTTCATGCCGTATATCACGGAGGAGTTGTGGCAGCGCTTGCCCGGAGTTAGTGAAAAGCTGTTGCATCCGGCCTATCGCGGCGCGCAGCCGACCGTGATGCTGGCCGCGTATCCGCAGGCCGAGAGCGAGTTGATTGACGAGCGGGCCGAGTGGGAGATGCAGATGGTCATTGACCTTATCTCGCGCGTGCGCAACATACGCTCGGAGTTGGGGCTGAAACCCGGCGAGGAGATTAACGTCATCGTCGGGACTGAAGACGCGCGCCTTCAGGAATTGTTTGGGACGGAGAGCGCGCAGCAGATTAAGCGGCTGGCGCGCGCCGGGCAGATTTCAATCAGGCCGAATCTGGAAGGCGTGCCACGCGCGTCGGCGCGTGCGGTGCTAGGGGCGGGCGTCGAGGTCGCCGTGCCGCTCGAAGGCTTGATTGACTTTGCGCGGGAAAGCGAACGGCTCAATCGCGAGCGCGAGAAGTTGCAAAAGGAAGCGATGAGGCTCGAAGCGCAGTTGGCGAATCCGCAATTTGCCGAGCGCGCGCCCGTCGAAAAAGTGAATGAGACGAGAGAGCGTTTGACAGACATCGCGGGCAGAACCAAAGCGCTCTCGGAGATGCTGGAGGCGCTGAAATGAACTGGCTCGACGAGGGCGCGCTCTTTTCGCAAATCGGCGCTTTTCTGGCCGAAGACTTAGGGCGCGGCGACATCACGACGCAATCAACCGTTACGCGCAACGCGCGCGCGCGCGGGCGCTTTCTCGCCAAGGAAGCGATGGTCGTCGCCGGACTGGAAGCGGCGGAAGCCGTCTTCTCCACGCTCGATTCGCAACAGCAGATAGAGGCTTTCGCCACGGACGGCGAAGAGATAGAGGCCGGTAAAGTCATCGCGCGCACGAGCGGGTTCGCAGACGTGTTGCTGGCTGGCGAGCGCGTCGCGCTGAATCTGATGCAGCGTCTTTCGGGCATCGCCACGCTGACGCGCCGCTACGTGCGCGCAGTTGAAGGAACAAGCGCGCAGATAGTTGACACGCGTAAGACGACGCCTGGTTTGCGGATGCTGGAAAAGTATGCGGTGGCGGCGGGCGGCGCGCGCAATCATCGCTTCGGGCTGGACGACGGCGTGCTGATTAAGGACAATCACATCGCGCTCGCCGGAGGCGTGGCGGCGGCTGTCGAGCGTGCGCGCGAAACGGTCGGCCACCTGCACAAGATTGAGATTGAAGTCTCGGCGGAAAAGGATTTACGCGAGGCGATAAAAAGCGGCGCTGACATTCTGCTGCTCGATAACCTGACGCCGGAAGAGACGGCGCGCCTTGTCGTTATCGCGCGCGAGCTGTCGCCCGGCGTCTCGCTCGAATCCTCCGGCGGCATCACGCTCGACAACGTTCGCGCCTACGCCGAGGCGGGCGTTAATCTCATCAGCATCGGCGCGCTCACGCATTCGGCCCGCGCCATGGACATCAGCTTT
>CAZEZJ010000303.1:0-6600 GCA_964516695.1 uncultured Blastocatellaceae bacterium
ATCGCCTTATATCGCTGTGGGCTACTGACGCTGCTCGCCGCAGAGTTTTTCTTTCACGCCTGGGTCTTCTTCCTTATCACCACAGAATTTTCCGCACTTAGACTAGACATCAAAAGGTGAGACGGGGCCATCCGGCTTGCCGCGCGCGTGATGTTCTACTAAGCTTCAAGAGTCAAAGACTGTAGACTGGAATCCCCCTAAACGAGCGCGAGGCGAAAAGCGTAATCACTTTTGAGCACGATTATCACAGATAAGTTTCGCGACGAGTGCGGCGTCTTCGGCATCTACAACCACGCGGAGGCCGCGCGCATGACCTACCTTGGCCTCTACGCGTTGCAGCATCGCGGTCAGGAATCTTGCGGCATCGTCGCCAGCGACGGCGCAGAGCTTCGCAGCGAGCGCGCGATGGGCTTGGTCTCGGATGTCTTCGACCAGGCGCGGCTCGACCGCCTGCCGGGCCGAAACGCCATCGGGCACGTGCGTTATTCGACCGCCGGTGAAGTCTCCATTCGAGAAGCGCAGCCTTTCCTCGTCGCCTGCCAGCACGGGCAAGTCGCCGTTTGTCATAACGGCAATCTCCCCTTCGCCACCGAAGAACGAAAGAAACTCGAACGCGAGGGCGCTATCTTCTCTTCGACTTCCGACACGGAAGTTATCCTGCATGGCGTCGCACGCTCGCGCACCGGCAGTATTATCGAAGCCATCCCTGAAGTCTTGCGCGAAACCGAAGGCGCTTTCTCGATGCTCTTTCTGACGCCGCAAGCGCTCATCGCCATCCGCGACCCGCGCGGCTTTCGCCCGCTCGCGCTTGCTCGCCTTAACGACGCGTGGGTCGTCGCTTCCGAAACCTGCGCCTTCGATTTGATTGACGCGCGCTACGAGCGCGACGTTCTGCCCGGCGAGATGATTGTGATTGACAAAGATGGCCTTCACTCGTCGTTTCCCTTGCCCGAGCATCCACACTCGATGTGCATCTTCGAGCACGTCTATTTCGCGCGGCCCGACTCTCTCATCTACGGCCAATCGGTCAACGAGTCGCGACACAAGATGGGCAAGCGCCTCGCCCTTGAGCATCCGGCTGAGGCAGACATCGTCGTGCCCGTGCCGGATTCGGGCGTGGCGGCGGCCATCGGCTACGCCGCGCAAAGCGGCATCAACTATCGTCAGGGCCTGGTGCGCAATCATTACGTCGGGCGCACCTTCATCGAGCCTAAACAATCCATCCGCTCGTTTGGCGTTCGCATCAAGCTCAACCCCGTGCGCGATTTGATTGATGGCCGCCGCGTCGTCTTGATTGACGACTCGATTGTGCGCGGCACAACGTCAAAGAAAATCGTGCGCATGGTCAGAGAAGCGGGAGCGCGCGAAGTACACTTGCGCATCAGTTGCCCGCCGACCGTTAGCCCTTGCTACTACGGTGTGGATACGCCGAACAAGGCCGACCTCATCGCCGCTCAAATGTCAACGGAAGAGATACGCCGCTTCATCGAGGCCGACTCGCTCGGTTATCTCTCGCTCGAAGGAATGCTGCAAGCGACAGGCATCAGCGCGGACGCCTCCTGCGTAGCCTGCTGGACAAGCCACTATCCGACCGAGATTACGCGCGAGGCTGAAACGCAGTATGGGCGCGAGCATGAGCCTGTGCCTTCGGATAACGACGTGCGGGATGAGAGCGAGGCCACCGTTAGATGAGACCCGACGAGCGTGTGCCTCAATCCGCACAGCAGCGCCTTCTGTCACAGGGCGGGCGCGGGTGTCTCGTCGGTTTGGCGCTCATGCTCGTCGTCGCCCTCATCGGCGGCTATCTGCTTCTGCGTTGGTGGCAAAAAAGGGAAGCGCCGCAGCCGCCGCCTTCAGGCGATGAGCTACGGGTTCACGTGCTCAACGTCGGGCAGGGCGATTCAATCTTGATAATCGCGCCGGGTGGAAAAAGCGTGCTGGTTGACGCGGGCGTTCCCGGCAGCGGCAAGGTCGTGCTCGCGGCCTTGCAACGCTACGGCGTCAAGCAGATTGATTTGATGGTCGCCACACACGCACACGCAGACCACATCGGCGGCGCTGATGAAGTCATCAAAGCAATTAAAGTTTATAAAGTGCTGGATAGCAAAGTACCGAACACAACTAAAAATTATGAGGACTTCCTTAGCGCAATAGTGAGCAATATTGAGAATCCGAAGGAAAACTTCATCGGAGCTTCGCCGGGCCAAAAGTTTGACCTCGGCGGCGGCGCGCAACTTACCGTGCTTGCGCCCATCCAGCCTTTCTTCAAGCAGAGCGACATCCGTTCGGGCGGCAATGAGCCGAACGCCAACTCGGTCGTCACTCGGCTTGATTACGGCGACTTTTCCATGCTGCTGACCGGAGACGCCGAGGCCGAAACAGAGGAGCGAATCATCGCCGGCGGCGGCAACGTCGCTGCTAAAATTCTGAAAGTGGGCCATCACGGCTCGAAGTATGCGACGACGGAAAAGTTCTTGCGGCAGGGCCGTTTCGAGGCGGCGATTATCTCCAACGGCGCGGAGAATCGCTACGGTCATCCGAGCCAGGAAGCGCTCGACCGCCTGCGCAAGCTCGGCATCAAGCTTCATCGCACAGACCTCGAAGGCGAGATTACTATCATCTCGCGCGGGCAGGGCTACGAGATTAAACCCGAGCGGCCCGCAGGCGGCGACATGTGGGCCGGACGCCAAGCCGCAGAGAGAGAATCAACGCGCTCGGGCGGCGACGCTTCGGCGGATTCAGCCCCTTCGGGACGCTCAAGAAAAGCTGCCGGGGGCAGGTAAGACTCTAGGGAGAAGCAAGCTATGCCTGATGCTGAAAAGAAACGCGCGAAGGCAGCGGCGATTCTGGCTGTCGTTGACCGCATCGAAGATGGCGGGCAGGCGGTCTTGCTAATTGAGGATGAGGAGCAAACGCAGATTGATTTTCCCGTCTCGCTGCTGCCGGAAGGCATCAGCGATGGCGATTATCTGAAAATCACTATCACGAAGGATAAAGGCGCGCGGGTTGACGCTGAAGATAGAATTAAAAAGTTGCAGGAACAGTTGACGCAAAGGGGCGGAGCCGAAGGAAAAAAGGATTTTAAGTTGTGAACGGATAGCTCATCCGTGCCTGATTCGATTATGCTGAGCTAAATTTTCTAAACGGAGAGGCGTTTTCCGAAAGTGGCGCGAACTAAACAGGGATGCGGATGTGCGGTGGCCGTGCTGGTGTTGATGCTCGGCGGTCTGGGCTTTGTCGGCTATAAGTTTGTCCTGCCGTGGTGGCGCAAGCAGCCGCCGCCCGCGTCGGGCAAGGAGATGCAGGTGCATGTCTTGGACGTGGGCCAAGGAGATTCGATTTTAATCATCTCGCCCGAAGGCAAAGTGGTGCTCGTTGACGCTGGCGACCAAACGAAGGGCAAGGTCGTGCTCGAAGCCCTGAAGCGTTACAACGTGCAGCAGATTGATTATCTCATCGCCACACACGCGCACCCGGACCACATCGGCGGCATGGACGACGTGCTTAACAACGTGAAAGTCCTCGCCGTGCTGCACAACGACGAAGCGCCCCCCGGCGTCGTCAAAACAGATGAGGCGACCGCCAACGCCAACGCCGCCAACAAGCAGGGACAGAAAGCAAAGGCCCAGAAAGCGCCCGCGCCTAAAAAGCAAGGCAAGACGAACGAGCTACCGACCGTCAAAGCTTACAACGAATTCAAAACCACTATCGCGGAAAAGGGCGCGCAGTTTAGGAAGGTAGAAGTTGACGAGAAGATTGACTTGGGCGGCGGCGCTATCCTGACTGTGCTCGGGCCGCAGCCGCCCCTGTTTACCAGAGACCAGATTGCGAAGGGCGGCGGCAATGAGTTGAACGCCAACTCCATCGTGATGCGGCTCGACTACGGCGATTTTTCCATGATGCTCGCGGGCGATGCCGAGGCGCAAACGGAAGACCGTTTGACCAACAAGGATTTGAATCTCGCGGCCACGATTCTGAAAGTGGGCCATCACGGCTCGAAGTATGCGACGACGGAAAACTTCCTGCGGCGCGTCAAGCCTGAAGTCGCCATCATCTCGACCAGCGAGTTTAACCGCTACGGGCATCCGGCCCCCACCGTGCTGCAACACCTGAAGGCGGCGGGCGTCGGCAAACTCTACCGCACAGACTTGCAGGGCGATATTTCCATCACCACGACGGGACGCATCAAGGACGGCAAGCTCTACGAGATTAAGGCGGCCAAGGAAAACAAAGGCGACCTCTGGGCCGGACGCGAAGCGCAGAAAGACGACTCGACGCGCTCCGGCTTCGTCACCTACGGCGACTTCGGCCCGCCACCACGACAACGAACGGTCAAGAAGTGATAAGTGATAGGTGATGGGTGATAAGAGAAAGCCTCTTTCTTTTACCTATCACCTATCACTTATCACTTATCACTGAGTTTTTATGAACACCATCAGCTATCGCGATGCGGGCGTTGATATTGACGCGGCGAACGAGGCGAAGGAGCGCATCAAGCTTCTGGCGCGGGCGACGTTTAATGAACGGACGCTCTCGGAGATAGGCAGTTTCGGCGGGATGTTCGATGGCGCTTTTCCGCAGATGCGCGCGCCCGTGCTTGTCGCCTCGGCAGACGGCGTCGGGACGAAACTCAAGGTGGCGTTTCTGACCGGCGTTCACAACACCATCGGGCGCGACCTTGTCAACCACTGCGTCAACGATATTTTGGTGCAGGGCGCGCGACCGCTTTTTTTCCTGGACTATATCGCGACCGGAAAATTAGCGCCCGACGTGGTGGCGGCGATTGTTGAAGGCGTGGCCGCGGGTTGTCGTGAAAATAAGTGTGTGCTGTTGGGCGGCGAGACAGCCGAGATGCCCGGCTTCTACAGTGAGGGCGAATATGATGTGGCGGGCTTTATTGTCGGCATCGTTGACCGCGCGCAAGTGATTGACGGCAAACGCATCGCGGCGGGCGATAGGGTGCTCGCGCTGCCCGCGGTCGGTCTTCACACCAACGGCTACTCGCTGGCGCGCAAGCTCTTCTTCGAGGTCGCCGGCTACGAGCCGGACACAGAGCTTCCGCAACTGGGCACGACTATCGGCGCTGCTCTGCTCGCGCCCCACACGAGTTACCTTCCCGCCCTCGAAGGCTTGCTCGATTCCGGCCTCATCAAAGGCTTGGCCCACATCACGGGCGGCGGCCTGACGGAAAACATCCCGCGCATTCTGCCCTCTGGCACAAGCGTCCTTATCGCACGCGATACGTGGCCCATCCTGCCCATCTTTTCCATCATGCAGGAAATCGGCAGCGTCCCTGACGCCGAAATGTATCGCACCTTCAACATGGGCGTCGGCATGGTCATCATCTGCGCCGCCGCAGACGCCGCCACAATCACAACGCATCTCTCCGAGCGCGGCGAGACCTGCTATGAAATCGGGCGCGTCGAGGCAGGCAACGGCGAAGTGAACATCGCTTAACTTCGGGTTTCAAGTTTCAGGCTTATGCTTTCAAGTTGCGAGCCGAAGAACCTGAAATCTGCAACCTGCAACTCGAAACTTGCATGAAGATTGGCGTTCTCATTTCCGGTCGCGGCTCGAACATGCTGGCGCTGGCGGAGGCCGTGAGCGAGGGGCGGATTCCCGGCGCGGAGATTGTTGTTGTCATTAGCGACCATGCTGATGCGGCGGGCCTTGCGCGCGCGGCGGAGCGCGGGCTGGAGACGTTGGCCGTCGAGCGTCGCGGGCGCACGCGCGCCGAGCACGACGCGGAGATTATCGGGCGTTTACGCTCGCGCGGAGTTGAGTTGGTCTGTTTGGCGGGTTATATGCGACTGCTATCGCCGCAGTTTATAGAGGCATTTCGCGGGCGCATCATCAATATTCATCCAAGCTTGCTGCCGTCGTTTCCCGGCCTTGACGCACAACAGCAAGCGCTTCGCTACGGAGTCAAATGGACGGGCTGCACCGTTCACTTCGTTGACGAGACGCTGGATGGCGGCCCCATTATCGCGCAAAGAGTGGTGCCCGTCCGCGATGATGATACGGCGGAAACGCTCTCGGCGCGCATCCTCGTCGAAGAGCACCAGCTTTACGCGGAAGCTCTGGCGCGGCTGGCGCGCGGGGAGTATGAGTTGATAGGGCGGCGCGTCGTAATGAAGACAGAGTAAGGCTGATTCGAGCGTGAACGGCGCGGGCGAGAAGAGATGACGCTCGCGACCTCGCCACACTGCAATTCCAGCTTAGACGTATCCGACGGCTATTTTCGTTTCTTGGTTCCGACGCGGACAGTGACCGAAGCGGCTCTGGCTTTCGTGCCCTTCGTGCCTGATGTGCCGGAACTCTTGCCGCCGGACTTACCCTTCTTGCTCGCCTTTGATGAAGCGGTTGCTTTTCCGCCGCCTTTGCTTTTGGCAGACGACGTGCGAACGCGTTTGCCCTTTCGCCCTTCAGACTCGACGTGGCCGCCGGAAGTCAGATAGTCGTAACTGCGGCGCACGACATTGCGGGCGACGCCCAGAGTATCGGCCAGCGTGCGCTCCGACGGCAGCAATTCACCCGCGGCCAGCGCGCCCGTCTCAATCAGGCTGGTCAACTGGCTGGTGATTTGTTTGGTCATTGATT
>CAZEZJ010000304.1:0-6587 GCA_964516695.1 uncultured Blastocatellaceae bacterium
CTGAGCGCGTTTGATTTGAGCCGAGCGACGAAAGGTAGTGGATGGCGGTTCATCACCGGTTCACTACCTTTCGTCTTTCACGATACATTATAGTTAAAGCCTTCTGGTGCGGCCCCGCGCGGGCGAAGCAGGCTTTAGCAGCAAAGCTTACTGGGCAGCAAAGCTTAATTTGCGGCATGAATTTCTTTGAATTCAAATCGGCGGCCAAGCGCTACGCCGGCGGGCGGCCCTGCTTTCATCCCTTTGTCATCCGGCGCATCAAAGAGTTTTTGTCTTTAGAAGAATCAATCGCTCGCGCGCTCGATGTGGGATGCGGCACGGGCCTCTCGTCGGTCGCACTCAGAGATGTGGCGGCGCGTATTGTCGGCGTGGATGCCGCGCCGGAGATGCTTGCTCATGCGCCGCACGATGCGCGCATCAACTATGCCGTGTCGCGCGCCGAAGCGCTGCCTTTCGGCAAACACGCTTTCGATTTGCTGACCCTCTCGCAGGTTAGCCACTGGCTTGACCGTCCTCGTTTTTTCGCGGAAGCGCGTAGAGTTCTGCGCCCTCTGTCTTGGCTCATCGCTTACGACGCTTACTTCACCGCCCGCACAATCGAGCACGCCGAATTCCAAGCCTGGCATCAGTCAATGTATCTGAAAAGATTTCCCAGCCCGCCGCGCGCTCCGGTCGCGCTCACCGCCTCGGACGTGGAAGCCACGGGCTTTCAACTGCGCTTGGAAGAGCGCTTGGAGCACGCCATCAGTTTCACGCCCGAACAGTTGGTTGACTACCTGTTGACGCAGAGCAACGTTATCGCCGTCGTGGAAGGCGGAGCGGGAAAGATTGGCGAGGTTCGGCGCTGGCTACGAGAGAGCATCAGGCCGTTTTTTGCGGACCGCACAGCAGCCAGCTTCCTGTTCGACGTGCCCGTGTGGTATCTGCAAGCCGAATCAAATGATGTCGAAGCGGTACACATTAAAGAGAGTTGAAATGCAGTGTTGAAAAAAGGCGTGGAAGATTTTTCGAGAGAAACGTATGAAAGAAAATGAGGTTGCAGAGAGCGCTCGGATAGCGATGCGCGAGCGTCCCGGTGGATTGTCCATCGGGCAGATGAACTGGGGGAAACTCCTGTTCATGCATTGGCCGATTGCGGCGGAAGCGTTGCGCCCGCTCATCCCGAAGCGTTTGACGATTGATACTTTCGATGGCAGCGCGTGGATTGGCGTCGTGCCGTTTACGATGTGGGGCGTGCGCCCGAGTTTCATTCCGCCCGTGCCGGGCTTAAGCGAGTTTCACGAATTGAACGTACGCACTTACGTTCATCTGGACGGCGTGCCCGGCGTCTGGTTCCACTCGCTCGATGCCGCGAGCACTCTGGCCGTCTGGGGCGCTCGCACCTTTTTTCATCTCCCCTACTTCGCCGCCGAGATGAGCCTTGAGCAAGAGGGCGACACTATCATCTACGCTTCGGAACGCACCGAACAGGACGCGCCGCCCGCGCGCTTTCAAGCCACTTGGAGAATCGGCGCTCCGCTGCCGGCTTCCGAACCCGGCTCGCTCGATTTTTTTCTCACCGAGCGCTACTGCCTCTATGCTGCCGAGGGCAAAAAGCTCTATCGCCTGAACATCCATCACCCGCCCTGGCCCTTGCAGCGCGCAGAGCTATCAACTTACAACTCGACGATGATTGAATCGCACGGCCTTCCGACTCCGCAGGGAGAACCGCTGCTGCACTACGCCGGAGCATTGCACGTCGAAGCGTGGCCGTTGGAAAGGCAAAAGTAAAAAGGTAAAAGGTAAAAGGTAAAAGTAAAAGAGTGAAAGCAGAAAAGCGAAGGACGCGGCGACAGGGCTTCCTAACTTTTACCTTTTTCCCTTTACCTTTTACCTTTTTTTACGAGCGGGCTGAGCGGGCCATTCATGTTGATGACGTTGCCGAGCGCGGCGTAGGGGACGACGACGACGTGCGAGCCTTCGGCATAAGAGGCGACCTGATAGGGGTCGAAGAATATGCTTAAGCCCTGCGGCGTGATGGTCCAGCTTTTGTAGTTTTCGGATGACGGCCCAGCGCCGCGCTCAATCCATTCGGTGTCGGGACTGGGTGAGAGTTGTTTCTTGAGGTCTTTGATTGTGTAAGCGGAGATGGCTTGCATGTAGCCGGAGCCTGCGTTGAAGAGGTCTGCGAGGGTGAGGGTGCGGTCCGCCTTCAAATCGTAGTTGAGCACCAGCGTGTGGTGGTTCGGATGCGCCGCGCCCGCGTAGTAGGTGCTGATGCCGAAAGAGATGCTAATCAAGTCAGGGCTTTGATACGCGATTGAGTAACCGGCGTCGAAGGAACTCTGCTGCATCTCCGGCGGAAGGCTCGCATCACGCTCTCCCGCGTTCTTCTTAAAATCATTCACCTCTCCCAGCATCAACTCTTTAATCTCACGATTTAACCCGGCGGCGCTGGCGCTCGCGGCCCCTGCAAGCTGCGGGTAAAAGGCTTCAACCGTGTATTTGAGTCTCCGATTGTTCTCTTTAATCGACCGTTTCACGGTTCTGGGAGTCCCCGCGCGGCTGCGTTGCTGAGCAGGCAATGAAACTTTCGGCGGCGCGTGGCCGACGTTAAAGCTCTGTGTTAACGCACCGGCTTTAGTGGCAACGCTTCCGGCATTGGCTTGCGGCAAGAGGCCGAGCGAGAGCGAGAGGAAAACTATTAAACGAGCTACCCTTTTCATCTTTACACCTTTGCTCGAATTTTCGTGCGCCAAGCGCGCACGGCCAAAGACGCGCTGGCCGTTAGCATTTTGCTCATCCGCCGGCGCTCGCCCTTATGTTGGTCTTTCCAGTGGTGGGACAATGGCAGTGAAGTCTTCTGCGAAGCGCCGCGCGTATTGATTCAATAGTTCTTCGACGCGTTCCAACGTCGCGGAGCGCACGACCAATCCGGCGTGATGGCGCTTCCTGACGCGATAGACGATTTCCGGCTCGGTGTAGCCGCCGGTGTCCGGGTATTCCTGCCGCGCCAGCGAAAGCACGATGCCGCCATAAGCCGTGTCAGGCTTCGACGGCTCGTAAGGATGCGCGTCGCCGGCAAGCTCTATCTTGGCCCACTCGCGCCAGAGATTGAGGCCGCTGGCGGCTTCTAAAGTCTCCGCGATGTAGGCTCCGCCGACGCGGGCCGCGATTTCGAGAAAGTAAAACTTTCCGTCCTGCTGGCTCTTGATAAATTCGGCGTGGGCCGCGCCGTTTGTCAGGCCGAGGCTCTTAATCAGCTTGCGATTAACTTTGAGCAATTCGCGGCGGTCCGCAGAATTATAGGCGACCGTGTGTGAGATAAAGACGCCGCCGCCGTGCGCGACATCCATCGGAGGCCGCCCGTAGCGATTGACTCCGGCGAAGGCGACGCGGCCTGCGGCCACGCACGAATCAACGTGGAAGACCTCGCCCGGCACAAAGCGTTCGAGCAGATAATGCGACGAACGCTCTTGCAGGCGCTCGCGTGCATCGAGTTCATCAATCGCGCGCCACACCTGCTCGGAGTCGTGCATCTTTTTGATGCCCATCGCAGACACATCCGAGCGCGGCTTGAGCATCCACGGCGCCGGAACCCGCTGCATAAACTCGTGGAGCCGCTCGTAGTTGAGCACGTGGACGAAATCGGGAGCACGAATGCCCGCTGCTTGAGCGCGCACGCGCATCGAGAGCTTGTCGCGAAAGATGCGCGCCTGCGTGCTCGACATGCCGGGCAAACACAAATGCTCGCGAATCAGCGCGGCCGCCATCACATCATACTCTTCGAGAGCGACGAGCCGCGTCAGTTGATGCGTGCGCGCGAGTTGGCTGGCGACGTGCATCAAGATTTCCGGTCCAGCATCGTCCGGCACAGCTACCACGTCATCCAAACTCTCGCGCGGCCAATCCTCCTGCAACAGCCTCTCTCTCGTCAGCAGGATGACGCGAAAGCCCAGCCGCTTTGACTCGCGTAAAAAATCGCCGCCCTTGAAATAGCTGGCGAGACAGATGACGGTCTGGGTGCTGGTGTGTGATTCAGTCATGGGGGATTTGCTCGTCAGACTTTATCTATCTTGAATAGTCATTCATCGCTCGCGTCCGTTTGCACGCCTGTGCCCGTGCCGCCGCCGAGGATGGTGCTCATTCCTACGTTTTCTTCCACGTCTGTCGGGGCGTCCGGTTCAGCGACATCGCCGTCTTCGTCCGCGCGCGTGGCCGTGTTGCCTGTGTCGTGCATCTCGTTGGTCGTTTCCGCAGAGGTGTGTGTGGCCGAGTCTTCCTGCTTGTTCATTTTTCAGCTTCCTTTTCCTTGAATGTGGCCGCGCTCTTGCCAAACGAGGCCGAGCGATGATAAAGCGTCGGCTGGCGCGCGAGCGGCGGTGAGTGGTATATAGCACAGGCGGCCGGGCGCAGTATATCTCGCGCGCGAGCCTTCGGGCGGCAAACTAAGGTCAAACGAGTCAGGGCCGAGATTTTCCTCAACCGAGACGCGCCTTTCTTTTGGCGCGCATCAATCTAAACAGCCGGCTGCGCGCGTAATAGCTTCAAGGTAGCGGTCAAAAGGTTTTTTGGGGCGGTTCTTCGCCCCAGTCCGCGAAGCGTTTGAGATGTGCGAGCGCGTTTCATTTCCAACAGAGGAACAGATGAAGTCTGAAACGAGCATTCGCAAACGATTGGCCGCGGCAGGAGCCATCCTCTTTTTGACGGGGATGGTGACGGGCATCTGGTCGGCGGCGGCGCTGACGGGTAAAGTCGTGGTCGGAATGCCGCGCCTCGCGCTGGCCGCACACTTGAACGGACTGCTCGGCGGCTTGTGGCTCGTCGCCGTCGCCTGGACGTTTGAGTTTCTTTCCTATGATGCGAAGGGCTTGCGCCGCCTGGCTTTCGCCGTCGCCATTCCGGCGTGGGCCAACTGGCTCATCACGCTCATCGCTTCATTCTTCGGCGTCAACGGTCTTGAGTACACAAATAATCGCACGAACAACATCATCGCCTTTCTGCTGCAAACACTGGTGGTCATCCCCACACTCATCGGCGCTGGCCTGTGGGCTTGGGGATTCAAGGGCAAGGCAAAAGTCGGAACGCGGAACGCGGAATGAAAGCCAAACGGCTGATAGTTCATAGTTCTTAGTTCATCGTTTACTTTGGAGTCGCAGATGATTTTTCGTAGCCCGTATGATGACGTATTGATTCCTGAGGTTTCGGTGCCGGAGTTTGTGCTGCAAAGAGCGGCCGAGCGCGGTGACAAACCCGCTTTGATTGACGGAGCGACGGGGCGCACGATGAGCTACGCGCAATTGGCCGACGGCGTGCGGCGCATGGCGGCGAGCCTCGCGGCGCGCGGGTTCGGGAAGGGCCAGGTGTTTGCCATCTACAGCCCGAACGTGCCGGAATATGCCATCGCGCTCTACGCGGTCGCCAGCCTCGGCGGGGCGAGCACGACGATTAATCCGCTCTACACGGCGGACGAAGTGGCCCATCAACTAAAGGACGCGGGCGCGTGTTACCTGCTGACCGTGCCCGCCTTGATGGATAAAGCCGAGGAGGCAGCCGCCGAAGCGGGCATAGAGGAAATCTTCGTCATCGGTGAAGCCGAAGGAGCGACGCCGCTTAGTGACTTACTCGAAATGGAAGCCGCAGCCATGCCGGACGTTTCGATTAATCCGAGAGAGGACGTTTTCGCGCTCCCCTATTCAAGCGGCACGACGGGACTACCGAAGGGCGTGATGCTGACGCATTACAACCTCGTCGCCAACATTTGCCAGCAGGAAATCGCCAGCCCGATGGATGAGACGGATACTCTTATCTGTTTTCTCCCGCTCTTTCATATCTACGGGATGGCCGTCATTCTCAGCATGGGCCTCTACAGCGGCGCGACCATCATCGTCTTGCAGCGCTTCGAGCTTGAACGCGCGCTCGAACTCATGCAGGACTACGGCGTTACCTACGCGCATCTCGTCCCGCCCGTGATTCTGGCGTTGACAAAGCAAAAGGTGGTGGAGAATTACAACCTCTCGAAATTGCACACCATCTTTTCCGGCGCAGCCCCCTTGAGCGAAAGCGTTACGCGCGCCTGCACGGAGCGTTTGGGCTGCCGCATTCGCCAGGGCTATGGCATGACGGAAACCAGCCCAGTCATTCACATGAGTCCGGTGCTAACGGAAAAGATTAAGCCCGGCGCGGTGGGCCAATGCGTGCCCAACACGGAATGCAAGATTGTGGATATGGAGACGGGCGCGGCGCTCGGATATAACCAAGAAGGCGAAATCTGCATTCGCGGCCCGCAGGTGATGAAGGGCTATCTCAATCGCCCGGAAGCAACCAGCTCGACGATAGACGCGGACGGCTGGCTGCATACGGGCGACATCGGCTATGCAGACGAGGAAGGGCATTTCTACATCGTTGACCGCGCGAAAGAGTTAATCAAGTATAAAGGTTTTCAGGTCGCTCCGGCGGAGTTGGAAGCCTTGTTGCTCTCGCATCCGGCTATCGCTGATGCGGCGGTGATTCCCGTCGCTGACGAAGAAGCGGGAGAAATTCCAAAAGCTTTTGTCGTGATGAAGGCAGACGCGAGCGATGAAGAATTGATGAGTTTCGTGGCCGAG
>CAZEZJ010000305.1:0-6584 GCA_964516695.1 uncultured Blastocatellaceae bacterium
GTCCGGCGTGGCCGAGAGAAAATTGCCGCCGAGCGCGAAGAAGATTTTAGCTCGCCCTTCATGCATCGCCTTGATTGAGTCCACCGTGTCGAGGCCGTGGCGGCGCGGCGGCTCAAAGTCAAACTCGGCTGCCAAGTCGTTCAAAAACTTTTCCGTCGGGCGTTCCCAGATGCCCATCGTCCTATCGCCCTGCACGTTGCTATGCCCGCGCACGGGACACACGCCCGCGCCCGCCTTGCCAATCTGCCCGCGCAGCAAGAGCAGATTAACTATCTCCTGAATATTGGCGACGGCGTTCTTGTGCTGCGTCAGCCCCATAGCCCAGCAGACGATGGTGCGCCGCGAGCTTATCATTACCGCTGCGGCACGTTTCATCTGCTCGCGGCTAATGCCGCTCTGCTCTACAATCTCGTCCCAATTCACACTTTCGAGCGCGCGCGCAAACTCCGCAAAGCCTTCCGTCTGCTCAGCGATGAACGTCTGGTCCAGAACTTCCCCTGGCCGCCGTGCTTCTTCTTCGAGCATCTCTTTCATCAGCCCTTTGAGGAGCGCGACATCGCCATTAATACGAACTTGCAGAAAGAGGTCGCTCAGCTCTGTTCCCTGCCCTAGAATTCTGAAGACTTCCTGCGGGTGCTTGAAACGGTTGAGGCCGGTTTCCGGCAACGGATTGACGTGAACTATCACGCAGCCATTGCGCTTTGCCCTTTGCAGCGCCGTCAACATGCGCGGGTGATTCGTGCCCGGATTCTGTCCGATGACGAAGATGGCTTCGGCTTGTTGAAAATCGTCGAGCGTGACCGTTCCCTTACCGATGCCGATGGTTTCCGTCAGGGCTGTGCCGGAAGATTCGTGGCACATGTTTGAGCAGTCGGGCAGATTGTTCGTGCCAAACTGGCGGACGAAGAGTTGATAGAGAAAGGCCGCCTCGTTGCTCGTCCGGCCTGAGGTGTAAAAGAGAGCTTCGTCGGCGCTCGCGAGCGCGTTTAGCTGTTCGCTGATGAGAGCGAAGGCTTCATCCCAAGCGAGCGGTTCGTAGTGCGTTGCACCAGGCCGCAAGACCATCGGGTGTGTGAGGCGTCCCTGTTGTCCGAGCCAGTAGTCCGACTTGTGCGAAAGGTCTGCGACGCTCCACTGGCGGAAGAATTCCGGCGTCAAGCGTTTTGTCGTCGCTTCATCAGCGACATGCTTTGCGCCGTTTTCGCAAAACTCGACGTGCGAGCGCTCGCCGTCAGGGTCGGGCCAAGCGCAGCCGGGACAATCGAACCCGTCCTTTTGATTCAACTGCAACAGCGTGCGCGTGCCGCGCACGACGCCCATCTCGCCCCACGCGTGCTTCATCGAAGAGGCGATGGCGGGGATACCGCCAGCGAT
The DNA here is from genome assembly GCA_964516695.1 of uncultured Blastocatellaceae bacterium. Taxonomy (GTDB): domain Bacteria; phylum Acidobacteriota; class Blastocatellia; order Pyrinomonadales; family Pyrinomonadaceae; genus DASVTR01. The sequence continues at coordinate 1,375 of CAZEZJ010000305.1, forward strand.
TTTGCTGACAGGCTTTGTCTTGATGCCTGTGAACTCTTCGGGCGGTTGGGCGCGAATTTGCGCGTCGTCGCCGTTGGCGGCAGCGATTTCGGAATCTTGCTGCTGAACAGCAGCAGGAGAATGATTGTTAGATACGGGCGCGGGTTCAGTCTGCGCGTTAGGCGCGGGGCTGCTATGCTGCGGCCCTGTGTTGTAATGGCTGGCCTGCGCGGTGGCGGCATTTTCCGTCGCCGCGTGTTCTACAGATTGATTTGTTTTAGTCTGCTCCGCCATCTTCTTTCGGTATCGTCCGGCGCGCATGACATCTGAGCGCGCGAGCGATGAAGCCAACAACGCACGGATTCATCGCGGCATAAACTGCTTTAGCGTTCGGCCTCGGATTATAACACTCGCGGGAATAGTTTGATGAGCGGGTTGAATAGTGTTGCTGCTCTCTAGCGCAACGCGTTCCAGTCGAAGGCGAGCGCCTCTGTGCTGCGCGAGAGGAGAAACGACCAGCCGTGTTCGCCGGGCGCGGAGTGAAATTCGTGCTTGATTCCGGCGGCGGTCAGCAAGGCGGAGAGTTGGCGATTGCCTGAGTCGAAGCCGTAGCGGTCTTGCTCACCGACATCGAAATAAATCTTGAGGTGCTTGATTTTTGCAGCGTTTGCTTTCGCCAGATAGAGCGGGCTGTTCGCTTGAAAGTACTGCATGTCCGGGGGCGCGCCAAAGAGTTTGGCGGCCAGTTCGTAGCGAAAACGCCCGCGCCCGTCTGCCGGAGTGGCGGGAGGTTTCGGCAGTTCTTCAAAGAGGGCGGCGCTGTGGGCCGCGACGGCTGTAAACTTTTGCGGGTGCTTGAAGGCAATCAGCAGCGCGCCAAAACCGCCCATCGAGATGCCTTCGATAGCGCGCCCGCGCGCGTTGGCGGTCGTGCGATACGACTTATCGACGAAGGGGATGAAATCGTTGACGATGGCGTCTTCATAACGCGTGCCGTCCTTGCCGTTCAAATAAAAACTGTTTGCGCCGTCAGGTACGGCGACGACAAACTCACCGACTTTTCCGACAGCACGCAATTCTTCGAGCCGCGCCTGCATCCCGCGCTGCTCCCAATCACGATGGTCATTGAAGAGGCCGTGCAGAAAAATCAGAACCGGATAGCGTCGGCTTGGTTCGCGGTCGTATGAAGGCGGCAGAGAGATGGCGCAATCAACATTGCGGCCCAAGCTGTCGGAATGAAACTTCGTGTAAACAACGCGCCCGCGCGTTGCATCTTGCGCGGCGGCGCTTACTGCCAAGCCGCAGAGCAGCCACACACAGCCGAGCAGGAAGATGAAAAATTGAAGGATGAAAGAGAAGCTTCTCGGGTTGAGCAGTTTGTCTTTCATCCTTCCCTGTTCACGCTTCATCCAAGTGCTCTCGTTTCTCAGAGTGGCAAACCGCTTATGGTTTCTCCGCGGGCTTGGAAGGAAAGTGGTTGATGCCGAGGCGGGCGGCGGTGCGGTCGCTGAGGTCTATCATCGCGGCGGCGTTGATGGCGGCGGCGATGCAGATGGTCTCGCTGATTTCTTCTTTGGTCGCGCCGAGTTCGAGCGCCTTTTTCATGTGCCCGTCAATGCAGCCTTCGCACTTAGCCACTAACGACGCGGCAATTGAGATTAACTCCTGCACTTTCGGGTCGAGGATGCGGCGTTCCGGCGTGTAGTACAACTCTTTGTAATAAGCGCCGTAGACGCGCTTCATGCGCGGCTCAAGCATAGAGTATGACGACGGCGCTTCATTGGCAGCGGTCGGAATCAACTCGCCGTTATCTTCGACGGTCGCGGCAGCGGTAGCAGCGCCCTGTTCACGCCCTTCGGCGCTTCTTTTCTCGTCCATGTACCTTCTCCTCTCGGGAAAGAAAAGCGACAAGCAAGCCTTTTACTTCAGCACCAGCTTTTCCGTGAGCGTGCGGTCTCCGTAATGCAGTTTGATGGAAACGTCTTTGCCCTCTTTGCCAATCCAAACTTTCAAAGCGGGAGACGCGTCAGCGCCCTTGCCAAACGTCACTGCTTTCTGGCTGATGACGACGGCATCCTTCGGCGTGTCTGTAAAAACATTGCCGGCGACGAGAAACGTACCATTCGCCGCGTCGGGCTTAAACGAGGCCAGCGTGAGCATCATCGAATCGGCTTTGAGTTTGTCGCTCTTAGGCGTGATATAGAAAACGTAGTCGCCGGGCTGCACAGCCTTACCGTCATAGGTCGCCGGGCGGGCCAACTTCAAATGCAGGATGGGCCAGGTGCGATTGCTGTAGTAGCGGTCGCCGCCAAACTCCATGTAGCCGAAGGTCGGCGCGCCGAACGGTAGATTAAGATAACGCACTTCGACAACGCTTTTCGTCTCGCCGTCGTCAGCCGCCGCGACTTGAATCGTCGTCAGCTTGCGCGGGTCGGTTTTCCCGCCCATCGCGCTGTCTTGCCCGAGCGCGTTTGCGGCGCTGCCGAGTCCGAGGCAAGCGAAGACGAAGGCCGCATAAACGAGGCGACGAGCAAGAGTCTTTCCGTTAAGTTTCATGTCTGTAAAAATCCCTTCCTGTCTGTAATGATTGCTGGCTGGTCTCTAGTTCCGGTGTTACTTTTGATACGTCGCCAAACAGGTTTCAGTTCACGGGGCGGCTGCAACGGCTTGTAAAAAATCTGTAAAAGCTTTGAGATACGCAACCTTTGATTCTTCATCGCGGTCGTAAGCGTGGCCGTGCTGCGCGCCCGCGACGATAAACTTGCGCTTGAGCGGGTGCCTGGCCGCAGCATAGAGCGGCTCCAGCACGCTCTCATTAGGCATTCGTCTATCAGCGCCGCCGCCGATAAAAAGTACCGGACATTTGATTCTACTCGTTGCCCGCACAACATCGAAATCCGCGACAGCGAAATTGAGCCGCCACGCAGTGAACCTTACCAGCAGCGTCGCAAAAGGAAAAGCGGGCAGGCCCGCAAGACCTATGTGATGGCGCGCCGTGTCATTAAAGGAGAGAAAGCTCGATTCCGCGACGACAGCCAGCAGGCCATCCGTTTCGGCGGCGGCCAGCAATGTGGCTGCCGCGCCCATCGAAACACCCATCAAAACAATTTTATTGCCGGGCGCTCGCTCGCGGATAAATTTCACAGCCGCCGTCACGTCATGTCGCTCCTTGTAGCCGATGGTCGAGAATTCCGCGCGGCTGCGACCATGACGCCGCAAGTCGAAGAGCAGTACGCTGTAGCCTTCGCGCCAGAGCGCCACACCGCGGTCAAGCACTTCGTAACGCGAACGAAAAAGCCCGTGCGCCATGATGATAGTAACGGGCTTGCTCGCGGAGGGTAGATACCAGCCGGATAATTGATTTCCGTCTGAGGATTTGAAGTTGACGTTTTCAAAAGTCGCGCCCTGCGCCGCCGGAGTGTCAGCGCGGTCGCGCTCGCCGGGCCGCGTTCCCGCCTTCGTAATGAGAAAGCTCAGCATGAACGGCAGCACGGCGCAGACAAACAGCATTAGACACAAGGCTGCGATTGCTATTCTGCGGCCCCAGCGTTTTCCCATACTGCTCTTAACGCGCACGGCTTTCTCTTCGCCCTCCGGCGTCGCCGGATAATCGTGCGGGTCTTGGAGGAGTCGGATGGTGAGCCACGCGCCGAGCGTGAGGGCGGCGCAGAGCAGGCCGACGCCCGTTAAGCCGTAGCCTGCGTAAAGCCGGCCGCCAGCGGCGACCGCCGCCGCGATGCCTAGTTGAGATGCGCCGTTGCGCAGGGCGACGTAGGTGGCGCGCTCCGCCGGTTCGACTATCTCTGTCACCAGCGCTTGCAAGGGAGCGACGCGCAACGCGGCGAAAAAGGCTGTGACGGAAATTAAGACCAAGAGCGTCGCGCTCCACGTGAAGGTGGGCAAAAGCAGCAGGCCGAGAATCATCAGGGCGCTCGCTTTCGCCGCCACGCGCCTCTTTCCGTAGCGGTCCGCCAGCATTCCGCCGAGCACGCTGCCCAAGACAGCGCCGCCGCCTGCCAGCGCATAGACGAGGCCAATCTCGCGTGTTCCGGCATGGAAAGCTTCGGCCAGCCACGTGCCCAGAAAGGTCGTGAAGCCGACCAACCCGCCCGAGACGAAAAACGCGCTAATCAAGCCCATACGCGTCGAGCGCGAACGGCTCATCAAATTCCAGAGAGAGATTTTCGTCGCAGCAGTTGCAGCCGGATGAGTTTCCGTTTCTTCCGTTTGCCCTTCCTGTTGCTCGCTTGTTTCCTTAACGGCAGCAGGCAGCGGAAAGAGTTTGACGAGCAGGCCGGAGAGCGCTGCCAGCAGAGCGACGCTCCAGAAGACGGAGCGCCATCCGTAGAGGCCAGTCAGATATGTGCCGAGCGGAACGCCGACGACGGGCGCTAGAAAATAGCTGATGGCGACGCCGCTCATCTGTTTTCCGCGTTTCGCGTAAGAGGAGGCATCGGCCAGCGCGGCGATGACGAGGGCGGAAATCAGCCCGCCCGCGACTCCCGCCAAAGCGCGCGCCGCCAGAAAGATGGCGATGTGCGTCGCAAAGGAAGCCATGAGGCTCGCGGCGACGAAGATAGCGGCGGCAAATGGCAGCCATGCGCGCGGGCGAATGCGCCCCGAATAACGGCCCAGCAGCAATGCGACGCCCGCCGCCGTCACCGCATAAACCGTCACGCTGCTCGCCACGATGGTCGGCAAACTCAGCAAACCCGCCGCTATTTGCGGCGCGATGGCTGCGACCAACTGCGAGTCAATCAAAGCCGACAGAATCAGCAGGCATGTGACCGCGACGGCCACAGGCGAGATTCCGCCTTGCGGCACAGGTTCAGCGGTAGTGGAGGACATCAGGGGATTCTTCCGAAAGGGAGAAATTAGGAATGTGCATCAGGCGCTAAAGACCAAGCATTAAAGTTTCCGCAAGCGTCGCAGCATCTTCACCTGACCGGCAAAACTTGTCAATACGAAGCGTCCGTACCGTTAATCATGTGGCGGGCGGCGAGGCGGCTGAGCTATACTAGCCCGAGATACATCTACAGCAATCGCGACAGCATCTTAATGATGCTCAAACGCGCGACTACCGACACGTCGCGCGGGCGAGCCTAAATTTAGCAAAGGAACTACAATGAACGAATTTAAGTCTTCAAATCAACGCTCTTCCGAGCCGCAGTCATGGCAGACGCCGCAAGGCGAATGGGGCGGGCTGATGGCGCCGACGGCGGCGCAGGCGA
>CAZEZJ010000306.1:0-6576 GCA_964516695.1 uncultured Blastocatellaceae bacterium
GCGCGAGATACACGCGCTGGCTCCCGCGCCCGACGGCTCGATTTACGCTCTGGCCTTGAGCGACGCTGCCGCCGGGCAACGCTCCGCGAGCGCGCCCGCTCCGGCTCCGCAGTCTGACTCGGGCGGGCAGGGCAGCGTGACGGTGACGATTACGCCGGACGAGAGCGGCGGGGGGGGCGGCTCGCCGTCTCAACCGGGGCGCAGCCGCAACGACTTGTCCACGGCGCGCAGCGCAGTCTTTCGCATTCTGCCCGACGGCGGAACTGATGTCTTGTGGAACTCGTCCGCGATTACTGCCTTTTCGGTTGCGCCCGCTCCGCAGGGTCGGAGCGTGTTGATTGGGACAGCCGACAAAGGGCGCATCTATTCGGTCACGGATGACGGGCGCGACACGTTGCTGCTGCAATCGACGGAGGGGCAGATTTCGGCTTTGACGGTGCGCGGGCGCGAGCTGTACGCGGCGTCGAGCAATGGCGGCAAACTCTTTCGCTTCGGCTCGGAGTTGATGAGCGAGGGAACGTACGAGTCGCCTGTGAGAGATACGAAACTGGTCTCCACTTGGGGGCGCATTTGGTGGCGCGGGATGGGGCAGGTGGAAGTGCAGACGCGGACGGGAAACGGCGAGCGGCCCGACTCGACTTGGAGCGAATGGAGCGCGGCGTACCGCGACCCCGCTGGGGCGCAAATCAACAGCCCGCGCGCACGCTTCATACAGTGGCGGGCGGTGCTGCGCGCTCCGGCTGCGGGCGGCGGCGAGACACGCATGGAGGATGTCAGCGTCTCTTACTTGCCGCGCAACGTCGCGCCGGAAGTGCTCTCGATAACGACGCTGCCCATCGGCGTCGGCCTGCAATCAATCGTGCAGGTGCAGGCGGACCCGAACATCGAGTCATCGGGTCTGGACCCGTCTCTGTTCGGCGTGGTCTCGCAGGTTCCGCCGCGACGTATTTACCAGCGCGGCGCGCGTGCCCTTCAATGGCAGGCCGAAGACCGCAACGGCGACACGCTCGAATACTCCATTTATTATCGCTCTCTCAACGAAAGCGCGTTTCGACTGTTGAGAGACAAGCTGCGCGAAAATTTTTATACGGTTGACGGCGCGGCGCTGGCCGACGGTCGTTACATTTTCAAAATCGTCGTCACGGATGCGCCGGAAAATCCGGGCGGGCAGGCGCTCACGGGCGAGCGCGTGAGCGAGCCTGTTGACATAGACAACACGCCGCCCATCGTGCGTACCGTGGGCGAAACGCAGTTGACGGCGGAGCGCGTCCGCGTCGTCTTCGAGATAGAGGACGCGACGGGCAATATACGGCGGGCGGAAGTGAGCGTTGACGGCGCGCCGTGGGCCAACAGTTTTCCAGACGACGGCATCGCTGACAGCCCGCGCGAGCGCTACTCGCTCGACCTCCCCCTGACAGGCGCGGGCGAACACACCATTTCGCTCCGCGCCTTCGATTCCAGCGGCAACGTCGGCAGCGCCAGAATCGCCGTCCGCCGTTAAAACCGTCACAATGGTCTAAAAAACGAGGAAAATAGCCACTTTTTCGTCATCAACGGCTAAATCGAGCATTCCCCCGCTTTAACCGTGGACTCCCCCGCTTCTTTCGGGGAGTCCCCCGCCTCAAGCGGGGACCTCCACGCTTCAGCCGTGGACTCCCCCGCTTTGTCCGTGGACCTCCACGGCTGAACCGTGGAACTCCCCGCTTCGTCCGTGGAACTCCACGCTTCAACCGTGGAACTCCCCGAAACCTCCGTGGAACCCAACAATTCACACGGACAAGCGTACGGTTCGTCCGTACAAGTCAACTTTTCAGGCGTTGACGCCGCCGAAAGGGCCGAAAATAGGCGCTTTTTCGCCGTCGTCCCGCCAAAATCGAGTCCGAACCCACGTTTTTCAGCTTGCCTGTCATCCCCCGCGCGCTTTTCCTTGCACCATATCGTAAAAAGACGCGTGAAAGCGTGCGGTGGCGGGCAATTCTTGCTAAACTGTTGACGGTAAAAGCTGGGCTGCAACGGTCCCCCGTCGCGTGGCATCCATATTGCTCAGGTATGAGACGGCGCGTCTCTTCTCTCCCTCCCATGCGCGCTCATGTGAAAACGACATGAGGAGGCAGTAAAGACACCATGAAAGACTTACAGCGAATGTTAATGGCGGCAACAATGCTCGGCGTTGTGGCTGTCGGCGCGTTCGCGCAACAAGAGAAGAAACCACCGAAGAACCCACCCGTCATCGTCGCGCCGATTAAGCAAGGCCCTCCCCCGGATAATCGTGACAAGAATAACAACGGCGGCAAAAAGGGCGGCGAAGACAAAAAAAGACCCTGAAGCGTTGTTGCAACCGCTTTGGGACTTGACTTCAATCCTAGTTAACTACATTCCATGAAGCCCGCGTTGCCCCCAACGGCACTCGCGGGTTTCATCCTTTAGGATGAACGAAGGGGCGAACATGAGAAGCACTAATCACACCACCCACAGACTTCAATCCGGCGTGCAATTCGTTTTTCTGGCCGTCGCCGCCGTGCTGCTATTGAGCGCCGCCGCGCCCGACGCCAGCGCGCAGCGCAGCGTCGAACAGCGCCTGGTGGAGCGTGCCAGTCAAATCACCGGAGATAGCTTTCCGCTCTCTCTGAGGACTCCGCGCGGCGTCCGCGTCTACGCGCGCACGCAGCCCGCCGCCAACACCCTGCGCGCCATTGACGAAGGCTTCACAGACCTCTTCAACGTCGCACGCCGTCATGGCTACCGCGTGCGCCTCGAACACACGTCCTACACCGTCTTCATCGCACGCGCCGACCGCGACCGTGATTCCAGCGGCAACTACTCGCCCGACATCGCCGTCGCCGCGGGCCAGTACGCCGGCAGCGGCTATGACCAGGGCGGCTACATCTACGCCGCCGGAATGGTCTTGGCCTACAACCCTTGCGCCTTCATCATCGCTGAACACGGCAGAGACTTTACACGCGTCTCCAACGTCGTGCGCTACGAAGGCGAGCATCTCGTTCTCTACTACAACAATCGCGCTCTCTACCAGCGCACCGCAGACCACAGTCGCGGCGGCGGTCATCCCATCCTTCAGTAATCGTCAAGCCAATAATTCTGTTGACAAGGCGGAAGTGCGCGGCGTATAAGCCAGCTTGGAACGACCCTAAGCTTTCCGCCTGCGCTCCTCCGTGCTCAACGCACGGCCACTAACGCGCTGTCGCTTCCTTACTCTGCGCCCGTCCGTCCGCAGCCGTGCTCTTTCCAGCCGGCAGTTGCTCTTCGGGAGAAGACTTGTATGAAATTTCTTAAGGAGTTTTACCAATGGATGTTCAAGCGCGTGCCGCCCAAATTCTCCATTGCTCTCATCGCCCTCTTCAGCCTTCACCTTCTGATTATTGTCCCCGGAATCGTGGCGGTGTTTTCGTTGTATATCTTAGAACCGGGTAGAGATTTGGTGGAGACTCACAGTGGATGGCGATATTGGTTCTGGCTCATCATCCTCGAAGTCATCGTCCCGCAAATCGTCACTCTGATTATTCTGGCTTGCAGCGTGCTGGGCTTCTTCGGCTGCTACTGGATTGCCGTCAAGATTTATAAACTCCGGCGGCGGAACTTAGCGCTCTCTCTTGATATTCATAGCCCCGTCCTTCCGGTCTCATCTCTCGATGGCACTCGCGACGACAAGAACCCGCTCAAGAAATTCAACTCCATCGGCATTATCCTCGCGGGCGGCGGAGCCAAAGGCGCTTACCAGGCCGGAGCGATGAAGGCCATCTACGAGTTTCTCGAAAAGCATCAATCTCATCATAAAGTGCGCATGATTGCCGGAACCTCAATCGGCTCCTGGAATGCGCTCTTCTGGCTGGCCGGATTGGTCAAAAATCCGGCCCCTAATCAACCTAGCCTGCTCGAACAATGGTGGAGCACGGTGGAGGCCAAGAGCGTCATCGAGCCGACCAACTACATGCCCACCCGACAGAACTATTTTCTTTCCAATGAACCGTGGCGCAAAACCTTCGACATCATCTTCAGCGATAACGAGCAGACTCGCCAGCGCTTGCTCCACCACATAGAGCATCCCGACGCCGCTGACGCCATGCACTTCTATTTCACACGCGCCAACGTCAAGAAGGCCGCGCTTGAGTTTACGACCAACCGCCGTGGATTGGATAAGCTGAGAGGTAATCTCAGAAGCAATCGCCCCAGCGGCCACCGCCGCCCGCGCCCAGTCGTCAGTCGCGGAAGCTACGAACTCGCCAACTCCGTGGAGGATATTCGTCAGGCCGTCTTCTCCTCGATGGACATTCCGCCGCTCTTTCAATACTCGGCCATCGGTGACGAGTTTTATGAAGACGGCGGCGTGATAGACAATCTGCCGATTCGTTTCGGCACGGAGTTGGAGGGCTGCGACCTGCTGTTCGTGCTCCCGCTCAATGCCAACTTTGATGAGCACGCGAATACGCGTTCGCTCATCCGGCGCTTGATTCGCGTGATGAACGTCCGGCAGGGCGTGCTTGAGCGCCACTCCTTCAAACTCGTCTATCTCTACAACGAACTGGCCGGATTGCGCGAACAGTCGCGCATGGACCGCGAACGAGCGCAGAAGTACGAAGAAATCTTGAAGTATCTTCAGAAACAACTCGACGAGTTGAGCGGGCAAACTGAGAGCAACGCGCTGCCAATGAAAGAAATAGCCCGGGAGCTTGAGGAGTTAAAACAACAGATAGACGGCCACCACGTTCAGACCAACAGCGTGCAGGCGAAAGTGGTAACGAGAGCGGAAAGCCGCGAACATAAGATGGTGCAGGTGTTTTCCATCTGCCCCGACCCGAACCCTTTAATCAATACCGCCGAATTCTGGAAGACGACGGAAGCCGGACGAGCCTTCCGCTTGATGTATACGGCGACCATGCATGAACTGGAAGACTTCGACTTTGAAAACGCTGACCCAAGCTGGATACGAATGGCACAGGTCAGCCAGTTTGGGCGAATAGCTCACTTCAGCGATTTTTAGACCGCAGGCGGCAAGTTTCATCGCTGCCCCGCTAATGAACCAGCACCAACGAAACCTCACGCCCGTCTACGCGAAGCCTGTGAACAGCACAGACAACGACATCCTGCAAAGCATCATCTGTGAACGAGTCCAAAACGCGAGACCGTTTGGACGGATGAGTTTCCCGCGTATTCAGGCCTTGAAGTAAACTACAAACATGATACTATCCAGCACGGCGCGGGACGCTATGTTAAGGGCAGCATCCACACAAACATCATCAAAAGCTATTTTGAGTTTGTTGAAGCACTGTATTTTCGACAGTTATCATCAGATTAGCTCTCAGCCTCTTCATCGTTACCGTGCCGAGTTCGGATTCAGACATAATAGCCGCAAGAGCAATGAGGTGGCCCGTTTTGACGGCACGCTGATGCATTGTGACGGGCGGCTAAAGTATAAAGTTCTTACGGCAAAGTCAGAGTAGCAACCCATGAACCCAGCACTAAAAAACGAAGAGAGCATTGCGGAGCGGTCTGCCGAAGACACTCCGCAAGAGCCGTCCATTGTCTTCGCTGATGCCACTCAGACCATGCTCAACACCCCGCCGCTAAGGGACACGAGCCAGGCCCTTCCCGACCCGATGGCGCGATGGCTAAATAAAGTTCATCGTGGCGACTGTGTAGAGCTAATGAACGAGATGCCCGCCGAATCTGTTGGGCTAATTGTGACCTCGCCGCCGTACAACCTCCGAAACAGCACGGGAAACGGCCTGAAGAACGGGAGCGGCGGCAAGTGGCAAAACGCTCAACTTCTGAAAGGCTACGAGGGCCACGCCGATGATATGCCGCATGATGAGTATGTGAAGTGGCAACGGCGATGCCTTAAGGCCATGATGAGAGTGCTCAGGGATGATGGAGCAATCTTCTATAATCACAAGTGGAGAGTGCAAAACGGATTGCTTCAAGACCGTCACGACATCATACAAGGCTTTCCCGTTCGTCAAATCATTATCTGGAAACGTGCGGGCGGCATCAACTTCAATCCCGGCTATTTCCTCCCGACCTACGAAGTTATCTATCTCATCTGCAAACCTGGCTTCATACTCGCGCCAAAGGCGAACGCGCAAGGCGACATCTGGACTATCCCACAAGAGAGCAATAATCCGCATCCCGCCCCGTTCCCCGTCGAATTAGCGCAACGCTGTATCGAATCTACCAATGCGGAAATTGTGCTTGACCCTTTCATCGGCTCAGGCAGCACGGCCATCGCCGCTGAAGCGTGCAAACGTGAGTGGATAGGCTTAGAAATCGCACAGGAATACTGCAAGCTGGCAGACGAACGCATCGCAGCCGCCAGAAATTTGCCGGAGAAAACGAGCAATCTCACAATCTTCCCCCCGCCCAACAGCAAGAAAGAACTGTTTGCGCGGTTGCGTGAAATCCTGGAACTTGGCTGGCTGGAAATGCCAACCATTGCTCGTTACAACGGGACGGGTGCGCCCGGCTGCTATCTGGAAGACCAGATTGGCCTCACGGCGGGCAATAAAGACATAGCTGACATAGTAGGTTGGGAGGTCAAGTTTTACACTCCCAAGACAAGCCTCA
>CAZEZJ010000307.1:0-6525 GCA_964516695.1 uncultured Blastocatellaceae bacterium
ACCTCAATTGTTGTTCGAGTTGCTTGCCTTCGGCAGTTTGTTCCGCGAGCGCTTGGACAGCGCCCTGCACACCTTTCTCACACTGTGCCACATAAGGATTGAGCGCGGCCAACAAATCATCACATAAACGCGTTATTCCGGCTTGCTCCTCCGACCTCTGGTCTAACTTGCTCAAGCGGCTCCGAGCGTCGGTCACGGCATGGCTGATAGCTTTGCGCTCGCGCTCACGCTCGGCAAGCTGTCGCCGTAGCTGTTCCAACTCTGTGTGAGATGAACTCATTTCGGTTTCCAAACGCGAGACCTCGGCGCTCAAATCTTCAAGGTTAACGAGCTTTAACTGCTCCTGCGTCTTGAGAAGAAGTTGCTGTCGCTGTTGTAGGTCTTCCAGGGTTCGCTTTTCATCAAGGATTGCGCTTTCGCTCTCCAACAATGATTGGGCCGCCGCGAATAACTCGGCGCGCTCCTTCTTTATCAGCGTCAAGCTGTTGGCGCGAGCGTCGAGCTTGGCGAGCAGACTCGCGGGAGTTTTTTCGGGCAGGGCCGAGGCCACCCTTTCGAGCGAACCCGAGACCGCATCTATGGCCTTCGATAAATAGGTTAACAACAGTTCTACTTCCGACTCTTTGAGCCTGCTAAGCATCGCCGGCTGATAGCTCTGCTCCAAGACTTCCGCCGCGGAGCGAACGAGGCGGCAGGGCAGGGCTATCTGGGTCGAGTCTCCGTCGTTCAATGACTGTTCGGAAAAGAAAGCGTGCTGGATGTTATTGACCAACTCCACAAGCGCCTCTCGGTCTTTGTCGGTGAAGCTCATATGTGCTCCTAGGTGTACGGGCTTGTTAGTCCTCCATGATAATCGGAGGGATGAGATCGCCGAGCGGGTATTCTTTTTCCTGACCTTCCCTCTCGTCCTTCAGAACCAGATAGGGTATCTTCGATTTATCCACGCGCGTGCCGAGAAACCAACGATTATCCACACGACGGTTAGGCACGTCCGTCAGCGATAGCGTCCTGACCAATTTATGAGCCTTGGATTGACTGCCCGACAGGCGTATAAAAATCTTCACGTCCACCGAGTCGCGCGTAATCTCAAACTTGCGCTTTTGCCCGTCGTCGCGAAGGCAAAACACTGTTCGCTCAAGCGAATCCAAACTCGTGCCGGATTTGATTAACTCAAGCTCTATCGTGTCACCTTGTTTTCTGGGATGCACGACGATGCCGATTGTATGGTCATATCTTTCCGTGACCTGAACCATCTTGTTGGCGACCAGACAAGCACCGTATGAGATGGCGAAGGCCATGTCGTCTCGGCTGAGGGTGACCAGGTCAATCAACTTCGGATTATCAAAAACATCTTCACCGAAAAACTGTCCGACGGCTTGCTGGACCAGCGGGAACTGTGAAAAGCCCCCGACTAAGACCACCTTATCTATCGGGTAGCTACGCCGCTCGGTTTCATTCTTTATCTCGGTCAGCACTTGGAAGATGCCTTCGCGCACCGGCTGGAAAGCCTCTTCAACCTCCTCGAATCTGATGCTGATGCCTTGCCCCAGAGTAGAGGCCAGCGCATAGATTGGCTCGACCCGTTCCTGCGGGCTGACTTGCAAGTAAGACTCTAAAAGGTTCGTGCTTTTTTCCGACCGCTTCTTTTTTTCGTCTAACTCGGCCAGCAGTTCGCCCAATACTTCCGGTTTCACATCCGGGTCCAGTTTCATCTTCAGCAAGTTGTGATCGAAATGCACGCCCGCGATACCCAGCCCGCGCTCTCCATTGCCCGCGTTATAGAGCACTTCGACACGGTCTTTGCCGAGCTTACACAGCGTCACATCAAACGTCCCTCCACCCATGTCGCAGATTAGGAGGTTGCCAAGATATGTCTTTTTCTGCTTCTTCGCGTAAAGGTGTGCGAAGTAGGCGGCGGCGGCGACCGGCTCGCTGATGAGTTGTACCAAGGGCAGGTTCAGCAAATCGTGGACTACTGTTTGAAGTTGTTGACGCCCGTGAGCGCGAACATCGCTCCAGACCTGTGGGACCGAGACGACTAGCCCCTCAATCTCCTCTCCCCTGACTTGGAGAAAGGCATCTCTATTCTTATCCAGAGACAATCGTTCGCGGCCCGGCGAGGAGCCGCAGATTAATTCACCGATAAAATCAGCCGCCACCTGTGCCGGTTCCTTTGTTTCGCTGGCGTAGGGGCCGAACTCCGCATCCCATTTTCCACGCTCCTCTTCAGGCAAGAGCATCTTGAAGTAACGGTACAGGCTGGCCTCGGTGGGCCGCATTTCCACCGCGTGCTGACCGATAAGCAACTTTTTCGGCAAGTATGCCACAACGGACGGGATGTATTGCGTTCCTCTGACCTGCCCGCCGTAATGAAAAGACTTCGGCTCTGTCCCGTCCAAATATGAGAGAATTGAGGTAGTCGTTCCGAAATCCAAGCCTACGAATGCCATCTTTGCTGTCCTCTGCGACGTCGCGGGAGTTTAATAATAGGGGATGCTCACCAAAGCACGTAGGTCATAAATCGAGCGCCACCCTGAGACCCAGATAATAGAGCTTGACGCTTGCCTCCGAAGATTCTCTACTTCTATCGCTTGAGCGACAAACTTCAGCGGTATGAACCCACGAGCCTCCGCGTATCACCCTGTAAGCAGGGTTGTCGTTGCTTAACCAGGCGGAGCCGTCCGTGGGAGCGCCCGCATAGGTGTCATGCCATTCGTCGGCGCACCATTCACACACGTTTCCATGCATGTCGCAGAGGCCAAAGTTGTTTGCGACTCCCAGCGTGCCGACGGCCACGGTTTGTCCACGAAAGATTCCGTGCGGAGCATTGCCGTAGGGGTAAGACCCATCATAATTGGTCACCGAGGGAGTTAGCGTCTGCCCGAACGCGAAGGGCCAGCGACTACCCGCGCGACACGCATACTCCCATTCGACTTCGCTCGGCAGCCTGTAGCGCCTGCCCGTCTGCCCGGACAACCGCGCACAAAACTCCGCTGCTTCAACCCAACTCACACATTCAACTGGGAGGTCATCGCCTTTGAAGTAGGAATCGTCCTCTCCGATTTCAATGCTGATTTTCGGCAGGCGCGCGACCGCTTTCCATTGCGCCTGCGTGATAGGATGTTTGCCCAGATAAAAGCCCGGCACATGAGCCGTATGCACTGGCTGCTCGAAGGCATAACGCTCCGCCCCCATTTGCAACTGGCCGCTCGGTATCTTCAGCATGACAAGCTCTGTGCCGTCTCCGAGCTTTTCAACAAACTGTTTTACTTTCTTCCGCCGTCGCTCATTCAAATTACCGCTCGCGTCAATCACAACCGTTTCAAAGCTATTGAACTGCCGATTAAGCTCTTCGTCGCGAAAAGCCTCCAGGAAAAAGGCATCCACCTTATCATCGAACGAATCGAGAAAGTCCATCCAGGCTCCCATATCTACTTCCCCATCAGTCAGTTCACCGACCCACCGCCTTACTCGCTCAAGGTTTGGCGGAGGCGATGGTGGTGGCGGAGGAGGAGGAGGTTCTTTTACGTTCTCCTTCTCTACAACTATTGAAGATGCTTCGTCTTTAAGCTGCTGCCAAATGTATTCGGCGTGCCTGAACGTCCGGCGCTCATCGAAATCTATTTTCGCCGCAGTCGCTTGTGCATTGGCCCAGAATTCGTTCCAGTTCTCAAGCCAGTGCCACTCAGGCCCAAATCTTCGCAACTGCCCGCGCAGAGAATTCTCCAGGCCCTCCCAAGCCCCGCGATAGTTATTAAGCCTTTGCCTGTATCTGGCTTGATCGGACTCATCCAGAAAATCGGCATCCTCAATCTCACCGTACCCACACCGCCTACACCTTCTATCCGCCGCCGCTAATTCAGAGCGGCAAACCGGGCAGCGCGTCAGATTTTCAGCTTGAGCCGACATCCTCTTGGCCTCCAAATGTCGAACCTACCTGTGATTGTTCGAGCGCGTTTCTACCTGAACCGTTGATACAACTCCTCGACCGAGACGGCGAAGTTCATCGTATCGTTCGGCCCGAAGCTGAGCATACCGATTACTTCTCCGGTCTGAGTAAGAAAAACCGGCCCGCCCGAATTGCCCGGGTAAGCGTTCACATCAATCTGAAAGATGCTCACGCCCGCGGGCGATTGGCGGATGCTGCTCAGCGACCCGGACGTAT
Organism: uncultured Blastocatellaceae bacterium; assembly: GCA_964516695.1. Taxonomy (GTDB): domain Bacteria; phylum Acidobacteriota; class Blastocatellia; order Pyrinomonadales; family Pyrinomonadaceae; genus DASVTR01. The sequence goes on from CAZEZJ010000307.1 coordinate 4,166, forward strand.
ATGTGACCTCCACGCCGAGCGTTTCACCCATCGGGTATCCCAACAGCCCAAGCGCCGCTCCATATCGCAATGCGTAGCCGGGTGCGACCATCTTGATAAAGGGTAAGTTGCTCTGGCTCAGCTTAAGAATCGCGAAGTCCGACTCCTCATCGCCATCCAGATAGGCTGCGTCTACAAAGTTTGAAGTACCGCTGAGCCTGAACTGAATCGAGCGAGCGCCCTCGAGGACGTGATAGGCTGTGAGAAGATGCCCTTCAGGACTGATGATGAAGCCCGTGCCGGAACCTTTAGCCGTCTTAATCAACCCGACGGCTGCCCTCAACCTTTCAGGTGAATCCTGCTCGCTGGAAAGCCCCGCTGGCTGTTGCGCACCGGCGATGTCCGACATGTGGAAGTTGTATGTACGTCCAATCGGTTTAACTGCCGCATGGTTTTGTTTCGGCGCAACTGCCGGCACATCTGAAGGGATGAAAGCACGCGGGAAACGTGTGATGTCTTGCCCGGCTTCGTGGGCTTCATACATTCGCCGTTCGACCTCTTCAACCATCCGGTCAAAAAATCTCACACGGACGCCGCGCGCGTTACCGAACTGGGTACTGTCGTCACCCACAACCCAGCCGAACTGGCGCAGGAGTTCGGCGCGCACGTCATCGCCGACGGTGTAGGCGCTCTCAGCCGCCATCCCCATGAAAATACCCAACAACTCGTCAGCGGTGTAATCTGGAAATTCGATGGTGTAGCCGACGCGCGATTCGATGCCGGAGTTGGCGCTGAGAAAGGTCTGCATCTCGCGTGTATAGCCCGCGAAAATCACCACCAGACGGTCGCGGTAATTCTCCAACGCCGGAACGAGCGTGTTGATAGCTTCGCGCCCGTAATCGCGCTCCTCCTGCGACAAGCTGTATGCTTCATCAACGAAGAGAACGCCGTCGAGCGCGCTCTCGATAACCGCGCTCGTCTTCTGTGTCGTTTCTCCGATATATTGGCCCACCAGATGACTGCGCTGTGCTTCAACGAAATGGCCGCTTCTTAGAATACCCAGTTCTTTATAGATACGACCTATCAAGCGGGCGACCGTTGTTTTTCCCGTTCCGGGGTTTCCGGTAAACAGCATATGACGAGTCTTACCCGTCGCCGTCACGTTGCGCTTGAGCATAATCGCCAGCCGTTGCTCTCTGATAAGCTTGCCCACTAACTCTTTGACCGGCTTTAAACCGACGAGACTGTTAAGCTCGTTCATCAACTCGGCCAATGCTTCATCGCTGCCCGCGCTCTGCCTGATTTCGCCTAGAAATTTGCGAAAATCTTCAGGAATGTCCTCAACCGTTAATTCCGGTGAAAGCTCACCGGCGAGCCGATTGGCTTGCTCTTTCAACATGCCTTCAACAAGATTGCGCACCGTGCCCGCGTTCCGGTAACTGGACTTTCCATGCTCGTTGACCTCGAAATAGTTTTTGTCTGTGCGCAGCTCATACATGCGTGTGAAGAATCCGTGCATGGTGTCGCGCATCTCTTCGCTGATGCTATGGCCGTGGTGGTTAATCATCTGTTCGAAAATCTGTAGTAACTCTTCGGGCAGATAATCTCTGAGGTGAATCTTCGTCGGGAAGCGTCCTGAGAGACCGGGGTTGGAGGTGATGAACTTTTGCATCTCCTCCGGGTAGCCAGCGACGATTACAGCCAAGCGATGACGCTCATTCTCCATGCGGGCCACGAGCGTATCAACAGCCTCCTTGCCGAATGGGTCTTCCCCTTCCCGTTTGAGCGCATACGCTTCATCGATAAACAGGATGCCATCAAGCGCCTCATTAATGCGCGTGTTGGTCTTCTGTCCGGTGTGCCCTTCATACTCGCCCACCAGCTTGCTGCGGTCACATTCAACCGTATGCCCGCGCCGCAGCAACCCCAGGTCACGATATATCTCTCCGATTAAGCGAGCGACGGTGGTTTTGCCTGTCCCCGGATTTCCGGTCAGGTCCAAGTGTAAATTCAAGGGGGAGCCGGCCAGTTCGGGATTCTGTTCCCGCCGCTTCTTCTGAGCTTGCAGATAATTGATGTGCTTGCTGACCTCAACCTTGATTTCGTTCATCCCGACCATCTGCTGCAAGCGCTCCATCGCCGGGCGCGGGTCCGAATCGCTGGCGACCCAACCTCTGCGTCTGACCAACTCAAGAGAAAGCTTCTCGCCGTTCGTGCGTAGGTGGTTCACGTACTCGGTGAAGAGTCCGTCCAGTTTTTTAAACTGCATGTTCTCAGCCGCCAGCCACCTGACGACGCGGTCGCGCTGCTGCCAGTCAAGCGAGATGTTGCTCTTTAACCGCAACTCGTCTATCAAACGCGCTATCTCCTGCTCATAAGGC
>CAZEZJ010000308.1:0-6481 GCA_964516695.1 uncultured Blastocatellaceae bacterium
CCGCGAAGTGCAGTGGAATTATCGCCACACCTCTTTTCGTGATGGAGAGTTGTTGCTCGGCGCGACGCTGCACCTTCAGCCGGACGACCCTGAGAAAATCGGGGCGCGGATGAAAGAGGCCAAGAATAAGCGGTTGGCAACACAGCCGCATGGCTCGCGCAGCGCCGGATGCTTCTTCAAGAATCCGCCCGGCTCTGCGGTCGGAACAGGGAAGATTATTGATGAGATGGGCATGAAGGGCGAGCGGCGCGGCGGCGCGCTCGTCTCGCCCGTTCACGCCAACTTTATCGTCACCGACGGCGAGAACGCGAGCGCCGCAGATGCCTTGGCGCTGGCCGAGGAGATACGCGAGCGCGTCAAACGCGAACGCGGTATCGAGTTGGAATATGAAGTTGAGTTGTGGCGCGCCACAGAGGTTCGGGAGGCTGAGGTTCGAAGTGAAGAGTCGGACGACGACGAGGAATCAGTCGAACTCCAAACTACGGAATCCGAACTTCAGACTTCGGGAGAAGAGAAGCCTTGAAGGAGCAAGTCATCACACCCAGAATGTCAACGCGCAATTCGTCCGGCGGCAAGGGGCGCGCGGGCGGGATTGTGCAGAAGCCTGCGCGGCGCGAGCGCGGAGCGACGGGCGGCGGCGCGCGCGGCGGGACGCTGCGGAAGGTGCTCGCATATCTGCCGCTGGCAGGCAAGGTCATGCTGGCTGTGCTGTCGGGCGTGCTGCTTTTCGCGGGCTACCGGGCGGCGGCCTCAGCCTCTTTTTTTCAGGCGCGCAGCATCGACATCAACTCCACGGCTCGCGCTAACAAGGACGAGATTAATCGCATCGTGCGTCGTGCGGCGGCACAGGCGGGCGTGTGGCAGCTAGACTTGGCGGCGGTCAGCGCGGAGCTTGAACGCGTGCCGTGGGTGCGCAGGGCCGTCGTCTCGCGTGTTCTGCCGGATGGCTTGCGCGTGCGCGTGACGGAACGCACGCCGCTGGCCGTGGTGCACAACTCGGCCGGAAAACTCATCTGGGTGGATGAAGAGGCCGTGGCGCTCGATGCCATGTCTCCGACCGACAACATGCCTACGTTTTTCATACGCGGCTGGGATGAGGCTGCGAGTGTGGAAGCGCGAGCGGAGAATCGCGAGCGAATCCAAAAGTATTTGGAACTGACGCGCGAGTGGGACGGAGCGGGCTTGAGTGAGCGCGTCAGCGAAGTGAATCTCGCGGACGTGCGCGATGTCCGCGCGCAACTGGCCGGTGACGACTCGGAGATTGAAGTGCGTCTTGGCAGCAAAGATTTCGGCAACCGCCTGAGCCGCGCCCTGAAAGTGCTGGACGAGCAGCGCAACACGCCGCGCGGCCCCTTCATCACGCGCATTGAGACGTTGGAAAATCGCACCATTGTTGGCACCAGCACGGGAACGCAAGTCTCCGGTGAGACGGCAAACGAAAATCCTGCCCCAGTGGAGACCAACACTACTGCGACCGCGCCGAAGAAACGCGAAGCTGAGTCGGCCAGTAGTAAGCCGCGCGCGAATAAAAAGAAGGCTGACGAAAAGAGAGAGAAAGAAAAAGAGAAAGAGCAGCGCGCCCGAAAGGAACAGGACAAAAAGGAACAGGCGAAGAGCAAAGCGAAGGGCGAGACCCGCCCGCGCCGGATTGGATAAAACAGTTTCAGGTTTCAAGTTTAAGGTTTGAGGCTTGGTTGTCCGCTTGAAGCCTGAAGCTTGAAACCAAAGAAGGGAAGCGAATGGCTAAACGCGCGTCACACACTGTCGGCCTTGATATTGGGACGAGCAAGGTGACGTGTATCGTCGGCGAGCGCGGCGATGGTGGCTTGCTGGAAATCGTCGGCATCGGAGAGGCGGAAGCGCGCGGGCTTCGTAAAGGCGTCATCGTCAATCCAGAGGCGGCGGTTGATGCTATCAAGCGTGCGGTTGAAGACGCCGAGCGGATGAGCGGGCTGGAAACCGAAGAAGTGACGATTAATCTCGCAGGCTCACACATTATGGGCTTTAACGGGCAGGCGATTGTCGCCGTTTCAGGCCGCGACCGCGAGATTACGCCCGACGACGTGAGGCGCGCGATTGACTCCGCCTGCGCCATTCAACTGCCCGCCGGGCGCGAGATTGTTGACCGCCTGCCGCAGGAGTTTATCGTTGACGACCAGGACGGCATCAACGACCCGGTCGGGATGATTGGCGCACGCCTCGCCGTCAAAGTCCACATCGTCACCAGCCCCGTGACGGCCAGACAGAACGCCATCAATGCCGTCAATCGCGCAGGGCTAGTCGTCGCTGACATGGTGCTCGAACAACTCGCCGCCGCCGAAGCGACGCTCACAGACGACGATAAGGAGTTTGGCGCGGCGCTCGTTGACATCGGCGCGGAAACGACGGGCCTCATCATTTATCAACGCGGCGCGGTGCAGCACACAGCCGTCTTCGCGCTCGGCGGCTCGCACTTTACAAACGATATTGCCTTCGGCCTCCGAACTCCGATTCCCGAAGCCGAAAAAATCAAGCGCACCGTAGGCTCAGCTTACAGTTCGTCCTTAAATGAAATGGAGCGCGGGGAATTGGTCGAAGTGCCCTCTGTGGGGGGGCGGCCGGCGAGGCAACTCTCGCGCCAGATTTTGTGCGACATCCTTCAGCCGCGCGCCGAAGAGGTCTTGATGCAGGTTGCCGACGAGATTAGAGAGTCGGGTTGGGAGCGCCAGCTATCGAGCGGTGTGGTGATGACGGGCGGCGGCGCGCTCTTAAGTGGTATGACGGAGATTGCCGAGCAAGTTTTCGATGCGCCCGTTCGCCTCGGCTATCCAGAAAGAGACCGTTTCGGCGGCCTCATTGAGGATATTCAAAGCCCAGCGTGGGCCGCAGCCTCCGGTCTCTCATTGGTCGCGCAACGCACCCTCGGGGCCGAAGCGCGCGGCTTGACGGGCAAAAGAGGCTCGACGACGAGATTAACGCACTTTGTTTCTAAATTTCGTCATCGTTTCAGTAGTATTTTTTGACAAGTTGTTGTATGCTGCCGCGCCAGTCGGCACAAGATGTAGTCCGCAATATATAGGTGCCTCCGGCGCGAACAGCCCAAGATAAACGAAAGCAGAGTTCGGAAACCCTCAAGCGCTTCCGAAGGAGAGGACAGTGAATAATATGACACCGGACAGCCGCCAGCCGGGAAATGGCATTAATATTTTTATCGATGATGATCCGCCGATTACCGGCGCACGCATCAAGGTCATCGGCGTTGGCGGTGGTGGCGGCAACGCCGTCAACCGCATGATAGAGGCTGGCATCGAGGGCATCGAATTCCTCGTCGCTAACACGGATTTGCAGGCTCTAAAGCGCTCACGCGCGCCCATCAAGATTCAACTCGGCGGCAAGCTCACCAAAGGTCTCGGCGCTGGTGCTAACCCACACATCGGGCGCGACGCCGCGCTCGAAGACACCGAGAAAATCATCGAAGTCCTTGAAGGCGCAGACATGGTGTTTGTGACGACGGGCCTCGGCGGCGGCACGGGAACGGGCGCGGCCCCGATTATCGCCAGCCTCGCCACCGAGTTAAACGCTCTGACGGTCGCGGTCGTCACCAAGCCGTTTCATTTCGAGGGTCGTCGCCGGATGCAGCAGGCCGACCACGGCTTGCGAGAGCTTCGCGAGTGTGTCGATACGGTGATTACGATTCCGAACGAGCGGCTGCTGCACACGGTCGAGCGCGGCGTTTCTTTGGCCGATTCCTTTAAGGTGGCGGATGACGTGCTGCGTCAGGCCGTACAGGGCATCTCGGATTTGATAACGGTGCCGGGCCTCATCAATCTGGATTTTGCCGACGTGAAAGCGATTATGGCGGGCATGGGGCTAGCGCTGATGGGCGCGGGCCGTGCTTCGGGCGAGCACCGCGCGATGGAAGCCACGCAGCAGGCCATCTCCAGCCCGCTCCTTGAAGAAGCGACCATCGAAGGCGCGAAGGGAGTGCTCATCAACATTACGGGCGGGCCTGATTTGACGCTCTTTGAAGTCAACGAAGCGTCTTCCATCATCCGCGAGGCGGCGGATGAGGACGCCAACATCATTTTCGGCGCGGTGATAGACGAATCTTTGCGCGACGAGATGAAGATAACGGTGATTGCCACAGGCTTTGATAAAGAATCGGCTGATTCCGGCACGGCTGATAGAACGGGCGCGTCGCTGCCTTCCACGCAGCCGCGCTATAACCGAACGCCGGGCGACGACACGCAGCGTCCGATTATTAACCCGACACGCACGGACGACCTGGACGTGCCTACGTTCATTCGCAAGAAAGCTGACTAAAAGCTAAAAGCTTCAAGGCTCGAAGTTCAAGGCTCAAAGTCCGACTCAGGGCTTTGAGCCTTGAACTTTGAACCTTTGTCATGTAGCATGTCGCGCATTCCCATTGCAGGATTTCCATTACGGGTAAAAATTTTACGCTTCTCTCCTTGAATGGCCGCAGCCTGCGAGAGTTGTTTTGGTTTCGCGCAGCACAGGCGTGCGAGTTTGGTGCGCGCCGCGCGCGAGCCGCATGTATTCCCCCCATCACCGTTGGAGGTTAAGAAGGTCAAGTGAACCGCAAACTCATCAGAACCACGCTGGCAGAAGTTAAAGGTAAAGGGCGCGAGATGCCGCATCAAAAGGAGCGCGTCAATAATGGCAGCGCGCCGCGCCCCGGGGGCGGAGACGGCAGCAACCAGTCGCATCAACGCCCGTCGCAATCATCCGTGCAGGTGCGCAAGCGCGTTCCGCCGCCGAATGAAACGAACGCGGAAATTTTCTACTACAAAAAGCAGATTGACGCCCACACGCCGATGGTCATCGTCCTCACGGACGGCGAGGAGATAGAGGGCACTATCGAGTGGTATGATCGCGGCGCGCTCAAAGTTAATCGTAAGTCAGCGCCGAATCTGCTCTTGCTTAAGCGCAACATCAAGTATATGTACAAGGCAGAGGACCGCGAGCCGGAAGGCGCTGCCGAGTAGGCGCTGCGAGTCCTCCTTTTAAGCGCGTAACTGTTGGGTGATGTGCTGTGCGGGCGCAACTGCTTGTTGCGCGTCGAAGAGCGTCGCCAAAGTCGGATGCATGACAGAGTCGCCACAAAGTTCATCTCATAAGGGGTCGCGCGCCCGCCGGCGGTTGCCGCGCATCGGCATCACTATGGGCGACCCTGCGGGCATCGGCCCCGAGGTCGTTCTCAAAGCCGTGGCGGAAGAGGATGTCCTGCGCGTTTGCATTCCCATCATCATCGGTGATGCGCAACTGCTGGCGCACACGGCGCGCGTTCTCGATTTGCAATGCGGCTACGACATCATCCGGCGCGACGAGCGCCTTCCCGCTCAGTTAACAGAGCCGACGATTTTTCATCTCGATAATGTCGGCGGATACATCGAGCCAGGGATAGAATCGGGCGCGGCGGGCAAGGCTGCCGCGCAGTATATAGAGGCGGCAGTCGAACTCTGCGCCGCCGGAAGTCTGGACGCGATAGCGACCGCCCCGATTAATAAGCGCGCGCTTTTTCTCGGCGGCTATAGCTTTCCGGGCCACACGGAGTTTCTGGCCCATTTAACGGGCGCTGAGGAATATGCGATGGCGTTTGTCGCGGCGAACCTGCGCATCGTTTTACTGTCAACGCATGTGCCGCTGGCTGAGGCGATTCGGATGGTCGAGCGCGACCGCATGGTGCGAACAATCAACCTGACGCATCGCGAGTTGAAGCGTTGGGGCATCGAGCGGCCGCGCATCGCCGTCGCCGCTTTGAACCCGCATGGCGCGGAGGGCGGACTCTTCGGCGTCGAGGAGGCTTCGGAGATTGTCCCGGCGGTCGAAGCCTGTCGCGGGCGCGACGACATGAACGTCCAGGGGCCATATTCCGCCGACACGGTTTTCCTGCGTGCTTCGCGCGGTGAGTTTGATGCGGTCGTGGCGTGTTATCATGACCAAGCGATGATTCCCGTCAAATGCTTGTCATTTGGCGAGGCGGTCAACGTCACGCTGGGCCTGCCGTTTATCCGTACGTCTGTGGACCACGGGACGGCTTTCGATATTGCGGGCAAAGGGCTGGCCGAGCATTCGAGTATGACGGCGGCAATCACTCTCGCCGCACATTTGTCCACGCTCGCTGAAGAGAGCGGCCGCGTGGTTGAAGCATAAGCTTTCCGAGGTAAGGTGTTAAAGTGGCAACACAAGACTCACAAACGACCTCACGCCGTATTCTCGTCGCTGATGATGATCCGGCCATCTTGCGCCTCGTGACAGCCCTAGTCGAGAAAGAAGGCTATACGGTTGTGGCCGCGCGCGACGGGCGTGAAGCCTACAAGATTCTGCAAACCGAGGCGGATTTCGTCGCGGGCATCTTCGATGTCGTGATGCCGCACATCCAAGGGCCCGAACTCGTCCGCTACATGAAGACCGAGAAACGCCTGATGCGCATCCCCGTGATGATGATGACCGCCGAGCAAAACCCGAAGCTCTCCTCGGA
>CAZEZJ010000309.1:0-1859 GCA_964516695.1 uncultured Blastocatellaceae bacterium
CGGCGACGAGTTCGGTCTGCGTGGCGATGCCGGTCGCCAAGGCATTGCGCACGTCGGAGCTGCGCAGCAGGTCGTTCCAAGTATCCTGCATGTAGAGCAGCATCGCTTCGAGCGCGTTGGCGTGGTCGGTCATGCCGCTGACGAAATCCGGCTTCAGATTGATGTTCGGATGCAGGTTTCTGACCATCGTATAGGTCGAGGGAATCATCTGCACCATGCCGCCCGCTCCGGCGCTGCTGACGGAGTAGCGATAAGTGTGCGGCGCGTTGAGCGCGTAGAGCGAGAGGATTTCGTTGAAGAGCGCGCCACGGTCTTCCCTGAGAAAACGGCTGTGGTCCGTGTGCTCAACGAGGCACAAGTGTTCGGCAATATCAACAATCTCCGGCTCAATCGCGACGCCCTGCGCGCGCAACCGCGCCGCAGCGCTATCGAGCATCGTGCGCACATACGTGCCGCCCTCGCTAACAACCTCGGGCGAGAGCAGCGCCGGATGCGCCGACGTGTAATAAGCCATCTCGCGCAGTTCATCACCACGCACAATCGGATATTGAACGACGAGCGGGACGAGTTGGCGATTATTCGCCGTGTCGAAGACTTGGACGGCCGTGTTGACGCCGTTGGCGCGCACAATCGTCACGCGCGCCGCAACGCCAGCGGACGTGACCGCCATTATCTCTTCGCCGCGTTTGAGGAAAAGCTCCTTTTGCAGGGAGAGCAGGTGTATGCGCGCGTCCGTCTTATCAAGCGCCGCCAGCGTCACCAAGTCAGACGGAGCAGAAGCGGCGGAAGCAGAAAGCGTTTTGAGCAGTTCTTTCGCTTCATCAAGGCGCGCCCCAATCGCTTTCATCGAAAGCTCGGCTGTCGCCGCACGCGCGGCGCTGGCTGTCTCCGCGAGCGGCAGAGATTGCGCGGTCGAAGAATGATTGTGTGTTTGCGCGAAAGCCGGCGCGACGGCACACAGCAAGAGCACTAGAGGGAACAAGACACGTATTTTCATCATTGGGTCAGACTCGCGACGTAAGCGTTGAAAGTACGGTGGGGGAACAACATCTAATAGATGCTGTTTGGAAAACGCTGGTTGTCGGACTCCTCGCGGCGCGCGGCGCAAAATTTTGTCAGGCCGACGTAGATGCAGCATTTACAGTTGTGAGTCACTACGGGCGGTCAAAATGAAGCGTGGCTGCATGGATTGAGTTCATCCAAAAGAAGCGACTGGCGCGAGCGGTGTGAGTTCGCGCCAGTCTGCGTTAGTTAGCAACTTTCCCGCAGTTATTGCTTCCCCGAACTGAAAGGCAGGCGGCGAATCTGCTCCAGGCAGGAGGCGTCGAGCGCCTGCGCGCTGCCGCGCTCGATAAATTCCGCGACGAGGTTTTCCGCGCACTCGTAACTGTAGTGGCTGCCATTACGAATGAGCACCTGACGGCTGTTTGGCAGATGACGCGCGGCATCGGCGGCAATCCAAGACGGCGTGACGGGGTCAACCTCGCCTGAGACGAGCAGCACGGGAGCGTCTGACTTGACCGGAGCCGAAAAGCTCTGCGGCACTCTGCTTTTCGGCCATGCCTCGCAGGCTTTAAGAAAAGCGCGAATGCGCGTGTCGCCGTAAAATGTTCCGGCGGTTTCGCGCTTAATCTCCTGCTCGCTGATAAAGGGCGCATCTTCGGCGCAGATGACAGACAACTGCATCCCTCTGGCAATCTGCCCTTCGAGTTGGGTGAAGACCTGAAAGGCGACCGTGACTAACGGGCCGAAGTTGCCGAGCGCCGATTGGTGAATCAATGAGGGGAGCACGCTGATGGTCGGCGGAAAGTAGAGCATCAGCCGTATGATGTCAACGAAGGCCGCGCGCGACAGCGTTA
>CAZEZJ010000309.1:1869-6478 GCA_964516695.1 uncultured Blastocatellaceae bacterium
GCACGCAAATTAGGAAACGCCGCGCGGCACACATCGTCTGCCGCGCAATCTTCAAGCAGACGGCTCATGGCGTGCTGAACGCTTCTCGCAAACGGCAGCGGGATTTTGTAGTCCGGCGGCGCAACGCCAAACAGCGCTACGGCCCGCACTCGCTGCGGATGCTGGCGCAGGTAGGAAAGCGCGGCGGTCGTTCCGTAAGAACCGCCGTAGAGATTGATGCGGTCGTACCCTAAGGCGGCGCGCAACTCATCCAAATCATCCATCGCAATCTCGGTCGAGTAGAGCGTCAGGTCAGCCACCTTTTCCAGCTCCGTGCGGCAGCTTTTGAGAGCTTCCGGGGAAAAGTAGTCTGTGAAATAGCCGCGCATGTCTGTGGAGTCGCCGTATAGCTTGCAGTGTAGAGGATTGGATTTGCCTGTGCCGCGCTGGTCAACGAGCACCACGTCGCGCTCGCGCCTGAACCGCGTCATAAACCAAGCGTTGGCGTAGGCGGTGGCCGCGCCGCCTGGCCCGCCCGCGAGATAAAAGAGCGGGTCGGGAGCAGGCTTTTCGCCGAGGGCAGGCAACAGTAGGATGTTGAGCGCAATCTTGCGGCCCGCCCGCGCCGCGCGATTTTCAAACACTTCATACTGGCCGCACACAGCATCTTTCGGCAGTTCATCGCGGCCACACGGTTTAAGCTGCACGCGCCCGCGCTCTACGAGCGGCGCAACACTCGCCTGCGCTGCGCCGTCAGCACGCCTGAAGAGCAAGCCCAAAGAGTTGCCGCCCTGTTTCCACGTGCCCAGTATTTCGGAACGGTCGCGACTGAGCGTGCCTTCGTATTCAGCGCCCAGTTGTTTCATCTCGAAGCGGAGCACGCGGTCTTTGAAGACGACCACGTCAACGGGCAGATTCATCGCGCCCTGGTCAGGACTATCTAAGCTGGCCTTGAAGCCGCCGCCCTTGGCGGTGGATAACTTCAGCACGAGCCGCAGCTTGTTCGCTCCGGCCTGAATAAAGCCCTGCCAGTTTCCCTGTATAGCGTGCTGCTCTTGCCCGCTCCGGCTCTCCTGTGTTCGCGTAGTTGCTTCCTTAACTGGCGACTGCGCGCTGCTGGCGGCCCAGCCGTGTGTCAGGAACACTAGGAAGAGAAAGATAGTGAGCGAGCGTTTCATCCGTTGAAGCCTCCAATGATGCGGGAACCTGTGATGACAGAAAGCGACATGCTTCGCAGCGACCGATACGACCGGCATGATGAAACTTGATACGCAAACGAGCGGCGACAGGTTTTCAGCGCTCGCGAGTTTGCCTGTTAGGAATTTTCGCCGCAACGGTTAACTACCGTCCTCTACCGCATCAGGCAAGCGAAAAACCGGCGCGGGCTTAACTGTCAAGCCCGCGCCGGTCTCTTGTTTTGCCAAGCGGTCTGCTGATGCGGCAGACCGCTCTTAGTGTTAAGCGTCCGACTAAAGACGAGAGGCTTACTCCTCTTCGTCGCCTGCGTCTTCTTCCGCTTCGCCGTCACCGATGGCGGCGGCAACAGCCGCACGCGTCGAAGCCGGAGCGGGAACGTCAACGCCGCCGACGATTTCAGGAAACTCCTCCATGTCGCGCTCGCGGCGGTCTTGGTCTATCGTCTCGTCGCGGTCAACCTTGACGTTGCGATAGAACTCCATGCCCGTTCCAGCCGGAATGAGCCGGCCCATGATGACGTTTTCCTTCAAGCCGCGCAGATAATCTATGCGTCCTGAAATAGCTGCTTCCGTCAACACGCGCGTCGTTTCCTGGAACGAAGCCGCGGAGATGAACGAATCGGTCGAGAGCGAAGCCTTCGTGATGCCAAGGAGCAACGGTTCGGCCTGCGCCACTTCGCCGTCTAACCCGAGCACGCGCTCGTTTTCGTCTTGGAAGCGGAAGCGGTCAACCTGCTCATCGAGCAGGAATTCCGTATCGCCCACTTCGCGAATTTTCACCCAGCGCAACATCTGGCGGACAATCACTTCGATGTGCTTGTCGTTGATGTTCACACCCTGCAAGCGATAGACTTCCTGAATCTCGTTGACGATATACTCCTGCAACCGATTCATTCCGAGCACACGCAGAATGTCGTGCGGATTCAAGGGGCCGTCCATCAGGGCTTCACCGGCGCGAACGCGGTCGCCTTCCTGCACGTTGATGTGCGTGCCGCGCGGAATGTCATACTCGCGCTCCTCGCCATCGTTGCCCGTAATGATGAGCTTGCGCTTGCCCTTCGCGATTGGCCCAAGCTTCACCGTGCCGTCAATCTCCGACATGATGGCCGTCTCGGCGGGCTTGCGCGCCTCGAAGAGTTCGACGACGCGCGGCAGACCGCCCGTGATGTCTTTGGTCTTCGTCGTCTCGCGCGGAATCTTCGCGATGATGTCGCCCGGCTCAACCTCTTCGCCGTCCGTCACCATCAGATTAGCGCGCACGGGCATCTGGTAAGTCTTCAACACCTTGTTGGAGGCGTTGCGCATTTCCAGACGCGGCTGCTTCTTCTCGTCGGGCGAATCCTTGACGACCATGCGCGACTGGCCCGTCACTTCGTCAACCTCTTCGTCCACCGTCACGCCTTCCTTCAAATCTTGGAACTTAACGTGTCCGGCGACCTCGGTTAGGATAGCGAAGGTGAACGGGTCCCACGTCGCAAGGAGCTGGTCTTGCGCGACGCGCTGACCGTCTTCGACGTGAATGTGCGCTCCGTAGACAATCTGGAAGCGCGCGACCTCGCGGTTACGCTCGTCGTGAATCGTCAGAGCGCCGTTGCGATTCATGGCGATGATTTCGCCCTTGCGGTTTTTGACCGTTTGCAGTTCAACGTAGTGAATCGTGCCGTCCGTGCGCGCCTCGTGCTTGCTGGATTCTTCGAGGCGTGCGGTTCCGCCGATGTGGAACGTGCGCATCGTGAGCTGCGTGCCCGGCTCACCGATGGATTGAGCGGCGATGACGCCGACCGCTTCACCAATGTCAACGGGGCGGCCCGTCGCCAGATTGCGCCCGTAGCACTTGATACAGACGCCGCGACGCGATTCGCACGTCAGCACCGAGCGGATGCGAACGCGCTGCACGCCGGAGCGTTGAATCTCAGCCGCCAGGTCTTCGTTGATTTCGTCGCCCGTCTCAACAATCACGCGGCCTTCGACCGGGTCGAACACATCGTCTAAGCTGGTGCGGCCAACGATGCGGTCGCGCAAAGATTCAATCTCTTCGCCGCCTTCGACAATCGCCGTCGCACTAATGCCGCGCAGCGTGCCGCAATCCGGCTCGGAGATAATCACGTCCTGCGCCACGTCAACGAGGCGGCGCGTCAGGTAGCCCGAGTCAGCCGTCTTCAAGGCCGTGTCGGCCAGACCTTTGCGCGCGCCGTGGGTCGAGATGAAGTATTGCAGCACGTTCAAGCCTTCGCGGAAGTTGGCGCGAATGGGCGTCTCGATGATTTCGCCCGAAGGCTTAGCCATCAAGCCGCGCATTCCCGCAAGCTGCCTGATTTGCTGCGCCGAACCGCGAGCGCCGGAATCAGACATGACGAGAATCGGATTCAACTCATCAAGAGCCTTCTCGCGGTCGTCCATCGCCTTGAACATTTCCTTCGCCACCTTGTCGGTCACTTCGGACCAGATGGCAACGACCTTGTTGTAGCGCTCGCCGTTGGTGATAACGCCGTCCAAGTATTGCTGTTCGACATCAATCACGTCCTTGTCGGCTTTCGCCACCAGATTCCTCTTCGCGTCGGGCGTCACGAGGTCGTCAATGCCGATGCTGATGCCCGCTTTGGTCGCATAGAGGAAGCCAAGATTCTTGAGGTCGTCAAGCATCTTGACGGTCATCTCGTGGCCGAGGCGGATATGGCAGTAGTTGACGATTGACTGCAAGCCCTTCTTCTTCAGCGTGCCGTTGATAAAGGGCAAGCCTTTGGGAATCTGGTCGTTGAAGATGACGCGCCCGACCGTGGTGTTGATAACGCGCCGGACGTTTTCCTGCACGGTCGCGTTCATCACGTCCTGCGTGTCGTGCTCCTGCGTCAGGTCAATCAAATCGCCCGTGATGCGCAGCTTGATGGGCGTCTGCGTCGTCACTTCCTTCGCATCAAGCGCGAGCAGCACTTCGTCGAGCGAAGCGAAAACGCGGCCCTCGCCCTTCGCGCCCTTCTTGTCGCGCGTCAGGTAGTAGCAACCTAAAACGATGTCCTGCGAAGGCACAGCGATGGGCTGGCCGTTGGCCGGACTCAGGATGTTGTTCGAGGCCAGCATCAGCACAGCCGCCTCAATCTGCGCTTCAGGCGAGAGCGGAATGTGAACGGCCATCTGGTCGCCGTCAAAGTCGGCGTTAAAGGCTGTGCAGACGAGCGGGTGAATCTTAATCGCCTTGCCTTCAACGAGGACGGGTTCAAACGCCTGGATGCCGAGACGGTGCAGCGTCGGCGCGCGGTTCAACAGAACCGGATGCTCTCTGATTACCTCTTCGAGAATGTCCCAGACGACGGGTTCTTGGCGTTCCACCATCTCGCGCGCCTGCTTGATGGTCGCCGCGTGCTGCTGCTTCTCAAGCTGGTTGTAAATGAACGGCTTGAAGAGTTCCAAAGCCATCTTCTTCGGCAGACCACACT
>CAZEZJ010000310.1:0-6475 GCA_964516695.1 uncultured Blastocatellaceae bacterium
GGCGCGACGTGCAAGCAAAATAGTTGTTGGGGCTTTTCAACAGACGTGATAACTTGCTGTTTGTGGTTTGCCTGCAACTTGGTTGGTCTTGCCCGCCGCCGTTTGCCAGTCTTCGCCACAATCATAATGAACAGCGCGCCTAGAGAGTTTCGCAATCGCCGTTTGCTCCGGCCAGATTGGAAGCTTTAAGGCCCGCGCCCTTTTAAGGAGTGTCATCCCGAATGAAACATCAAGAGTGCTCCCGGCACGCTTACGCCTACGCCTTTCTCTCCCTGCTGCTCGTCGTCACGCTCGCCTTCTCCGGTTGCAAGAATGCCGAAGCCTCGAAGGCCGAGCATCTCAAGCGCGGCGAACAATTCCTGAAAGAGAAGAAGTTTCAGGAAGCCTCGCTTGAGTTTCGCAACGCCATCCAGATTGACGACAAGATGGCCGCCGCCCACTGGGGACTCGCCCAAGCTTACGAAGGCTTGCAGCGCTACGGCGAGGCCGTCCAAGAAATCCAGCGCACCATTGACCTTGACCCAAACCATCTGGACGCGCGCGTTCGTCTCGGCAACTACTACATGGTGGGCCGCCAGCCCAACATCGCTGAGGCCGAGCGCCTCGCCAAAGAAGTCTTAGCCAAAGACCCGAATTTCATCGAAGGCCACATCCTGATGGCGACCGTCCTCTACGCGCAAGACCGCGCACATCCCGAGAAGGCGCTCGCTTCGCTGAACCGTGCCATCGAGATTGACCCCAAACGCGTCGAGTCTTACCTGAGCCTCGCGCGCTTCTATATGACCATCAACGACGCGAACAAGGCCGAAGAGACCTTGCGCCGCGCCGTCGCGGTCAATCCCTCCTCGTCTTTGGCCCATTCCGAGTACGGCAGATTTCTAGTCGCGCAGAATCGCGCGGTCGAAGCCGAAAGCGAGTTCAAGAAGGCGGTCGAAGTCGACCCGACGGCGCGCGAGCCGCGCATGGCGCTCGGCAGTTTCTATATCGTCAATAAGCAGTTGGATAGAGCCGAAGAAGTCTATAAAGCGCTGGCCGAGATGGAGAAGGACAAGCCGGACGGGCGCGCGCTGCTGGCCGATTTCTATTCGACCATCAATCGCGCCGACGACGCTATCCGTGTCTACCAAGAGATTCTGGCGCAAACGCCCGACTACACGCGCGGTCGCTATCGCCTCGGGGAAATCATGCTCGGGCGCGGCGACACGCAGGGCGCGGCGGCGCAAGTGGCGGAAGTCTTAAAGAAGAATGAGCGCGACTCGCAGGGCTTGATGCTGCGCGCGCGCATACACATGCAGGCCAATGATAATCGTGCGGCTATCGAAGACCTCAAGGAAGTCTTAAAGCAGGAGCCGAATTCGCGCAGCGGCCTCTACTACATGGCCGATGCCAATTATCGCATCCGGCAGTTTGACATGGCGCGCAGCTACGCCGCCGATTTGGACAAGTATTATCCAGACTGGCTGCCCGCGAAATTAATGCAGGTGCAGATTAACTTGGAGAGCGGCGACGCGAAAAACGCGCTGCGACTCGCCAACGAACTCAACGAGCGCTTGGCTAAGTCTGCGCCGGATTATGAAACGTCGCCGCAAATGCTGGTCGAGTTGCGCGGCAAAGTGCTGACGGCTCGCGGCTCGGCGCAGTTGAGTCTGGGCGACATGAAGGCCGCCCGCGCAGACCTCTTGGCGGCCAAAGAGATTGCCCCGAACGACCCGGGTTCTTACGTCAATCTGGCTATCGTCTCCTTGAAGGAGAATAAGATTGACGAGACCGTCGGCCACTACGAGCAGGCGTTGAAGATTGACAGCGCCAACTTCGAAGCGCTAAATGGTCTCATCATTATTTACAATGCGCAGAAAAAGTTGGACCAGGCGCACGCGCGTGTTGACCATGCGCTCGGCAGTCAGCCCAACAACGCTGCGCTGCACTACCTGAAGGCGGAGGTCTACGGTTACGAGCGAAACCCTGAAGGCGCGGAAAAAGAGTTGCGCCGCGCGCTCGAACTCGAACCGAAGTATCTGGCCGCTTATTCAAAGCTGGCGGCCCTCTACATCAACACGAACCAGATTGACCGCGCGTTGGCTGAGTATCGCAACATCCTCGCGCGCGACCCCAACAGCGCGTTTGCCTATTCGTTGATGGGCCTCCTGGAACACGGGCGACGCAACTACGACGCGGCGGTCGAAAATTATCGCAAGGCGCTTGAGCTTGACCCGAACTCGCTTGAAGCCGCCAACAATCTGGCCTGGCTCTACGCCGTCGAAGGCAAAGGCAATATGGACGAAGCCGTGCGCTTGGCCCAGGGCGTCGTCCAGCGGCGGCCTGACATCCCCGGCTTTGCCGACACGCTCGGCTGGGTCTACTACAAGCAAGGGCTGCATTCGGCGGCGGTCGAACAACTGCAAAAGGTCGTCGCCCGCGACAGCGAAAACGCCACCTACCGTTTCCATCTGGGAATGGCGTTGGCGGGCAAGGGCGAAAAGGCAGCCGCCCGCGCCGAACTCGAACGAGCGCTGCGCCTTGGCGAGAAGGGCGGCTTCTCTGACACAGACGAAGCGCGCCGCGCGCTGGCGACGTTGTAGAAAGAAAGTAGGAACGATGAACGCTGAACGCGGAATGAAGGCCAAGCTTTTAACCGTTCAGCGTTCATCATTCCGCCTTCACCGTTTGTTTTGACGGCAGGCCGGAAATACTAAGTCGCACGTTGCCCGTGCGATGATTAATGATTCCGGCTGTCGGTTAGTGAGTCTCTCGGTTTAAGTTAGTTTGAAGGAGTGCCGCACATGAGTGTCGATTTTCGCCAGCGCACGCCGGGCGAGTACGCGCGAATTCTCTGGAAGCGCAAGTGGCTGATTATTCTGCCGACCATCGCGATTGCAGCCGCTATCACGCTCGTCGTGCTCAAGCTGCCTGACGTTTACGAATCCACCACGCTCGTCGTCGTCAAACCGCCGACCATTCCCAACACGGTCGTCCCGCAGTTGACCAACGATTTGACGCTGCTGCTCAACAACATCAATCAGGTCGTCACCAGCCGCTCCACGCTCGAACCGCTCATCGTTAAGTATCGTCCCTACGCGATAGAGGAATCACGCGGCGAGCCGATGGAACTCCTGGTCGAGCGAATGCGCAAGGACATGCGCGTCGAGATTGATAAGAGCCGCGACGAATCAACGAGCGGCTTTCGCATCTCTTATCGTGCGCGCGACCCGCGCGTCACGCAAGCCATCACGGCCGAGCTAGCCAACAAGTATGTTGTCGCGCAGTTGGCCGAGGTGAACACCACCACCGAGAAGACCAAAGAGCTTTTCGATAACCAACTCGCGGAGAAAAAATCGGAGCTTGATGCCATCGAGCGCCAGCGCCTAGAGTTCATGCAAAAGAACCTGGGCTTTCTGCCTACCGAAAGCACTTCGTTAATCGGCCAGTTATCCGGCCTCTACGAGCAGCAGAAAGCGCTCATCAATGAAACGGGCCGCCTGCGCGACCAGCGCACGATGCTCAGCAGCCAACTCGGCGACCTCTCGCAGCAGCGAGGCCAAGAGGCTAGGGAAATAGCCCGCAAGATAACCGACCCGAAGACAACGCTCGGTTGGTCGCAACTCGTGCAGCAGAAAGCAATGCTCGAAGCCGAATTGCAGCGCCTCTTGACCGAACTCAGGCCCAAGCATCCTGACGTTATCGCCAAGCAGGCCCAACTCGATTCCGTCAAGCGCGACATGGACCTTCAGATTGACGATTGGAAGGCCAAGATTAAGGAGGAGGAGGAGAGACTGGGCGGCCTGATTGACCCGCGCGTTAAGACCATCGAGTACAACCTCAAACTCGTCGATACCGAACTCGCCAGACAAGAGCGTGCGCTTCAGCAAACCTCCGCCTCGCTCGAAGCGATTCAACAGCGCATCAATAAAGTGCCGGGGGCGCAGGTCGAGCTGGAAAGGCTTGAACGCGAGTATCAAACGACCAAAACGATTTACGACGACCTGCAAGAGAAGAAGAACAAGATTGATACGAGCGCGCAGGTCGCCACCAATTCGCAGGGCGAGAAGATTCAGGTGCTAGACCCCGCCAGCCTGCCGCAGACGCCGGTTGCGCCCAAGCGCGTGCTGCTCATTGCCGGCGGCCTTCTGCTCGGCCTCTTCGTCGGCCTCGTTTTAGCCACCGCCGTCGAAGCGCCGCGCCTGCTGACCATTCAGACGACAAACGATGCCGAGCACTACACGGGGCTGCCGCTGCTCGTCGCCGTGCCCGAACTGCTGACGCCGCAGGAAGCGCGCAGCCGCCCGCGCCGTCGCCTGTTCTGGCTCGCCGCCGGAATTATCATCACGCTCGCGAGCATTCCGGCGCTGGCTTTGGCCCTGAGAGCTTCGCATCTCTTTGACCGCTTCGTTTCATAAAGAGTGCTGGAAAGCAGAAATTTCAGAATTCGAGAGGCAGGAATCAGGCGAGATGAAAACGGGAAGAATGGAAAATCAGTAACCATCTGCTACGGCCTCTGCTGCTGAATAACGGATGCTGATTCCTGACCGCTGCTTTTGGAGTTGAACGTGTACAGAGAATTTTACGGTCTGAAAGAACTGCCCTTCGCGTTGACGCCCGACCCGCGCTTTATCTATTTCACGCCGTCGCACACGGAGGTGATGGCGAATCTGCACTACGGCATCGAGAGCGGTAAGGGCCTCGTCGTCGTGACGGGCGAAGTCGGCACGGGCAAGACCACCATCCTGCGTTGGATTCTGCAACGCTTGGACCGCACCGTGCTGGTCGCCTACGTCTTCAACCCGCGCCTGACCGTGCCGGAATTCTACCAGCACATCGCCACCCTGCTTGACGTGCAACAGTGGGAAACCAAGTCTGAGCTGTTGATTGCGCTCGGCAAGACACTGGAATCGCGCCATTCGCGCGGGCTTCGCACCGTCTTGATTGTTGACGAGGCGCAAGGCTTGTCGCCCTACGTGCTCGAAGAAATCCGCTTGCTCTCAAACTTCGAATCGGACGCGGCCAAGCACTTGCAGATTGTGCTCACTGGCCAGCCCGAACTGCGCGACGTGGTTAACAGTCCAGACCTGCGCCAACTCAAGCAGCGCGTCTCCCTGCGCTGTGAGATTAAGGCGCTGCCGAACATCGAAGAGACGGAACGTTATATCTCTTCGCGCCTGCTCGTCGCGGGCGCAGAGCGCACAGACATCTTCTCGCCCGGCGCGATTGACTACATCTTCCGCTGCTCCGAAGGCATCCCGCGCAACATCAACAACCTTTGCGACAACGCGCTGCTCGTGGGCTACGCGGCGGGCGCGGAAACCATCGGTCGCTCCATCATCGAAGAGGTGGCCGAGACGTTTGACATGCTGCCGCGTTCGGACACCGTCAGGCAGGCAGTGGAAGAGCGCGAAGCTCCGGCGCGTATTTTTACGGCTGCCGGGCGCGCGGAATTGTGGGCCGCTGGGACAGGCACGGAAGGCGACACCATAGAACAGGAAAGCGCGTCGCCCTTAGCGATGCGTGAGGAAGAAGAGAAGAAGCAAGTCACACCCGATGCGGACGAAGTCGGCGCAGCCTTTCGTCAATCGGGTCTCTTGGGGGGCATGTAATGGGCAGAGTTTATGATGCGCTTAAACGCGCCAGTTCCGCTGATAAAAGCGGCCAGAAGAAATCAGACAAGTCAGACGAAGGAAAGCGTCGCAACGGCCACAATGGCGGGAAACACACACCCGCCGCCAGCGCAAATGGCGAGGAGCATCCGTGGGATGGCTCACCGCTCTTTGCGCGCGGCAGCGTTGCCACGCAGCAGTCAGCGTCCACTGCGCACACCGAAACAGCCACCGGGTCGGCACTCCCCGGTGGTCACACTTCGCGTGATGCTGGGGCAACTTTGGACGCTGCCGGGTCGGCGCGCGCCTTGGAGTTTGTTTCAATAGACATCTCCGCGGCGCGCGTCGAGCCACACCTCGTCGCCGTCACCCAACCGCGCTCGGCCTACTGCGAGCAGTTCCGCTCTTTGCGCACGCGCGTGCTGCAAGCGGGCGAGCGCCGCAACATGCAGGCGTTCGTGATTACGAGCGCCGGAGTAGCGGAAGGCAAAACGCTGACCGCGCTCAACCTGGCGTGGTTGTTGGCCCAAACCGACGGCGTGCGCGCGCTCATCATAGACAGCGATTTGCGCCACCCTTGCGCCACAGATTATCTGGGCATCGAAACGGACGGCGGACTCGCTGAAGTGCTCGCCGGAGAGATGACGTTAACCGACGCCATCATTCGTCTCGAACCTTCAGGGCTGCACCTGCTGCCCGGCGGCTCCGTGCGCGATGATGTCGCGGAGGTGCTTTCAGGCCCGCGCTTCGCCTCGCTGTTGAGCGAGGCGCGAAAGATGTTTGACTACATCATTATCGACGCGCCGCCGCTCGGCATCTTCACTGACGCCAACGTGCTGATTAACCGTGCGGACGGCGCGATGCTCGTCGTGCGCGCCGGAAAGACG
>CAZEZJ010000311.1:0-6445 GCA_964516695.1 uncultured Blastocatellaceae bacterium
TTGCTGCCTGTTCGCTCCGGCCAGAATAAGCCCCGAACGAAGAAGCGGATTCTCGCTGTTGTTGGCCCGCGTCTGGATGTTGTCCGCAACGACACTTGGCCCACGCGCGGGCTTTTTCTGTGCCTCATCTGGAAGAAAGAAGCCGTGGGTCGCGATGTGTAGAATGCGCGGCCCGGCAATGCGCTTCAAGGTGGCTTCGTTGGCTTGCCCCCCTGTGAACACCTGCGCGTCGTTCAGAATGTTTCTGAGCGCCGCCGCTTCTTCGGCGGTCCCAATCAGGGGCGGCCAATTTATCTGCGATAACGCGCCGGAGCGCCGGCCTCCCGTGTTCTCCGCTAACAAAGCGGACGTGTTGTTCTTCTTAACCGCTAAGTCGTAAGCCGGATTCGCAAACACCAAGGGCGGCTGCCGGCTCTGCTCGTCCTGAGCCTGCGGTTCAATCTTCAATAAGTCGCGCCCGCTCGTCAGGTAATTAATGGTGTACGACTCGACCAGATAGCGTCCCGTCTCATCAACGAGCGCGGCGAAGGGAATCAGGTTTAGCGTCCCGTCGGGCGAGAGCAACAGGTCGCGCGAATTTTTCAGCAGACGCCGCACAGGAGCCATCACCTGTTGGTCAAGCGAGCGGGCCGCCTGCCTGACGTTAACACTATCAGGGTCAGCGAGCGCTTCGCCTAATTTCGCAACGCCCTGATTAATAAGCGCAGCCTCGCCTAAATCAACGAAGGCTGGGTCACCCTCATGCCACAGCACATAAGCGGCGTAGCGCTCTGGGCCAAACCGCGCGGATAAAGACTTGGCCTTTGAATCAAAGGGCTGGTACAGAACAAACTCGACGAGAGCGGCGCCGATTGGAAGCGACTGCTGTACACGCTCAAGCGTGACAGGCTCGGCCTGCGCGCGGAACATAGAGCTGCGCGCGCTAACCTGAGCTTCCAGTTCTTCAACTTCCGCCGCCAGTTGCGCTACCTGCGCGCGATGTTTCGCAGGCTCAATGCCGCCCGGCCCTTCAAGCACGCGCATGGACAGTCTCGTTCTCACTATCGAGAGCTTGTCGAGCAGGTCTCTGTCTTGCTGGTTAAAGCGGCGGCGGAGCGCTCCGATTTGATCGGTCATGGCATCAAGCGCGCGGCCTTTGCGACGCAGGATTGTCGTCAGAGCTAGACGCGCGGCCTCTTTGTTGCCGGCGGCTCGCTTGAGATGTAGTGAGATAGTGTTGTTAGTCTCGCTGGCGAGCGTCGCCAGATAGAGTCGCTTCTGGTTTTCCGAGCCGGTGTTGAGAATGAGCGCCAGATTGTGTTCGCGAATCTCATTGCTGCGCGTCAGGTAGCGCACGGCTTCGGCAATCTCGCCCTTGCTTTCAAAAAGAGTGGAGAGATTACTCAAAGAACTGGCAACGTCAGGATGCTCCGCTCCCAGCGTCTTCTCGCGGATGGCTAAGGCTTGCAGGAGAAGCTCTTGGGCCACAACGTAGTCATTTTCATCCTGCGCTAATACACCCAGATTGTTTAGGCCGAGCGCAACGTCAGGATGCTCCGGCCCGAACACACCTCGATAGATGGCGAGCGCACGATTGAACATCTCTTTGGCCTGCGCGTTATCGCCTTTTGCTCTGTAAAGACTGGCGAGGCCATTTAATGAAGCGGCGGTATCTGGATGCAATGAACCGAGAATTTTTTCGCGAATAGAGAAAGCGCGGCGCAGACATTTCTCAGCGCCCGCCATGTTACCTTTATCCATCTCAAGCCCCGCCACGTTGCTCAACATGGCGGCGACCTCTGGATGCTCCGCGCCGTGTATGGCTTCGACAATCGAGAGCGCACGCAGCAATAAAGGCTCTGCGCGTTCGTAGTCCCCCTTGTCCTGATACAGCGAAGCGAGATTACTGAGCGAGACGGCCACGTCTGGATGCTTGCTTCCCAGATTCTTTTCACGGATGGAAAGCGCCTGCCGCAACAAAGGCTCTGCGCGCACGTATTCACCTTTGGCGAGATACAGCGAAGCCAGATTATTCAACGACAGGGCGACATCCGTGTGCTCCTCTCCGAAAACCCTACGACGCAGTTCCAGCGCTCGCACATATTTCTCTTCGGCCTGCTCATACTTCCCTTCGTCCTGATAAATCGCGGCGAGATTGCTCAGCGCCAGAGCGAAATCGGCGTTGTCGGTTCCCTTCGCTCGCTCGACAATCGCCAGCGCACGCTCTAGCAACGCCTCCGCCTGCCGGACATCGCCCATTCTTTGATAAAGCACGGCCACGCTGTTTAACGACTTGGCGAAAAGCAGACTGTTTGGCCCAAGCGCATCCTCGCGAATTTTCATCGCGCGCAAAACCAAAGGCTCGACGCGCGCGTAATCTCCCATCGCCAGATACAGCGCGGCCAGTTGATTCAAAGAGGAGGCGACCACGATATTATTCGGCCCCAAAGCTTGCTCACGAATTTCGAGAGCGCGTTCGGCCAAGCTCAACGCTTCCGCATATCGCCCTTGATGAAAAAGCTCGAAAACCTGCTGGTGCATTACCGTCGCTTGGGCCAGCGGAGATGGCTGCGACGCTGAAGAACTATCCGCCTGTTCCTTCGGCTGCGCGGGAGAAGCCGTGGGCGACTGCGCACGCAGAACTGGTTGCGCTCCGCACGGCAGCAGCCAGAGTAAGAAGAGAAAGAGGCACGGAAGACAAAAACGAGAGGCGTGAAGCTTCATGTTGGTAACGTCGCTGGCAGGCTTAGCGGGCGACTGGCTTACTAAACTTCGTATCGTCAATCGCGACGTTATGCTTGACCGTCTCGTATTTGATAATAACGGTGAAATCTGTCGCCACCTGTCGCTGCGTGAAGGGAAACTTAATGCCGTCAACTTCACGATAGTCTTCAAAAAAGACGGAGAAGGGCGTCTTCCCTTGCGGGCCTTCGCGGACCACATCGGAGCGCAACAGCAGCCCCGTCTGAGTGTCGAAGTAGAGTTTCTCAGGACTGTGCCCGGCCGGAGTGGCGAGGATGAGGTAAGCTTCGCGCCCCCCGACTTTCTCCGTCCCCTTCAACTCCATCTTGGGGTAAAGCTCTTTCATTTTGATTTCCTTAAAAAACTCGGCATCGAATTTGGCTTGCGCGAGTTCCACGCCGCTGCGCTCGCGCAATCCGTTGGCGGGGTCTTGCGCCCAACTGATTTTACCGTCATGCCCCTCTAAAAACTCACCGAGGCCCGGCACGCGCGTGAAGATAGCCAACTTGTTTGGCGCTTTGCCGTAAGTTTCCACCACACCCTTCAGGGGCGTGTCAACAATCGTGAAAGTGCCCGTAGCTTCGCGGCTGTTCAATTTTTCGATGGCCGCGCGCCCGCCGAGCGCCTGCACGTAGCGAGCCAGGATTTCATCAATCGTCGGGCTAGTAGTCGTCGGCTGCGGGTTCGCTGCTTTGGCTTCCGCGGGCTTTGGTTGCGGCTGTTGGGCCAACGCGACGCTGGCGCTGATTAACGTGCAGAGAGAAAGGATGATGATTCGTTTCATGTGGTTTATTCTTTCCGCTGAGAGATTTGCAATGTGAATTTGTTTTGAGTCCCTTATCTGGTGACATACGGACGAGAGCAGCGGCGGCGACTTGGAGCAAGATTCTCTCCGTTAGACCCGTCGAGTGTCAAGATTAATTTGCCGGTTGAAACGACATCTACCCGCTCGCCGCCAGGTAAATCTTTGACGGCCTTCAGTTCGGGTGCGATAGCCTTCGCGGTTTGCAGAGCTTTGACATCCGCTCTCTTGACACTCTCAAAGTGTGCGTGTTAGCGTCGCGTGCCTTTCAACAGACACAAGCTAGCGGGCAGCCTTGTGATTCATTGGCCGCCAAGAAGGAGATTTGAGATGGGGCAAAATGTCTTTAAGGGAATCGAGATGGTCGGCACGTCGAGCGAGAGCTTCAGCCATGCGATAGAGGTGGCCGTCGAGCGAGCGCGGCAAACGTTGCGTAATCTCTCGTGGTTTGTCGTCACGGAACAGCGCGGCGGATTGCAACAAGGCCGTCTCGAATATCAGGTGACGCTGCGCGTCTATTTCAAGCTCGATGCGGGAGAAAGCCCGGAGGAGGATGCGGTCGAAGATTTGCGCAACGCTTTAGACGGCGGGCAAAAGAAGCGGCGGAAACGACGCTAAGTTTGAGCGCGTTGGAAGTTGACCCACAGTCGCGGCTCTGGACAAAGGGCCACGCCGCTCGTTAGACTACGCGGTTTGTTGGAGAGCGTCCGGCTCATCCTTTGGCGTCGGGCTTGCGACTTCGGCCAACTAATTTTATTTTCAGACGGAGATTCAATTTCTTATTATGGCAATTCCGGCAACACAGCTTCGGCGTGGTATGGTCATCGTTTTTGAGGGACAACCCTGTAAGGTCGTCGATTTTCGCCACCACACGCCCGGCAATCTGCGCGCGATGGTGCAGACCAAGCTGCGCAACATCCGCAACGGCTCGTCTTTCGAGCATCGCTTCCGCTCCGCAGACACGGTCGAGCGAGCCATGCTCGAGCAGCATGAGATGGAATATCTCTATTCCGACGGCTCGCAGCACCATTTTATGAACACAGAGAACTACGAGCAGATTGGTCTGGGCGAAGACGACCTCGGTGATGCGGCTCAATGGTTGGTGCCGGGGCTGAAAATTCAAGTGGAGTTTTATGAAGGCGCGCCCATCGGCATCGATTTGCCGCCCTCCATGGAATTGACCGTCATCAATACTGAGCCGACGCTCAAAGGCGCGACCGTTTCTAACGTCAACAAGCCCGCGACGCTCGAAAACGGCGTCACGATTACAGTCCCGCCCTTCGTCAACGAAGGCGACCGCATTCGCGTTGACCCCACCGAAGGGCGCTACATCGAGCGCGCGAAATAACTATTAAGCGATGAGCGATGAATGATGAGTGATGAGTAGAAGGCGGTTGCTTGTTACTTATCACTCAACACTCATCGCTCATCACTTATGTACTTTCTTTACAGCATCCTTTTCACGCTCGGCGTCGTCGCGCTGCTGCCGCGATTTGTTTACGACGCGCTGCGGCACGGGAAATATGTGGCGGGCTTGCGCGAGCGGTTGGGCCAATTGCCGCTCATACAAACGGACGGACGCCCGATTATCTGGCTGCATTGCGTGTCTGTGGGCGAGACGCAGGCCGCGCGGCCAGTGGCGCGGGCGCTCATTGAGAAGTATCCGACGCACGCGCTGGTAGTTTCGACCACGACGGCGACGGGCCAACGCGTCGCACGTGAAGTCTTCGGTGAGGAAGCGGCAGCCGTCTTCTACTTTCCCTTCGACTGGGCTTGGACAGTGCGCCGCGCGCTCAGGCAAGCCCATCCGGCTCTAGTTCTGATTATGGAAACGGAGCTATGGCCGCGCTTTCTTCGCGAGTGCAGCAGGCGACGCATTCCGGTCGCTATTATTAACGGGCGACTCTCCGAACGCTCGTCTCGCCGCTACAAACTTATTCGAGGTTTCATCAGCCGCGTTGTCAACTGTCTCTCTCTGGCGTTGATGCAGTCAGATGCCGATGCTGAGCGCCTTCGTGCGCTGGGCCTTGCGCCTGAGCGCGTGCTGGGTTCCGGCAACGTGAAGTTTGACGCCGGAGCGGACATGGGCGGACACGCTTTGACGGCGGAACTGCGCGCGCGCTTTCAATTAAACAACGGGCAACCATTAATCGTCGCCGCGAGCACACACGCGACTGAAGAACGCATCGTGCTCGACGCTTTCAGACGTTTGCGCGCAGACTCCTCTTTACGCGAGCCGAGGCTCTTGATTGCGCCGCGCCATCCAGAGCGTTTTGGTGAAGTGGCCTCGCTGCTGAACGCATCCGGCTTCAAATGGTCGCGCCGCTCAAGCGCTGCCGGCCCGGCTGACGCGGCGTGTGACATCATTCTGCTAGACACCATCGGAGAGTTGCGCGCGGTCTATCCGCTGGCGGCGCTGGTTTTCGTCGGCGGCAGCATCGCGCCCGTCGGCGGGCACAACGTGCTGGAGCCTGCCGCCGCCGGAGCATGTATCATCACTGGCCCGCACACCGTTAATTTCAACGCCATCATGCGTGCTTTCCTCGACGCGCAAGCGCTCGTGCAACTTCCCCCGCTGCCGGAGATGGAAACGGTGGCCGAACTGGCGCGCGTTTGCGCAAAGCTCTTGGCGGACGACCAAGCGAGACAGCGTTTGGCCGAGAACGCGAAGCGGGCGCTCGAACAGAATCGCGGCGCGACGACGCGCACCATCAACATGCTCGCGCCGTTGCTCAAGACGCCCAATAACCCTTCTTTGACAAACCACGCGCGAAGTTCCAGGGCCAGAAGCGCGCTTTCTTCCTGATTCAAGCTCCGAGCTATTCTGAATAGATGGCCGCTACTTACGGAATCATCTTTGTCCCGGTCAGCACTCTTTACGGAATAGTGATGCGCGCTCGCCGCGCTCTCTATCGCACAGGC
>CAZEZJ010000312.1:0-6388 GCA_964516695.1 uncultured Blastocatellaceae bacterium
TACGTCGTGCCGAAGATTTGGTCCCAAAAGCGATTCGTCACGCCGAAGTTGCGTTCCGGTATTTGATGATGAATCTTGTGGTGAGCGCGCAGCTTCCGGTACCAACTGCTCTTCAGGTTAAACTGATGATGCATGATGTGGTGGAACGTGTAGTAGAAGAAGAAGCCGAACAGCCAGCCCGAAACATAGGTGGACGCGGAGCCGAGCGCCAGCAGATAGCCGAAGACGAACCACAGGCTGTACATCACTAAGGATGTGATGAACCAAGGCATTCCGATGAGCGCTTCCGGTTCGTCGTGATGCAAGAGATGACCGTTGTGGGCCAGCGTGTCGCCCTTGTGATAAACCCAGCGATGAAAGCAATACTCAACCAGCGTCCAGGTAAACAAACCGGCGAGAAAGCTGGCCGCTATCGCAGCGGGGCGACTGCCGAGCACGACCACGTCCCAAGAGACGAGAAAGATGATGGTCAGCGGGTCGGAGAAGAACCCGAACCAATAGGTTGACTTGCTCTGCGCAATGCGGCTGAGCAGGCGCTCGTTGAAGGTATTGGCAGGCTGCGACTCAAGCTTGGGGGATAAACTCATTTTCGGTTTGACAGCCGGGGGCGGCTAAAATTCAAAATAACAGAGCGGCTATTATAGCTTATCGTTGAAAGCCCTTGGAATAGCTTTTCGTAAATCTTTTGTCTGCTATTCAACTCTCGGACTTCCCGCGCGCTCCATACTTTTACCGTTCAGGCCCGCCGCTGTCAACAGCTACTTGCCCTGCTCGCCGCACGTCTTTTTCTGTCTCTGCGGTGTGCTCGCGACCGCGCGCGGCTTTCGTTATCTTAAAGACGCGTCAAACCGACGGCGAGCGACTAAAGCCGCTGGGCGTCGCTGCCTATCATTGTTATGTCGAACTGATGTGAAGGAGAGGGAGGTTTTTAGGCGATGCGCATGTTTCTTTGCGGGGTGGGGACGTAAAGCTGCGCTTTGCGCTTCTTCGGCGCTGGCTCCATCAGCGGCGGCAGGACTTTAAACTCCGCTGCCGGCTGTTCAAGCTGGCTCACGTATTCCATATACTTCGCTCTATCGGCGTCGCTCATCACCACGATGCCCACTTCAATCAAGCAATTGACTTCCGTTTTACCAAAAGACGGCAGATTAGGGCCGGTCAGCAGGTAGCCGTCGCTGATTTGGTCGTCGCGGATTTTGGTATAGCGGACGGGAAAGCCCAGAATGTTGATTGTCCCCGTGGGCAAACGCACCACGATTTGCAGCGCTCGCTCGCAGCCCATCAGATAGCGATAACCGAAATGATAAAAGGGTCCCATCAGCGTCAGCGCGTCGGTTCCGACGCTCTGCGTGTAGCCGATGAGCGTCACAGGCTGCTGCTCCGGGTCGCCCTCCGCGTCTTCATTATAGATGGAGAGGTTGAAGGCTAAATGCGCCTCACATTGTGGGTGTTCGCTCGCTCTTGCGCTGCGGTTGTCTGCTTTCTTCTGCATGTGAGTTTGCGTCATCTCCCCCGTAAATAATAGCTCCCCGGTTAATCGCGCAGAACTCACAGATTCCGCACGCATGTGATGCGGTTACAAGCCCTGTGCCAGAGCCGTAGCAACCGGCTGATGGCCCGAATTTACTGGAAAAGACGGATGATGACGCAAACTCTAATGAAGATAACCTGTCAGAGTGACCGCTCGTTATGTCACGCTCTTGTTCAGTTTGAACGGATGGGGGTTGACGCCTTGATTCTTGAGGCGGTGCAGAAGGTAGGGGAGAGCCTATCTTTGCTTCTATAAAATCGGCGCGGCGTCTGGTACTATGGCGGCGCATTTTTTCACCAGTGAAAAGCTCAGGCAAGCCGTGTTTCCATGAAGCATACTTTGCAGAATCAGGAGAGTGAAAATTGATGGGCTACGAGTTGAGGACAGAGCGCGAGCTGTCTCTGGATTTCTTGCGTGTCTGCGAGGCGGCGGCCATTGCGTCGGCGCGCACGATGGGACAGGGCGACCGCAAGTATTCGGACCACGTCGCCGTGGAAGCGATGCGCGAGGTGATGGACACTGTGCCGATGCGCGGGCGTATCGTCATCGGAGAAGGCGAGCGCGACGAAGCGCCGATGCTCTACATAGGCGAAGAGGTCGGCGGCGGCTTCAAGGTCGCGGATGACTTGGGCGAGACGTTTCCCGAAGTTGATATCGCCGTTGACCCGCTCGAAGGCACAAACCTCTGCGCGCTCGGAGCCAACAACGCCATCGCCGTGCTGGCCGCAGCCGAACGCGGCGGCCTGCTCAACGCGCCCGACATTTACATGGACAAAATCGTCGTCGGCCCTTCGTGTCGCGGCGTGATTGAGATTGATGCTCCCGTCAAAGACAACCTGAAAAACATCGCGCGCCGTTTGGGGCGCGACATTGAAGACTTGACGGTGATTGCGCTTGACCGCCCGCGCCACAAAAAGTTAATCAGCGACGTGCGCGAAGCCGGAGCGAGGATTCGCCTCATCTCCGACGGCGACCTGTCGGCGGGCATCTCGGCGGCTGTGGCGGGCACAAACATCCACGCCTTGATGGGCATCGGCGGCGCGCCTGAAGGTGTTATTACGGCGGCGGCGATGAAGTGCTTGAACGGCGAGATACAGGCGCGGCTGGTGTTTGACCCCGAACGGCTCGGCGTTGATAAAGACAAAGTTCCGGCGCGCGAGGAAGTCATCGAACGCCTCAAAGAGATGGGCATCAACGACCCCAACAAGGTTTATGATACTGACGACCTCGCGCCCGGCAAGAAAATCATCTTCGCCGCCACGGGCGTCACCGACGGCGCGCTCCTAAAGGGCGTCAGGTTCTGGGGTTCCGGCAAGCGCACCCACTCGCTCGTGATGACGACCGACTCGCATCACATACGCTTCGTTGACACCGTTCATGTCGAAGGCGGGCCGGATTCAGTGATTAGATTTTGAAACGTAACTCAGAAGGCTAAATGTTCGCTCCCGCTGATTCATATGTTCCACAGTGTACGCCGGGCGCGCGGAGCTTGCGCCGCCCGTTGCTGGTGTGGGTGATGGCGACGGCGCTCGCGCTCTTGCCGCTGGCTTTGATTTTCGCCGCGCCGCTCTTTCGCGCCAACAATCAAGAATTTCCGGCGCTGGCGATTTACGAGTCGTTCAGCCATCTCTGCCACCAGATACCGGAGCGCGCGTTTCATGTCGCGGGCCATCCGTTGGCCGTGTGTGCGCGGTGTCTCGGGCTGTATGCGGGGCTGGCGGCGGGGATTCTGTTTTTTCCGCTCATGCGCTCGTTGCAGAGCACGCGACCGCCCGCGCGCATCTGGCTCTTCATCGCCGCTCTGCCGACCGCGATTGATTTTGCGCTGGGCTTTCTAGGCATCTGGCAGAACACGCATCTCTCGCGCTTCGTGACGGGAGCTTTGCTTGGCGCGGCGGCTGCCGTTTTCATTTTGCCGGGGTTGATTGACCTCGGCCGCATGAACTGGCGACAATTTTTCGGGCGGAGTGCCGCCGCGCCTTCGAGCCGCATTTAGCGGGCGTTAGCTTTAAGATTTGAGACAAAGGGAGACCGACATGAAACGTTGCCCTACGTGTAACCGCACTTACCCTGACGAACAAACTTTCTGCATGGAGGATGGCACAACGCTAATTGAGAGCGCCGCCGCTGGCGACCCTGGAGCAGCGGGTGCTTTTACAGAACAGACGAGCAGCACGCCATCTCCCGACACGCAAAGCTCCGGCGCAAACGCCGCGCCGGGCTACCAGCCGCCGCCGCCGCCGGGAATGTTTCAGCCGCCGCCGGCAAGCGGCCCGACGACAGGGGAGACCGTCGGCAAGTTGCAGCCCGCTTTAATCGGCGGCGTCGTGTTGGGGGTGCTGGCGATAGTGACATCGCTCGTTCCCGTCCCGATGGCTTCTTGGTGTTGTTGTTTGTGGGGAATCTTGGGCGGCGCGCTTGCCGTTTACATGTACGTCAAACGCTCTCCCGTTCCAGTCAGAACGGGCGACGGCGCTATCCTTGGACTTTTGGCCGGAGGCATCGGCGCGCTCATCTATATTCTCATCGCTTTTCCCCTGACATACTTTACAGTTGACCCAGACCTCGTGCAGGCGCAGATTGAAGAAAGGATGCGCGGGCAGGGACAGCAGTTTGATATTCGGCCTTACTGGGGCTTGTTTCTGTTTCTCATCATGTTTCTCTTCGGCATCGCCCTCACCGTCTTGTCTCTCGTCGGCGGACTCATCGGCGTCCCCATTTTCGAGAAGCGCGAAGCCGGTGCTGGTACGCCGCCGCCGCCGCCGCAGAATTTTTAATAAGATATGTTGAAGTCCGCAGTCCACAGGCACGAACCGCTCGCGTGCCTGTGGACTGTGGATTTATTAAATGTCGCCTTTGCGTCAGACATCCGGTGGGTTACAATCTGCGTCTTAATGCGGGCAGCGCTTGAGGGCTTTTGCAGGCCGGGGCGCTGCTCGTTTCATGTCACGATGGGCGAGCGCCGAAGCTTTATTCATGGGCGGCGCACTTTTGGCCCGTCCCTGCTTCAACCCAAAGGCGTTTTTGAGAACGCTGCTTGAACTTTCACGGATTTGATTGCTATGGCTCTCCACGCGGCGGCTCTGCTCTTCTCGAACGACCTTTGCGATAGGTTCCCGAATTTCTGCGACTCCGTTTATAAAACAGCGGGCAACATCAGCCCGCTCTATCGGCTCGACGCGATTGACTATACTGTTCTCACGCTCTACTTCAGCGTCCTCTTCGTGCTGGCGATTTACGGCGGCTATCGCATCAAACAGGTGATAGACTTCTGGCGCTACCGCAAGCTCGTCCCGCAGCCGAAGGCACACTTCAGCGACGAAGACCTGCCGCACATCACCGTGCAGTTGCCGCTCTTCAATGAGATGTACGTCGTCGAGCGACTGCTCAAGGCCGTCACAGAGATTGACTACCCGCGCGACCGCTTTGAGATTCAAGTGCTGGACGATTCGACCGACGAGACCGTCAAAATCGCCAGCGCCACCGTCGAGCATTATCGTCAACAGGGCTTCGACGTTCACTACATTCATCGCACAGACCGCACGGGCTTCAAGGCGGGCGCTCTGGAAAACGGCCTCAAATCTGCGAAGGGCGAACTGGCCGCTATCTTCGACGCAGACTTTGTGCCGAAGCCGGATTGCCTGCGCAAGCTCGTCCACTATTTTACAGACCCGACCGTCGGCTGCGCGCAGATGCGCTGGTCGCACATCAACGGCTCTTACAACTTGCTGACGCGCCTGCAAACCATCATGCTCGACGGCCATTTCGTCGTCGAACAAACCGTTCGCAATCGCACGGGCGGCTTCTTCAACTTCAACGGCACGGCTGGCATCTGGCGGCGCAAAGCCATCGAGATGAGCGGCGGCTGGCAGCACGATACTTTAACGGAAGACACGGACCTTTCCTTCCGCGCGCAGTTGATGGGCTGGCGCTTCGTCTATTTGCTCGACGAAGATGCGCCATCGGAGATTCCCGTCGAGATTAACGCCTTCAAGGCGCAGCAGCGTCGTTGGGCCAAGGGCGTGATGCAGGTTGGGTTAAAACTTTATCGCCGCATCTGGTTCGCGCCGCTGCCGCTGCGCGTGAAGCTGGAAATGTTCTTTCGCCTGACGGGCAACATTAGCTACCCTTTGATGATTCTCGTCAGCCTACTGCAATTTCCGCTCCTTCTCGTTCGCTACCAGCAGGGCTTTTATCACCTGATGGTCTTCGACGTGCCGCTGCTCTTCTTTTCCACGCTTTCGGTCGTCTTCTTCTACGGCACGGGCGTCTGGTATTTGGACGCGCGCCGCAGGTCGCGTTTGATACATCTGCCGCTCGTGATGGCGCTCGGCATCGGGCTGGCTTTCTCAAACGCGCGGGCGGTGCTCGAAGCGCTCGTCGGCTACCAGACCGAGTTTGTCCGCACGCCGAAGTACCAGGTGGAGAAGGCTTCCGACGAGACTTGGAAGCGGAAGAAGTACAAACGCAAGCGCGGCTGGCTGCCGTTGCTCGAACTTTGCTTCGCTTTCTATTTTCTGCTGGCTATTATGTACGCCGTGCGCTTTCACATGTGGGGCACAATCCCCTTCATGTTCCTGTTCCTTTTCGGCTACGGCTACATGGGCGTGATGAGCCTGCTGCAAACCACGAGCGGCCAGCGCCTCCAATCTCTGTGGCGTCCGCGTGCGGCCTAAGCGCCGCACACGGGAGCGCCGGAACTAAATTACAGCTTCTCTCGTAGAATAACCCTAACTATAAGGAGACCGTGTTATGAAACGCTTGCTTATCGCCCTGCTCTGCCTCAGCGCTCTCTCGCCGCTCGCGTCCGGCGCGACGTTCACTAGCAACGCTCAGGAAACAAAACCGCAGGAACAG
>CAZEZJ010000313.1:0-6380 GCA_964516695.1 uncultured Blastocatellaceae bacterium
AGGCTTAACTGGCCGCGCCGTCGAGATACAACCGCTGGCTGCCGTGCCCGTCGAGTCGCGCATTGGCGACGGTCGCACGATTCACCTGCCCGCTGTCGTCGCAGAGTTTGGCGATGAGGCCGCGGATTTTCGTCTCTACAAAGTCTTGGCGGCGCACGCCGCCGGACAGATAGAGTTTGGCACATACGAGCGTGAAGCGCCCAGCCTCAGCGCGGCCTACGCGGCCCTCGCGGACCTTTATGCCCAAGAAAACGTGGACGCGCGCGACGCCTTCGCGCTCGACGGCTACATCAATGAGCTTGAGAAAAGCGAAGCCGCGCTCTCGCCCCAAGAAGAAGCGCGACGCCAGCAGCAGGAGCGGCGCAAGCTTCCCCCCAATGCCGACTACAAGGCCGCGCTCTCCCTTTTTCCACACGCGAATCTGGCCCGCCGCATCTTCGGCACACTCGAAAACGGTCGCATTGACCGTCGCCTGCGTCATGCTTATCGCGGCCTCGCGCGTGACCTAGATTGGACGCGCGCGCACCTGCGCAACTCGCGCCCGCGTATCATTGATTTGCCTGTGACGCTCGTGCCCTTCGAGTTGCTGTTTCAAATCACGCTCTGCGGCGGCGCGCTCGATGACGCGCGTAGCTTCTACGGTCAAATCGTCTCCGAACTGGAAGACATCGTCGCGGATTATCTGGTGAGTCCGGCGTCCACAGTTGCCCATACGCTGCTCGCTACCAGCCGCGTCTACTCGCTCTTTCAATCCATCGCGCAGGATGAAACGCAAGCAGAGGCGGAAGCCGGAGCAGAGCAATCAGACACAAACGACGAGGGCGCGGCCTCTCAAGAACAACAGCCCTTACAGAAAACTCCCGAACGCAGAAACCAGCAGCGCGACGCGCGCGAACTCTTCAACGCCTGGACGAGCATGGAAGCACAAGGCGACCCCGACGAGCTTGACGGCGCGGAGATGTGGACGCAGGGCGAGATTCCCGAACAAGGGTTGGAGCAGGGCGAGGTCGCTTTTAACTACGACGAGTGGGACCGTGAATTAACAGACCATCGCGTCGGTTGGTGTCGCGTCATAGAGAAGCGCGTGCGCAGAGGCCCGCGCGAGTTTGTCGAAGACACGCGCGAGCGCTACCGTGGCGTCATCTCCTCAATCCGTCACCAGTTTCAATTGATGAAGCCGGAAAACTTGCTGCGCGTCGCCAACGAACTCGACGGCGACGATTACGACCTGAACGCCGTCATTGATTACGTCATTGACCGCCACGCCGACGGCCAGCAATCCGAGCGCATCTACACCAAACGACTTCGCCGCCAGCGCGATGTCGCCGTCTCCTTTCTGCTCGACCAGTCTTCCTCGACGGCGCGCACCATCGGTCGTCATCCCCTTCAGCCCTACACGCATCCCGGACGCCGCATCATCGAGATTGAAAAGGAAGGGTTAGTTTTGATGTCGGAAGCACTCGAAGCCGTCGGTGATGCCTACTCCATCAACGGCTTCACCTCAGAGGGCCGCCGCAACGTCAAGTTTTACGTCGTCAAGGATTTTGACGAACACTACACCGAAGAAATCGAGCGCCGCATCGGCGGCATCACCTACCAGAACAACACGCGTCTCGGCGCGGCCATCCGCCACGCCGCCGCCCGCCTCATCCGCCAGCAAGCGCGCACGCATCTCCTCATCGTCCTCTCCGATGGCCGCCCCTACGACCACGATTACGGCGACGCCCGCTATGCCCGCGAAGACACGCGCGAAGCCCTCCGCCAAGCCAAATCTCAGGGCATCATTCCCTTCTGCATCACCATTGACCGCGAATCCGAAACCGAACTTCGCGACCTCTACGGCGAAATCGGCTATACCATCATTGATGACGTGCTCAGCCTCCCCGAACGTATGCCGGGAATTTACCGCAGGCTAACGACATGATGCTCTCGACAAGAGCATTACTCTCCAACGAACGCGTGAATTGAGCTATACTGAACGTGTTATGAGTTTTTCGACTACCACAGTTCCTCTCTTCACCGACGAAGCCGACGTGATGCGTATTAACGATACCCGCGTCTCGCTCGATTCAGTTATCTTTGCCTTCAATGACGGCGCGACGCCGGAGGAAATCGTCCAGCAATATCCGACGCTGAATCTCTCGGACGTGTACGCGGTTATCAGCTACTATCTGCAAAACCGCGCCGAAGTGGAAAACTATCTTGAACGACGACGCACGCAGCGGCTCGAACAGAAGAAAGAGATTGAAGCGCGCTTCAATCCACGTGGACTACGCGAGCGCTTGCTGGCTCGGCAACTGTCGCGTAGAGACTGAGCCATGCTGCGTTTAGCCTTTGATGAAGACTTCAACAACCGAATTCTGCGCGGATTGCTACGGCGTAAACCGGAACTGGATGTCATGCGCGTGCAAGATGCCGGACTCAGCGCTCAAGCAGACTCTGCCGTGCTGGCGTGGGCAGCGATGGAGAATCGTGTCTTGCTCACACATGATGTGACTACCATGGCACGTTATGCTAGCGACCGTATCGCCGCTGGATTGCCGATGCCCGGAATCTTCGAAATCAGCCAAGCAATCCCCATCGGCCAAGCGATTGAAGAGATATTGCTGCTAGCCGAATGCAGCCTCGAAAATGAATGGGAAGGGCAAATTCACTTCTTGCCACTCAGATGATGAACCAGGTTTCCATCTGCTTCTTCGTGAACGCCAATTAACAAACCTTTCGTGACATTGTCTCCTAATCTTTCCGTTAGCCTGCTCCGCAATCAAAGGCGATTGTTCGCGTTGAAATAAATTGCAAGGAGCACGTGTCTAAGATGGATAATCAAGCGGGGCGCAGTGAGGCAATCAGGAAACTGGGCGAGCTGATAGAGGATATTGATTTCGCGATGTTGACGACCGCTGAGGCGGACGGGACGTTGCGCAGCCGTCCGATGTCAACGCAGCAGGTGGAGTTTGATGGCGACCTCTGGTTTTTCACGCGGGCCAGCGCGCCGAAGGTTGACGAAGTCCGCCGCGACGAGCGTGTTAACCTGAGTTATGCGAAGCCGGAAGCTCAACGATACGTTTCTATTTCGGGGACGGCTCAGATTGTGCGCGACCGCAAGAAGATTGAAGAGTTGTGGAGTCCCGTTTTGAAGGCTTGGTTTCCGAAGGGACTTGAAGACCCTGACATCGCGCTGCTCAAGGTCAGCGTCGAGCAGGCCGAATACTGGGACTCGCCTTCGAGCACAATGGCCCACATCTTTGGTTTTGTGAAGGCGTTGGCGACGGGCCAAAGCTACCAGCCCGGCGAGAATGAGAAGATTAATCTCAGTTGAGCCTTCCGCTCTCAAATCTCAAGCTCAAACAAGGGGGACGTCGGGTGAATGAAGAAAAGCTTTACGATTGCATCGTCATCGGTGCCGGGCCAGCCGGACTCTCAGCCGCGCTCTTTCTCGCGCGCTATCGCCATCGCGTCCTGACCTTTCATCACAACGGCCCGCGCAATCTCTACTCTCACGGTGTCCACGGCTTTCTGGGCCATCACGGCATCCTGCCCGCCGCACTCTTGGCGCGCGGGCGCGATGAAGTGACGCAGCACGGCGGGTTGATTATGGAAGCCTGTGTGACGAGCGTTGAGCAAATCGCGGACGAGCACTTTCGCGTAACGGCGGGCGACGGAGAGCCATCAACGACACAGACGTTTGATGCGCGCCGTTTGGTACTTGCCACGGGCCTACGCGACCTGCTGCCGGATTGTCCGGGCTTCCGCAATTTCTACGGCGCGACCGTTCATCACTGCCCTGACTGCGACGGTTTTGAAGTGACGGGCAAGCGCGTCGCCGTCCTCGGTCGCGGGCGTGAGACCGTGGGCTTCACGCTCGGGCTGTTGACGTGGACAGACCAACTGACGCTCATCACCAACGGCGACGAGGGCGATATAACGGATGAGCATCGCGCACGACTCGCGCGCTTTCGTATCCCCATCACACAGCGCGTTATCGCTGCGCTGGAGGGCGATAAGGAAAAGTGTCTTCTCGAACGAGTGTGTTTTGATGATGGCAGCACGCTCGAAGCCGACGCGCTCTTCTTCAATCTCGGCACAGTGCCCGCATCCGAACTCCACGAACAACTCGGCTGCAAGCTTGACGAAGAATGCGGACTGGTCTGGGTTGACGACGCGCAGCAGACGAGCGTGCGCGGCGTTTACGCGGCGGGCGACCTGACGCCTAATTCCCAACTCGCCGTCGTCGCTGCCGCCGAAGGCGCGATGGCGGCAATTCACATCCACAAATCGCTTATTCCTGAAGACAGGCGCCTCTAAGCTAACGCGAGCGGCTAGCTCACACTAATTGTAAAAAAAAGTGCGCGCGGCTGTTATCTATCGGATAACAGTCGCGCGCGGTTGAGAAGAAGTTGCAACCTGTTCTAGTTTAGCGGTTGCTGTTTTTCACGTTGCCGTTGCCGGTGTTGCCGTTCAGCGGTTTGACACCAGCAGTGTTGTCGTTACCGTTGTTGTTAGTGACGACGGCTGTGTTGGAGGGGACTGAATTTGCATTCGTCCGCGGACTCATATTCGAGTTCGTTTCCACCACGCCATTTCTGGTTGCATTGCTATTGCTGGTATTGCTTCCGGTGTTCGCATTGTCTGCGCCGCAGCCAGCGCCGAGGCTGGCTAAGGCAAGTAAGCAAAGCAAAGCTAAAGTTCGTTTCATCAAATTGTTCCTCCTGTGAAGGCGTCCGGCTTACCGGTAAACGTGCTCGCCGCGATTGTTTTTCCAATCGTTTTCAAAATACTCCGCGTCTTCGTCAGAACGCGCGTTGACGCCCATCACGATGCCGCCTTCCTTGAGGCCCGTCTCATAATGCTTGACGCGCTCTTCTGGAATACCCGCGCCGATGAGAGCACCGATGATGCCGCCGGTCGCACCGCCTGCGCCCGCGCCTGCCAGCGCTGCCGCCAACGGGCCAGCGACGATTAGACCGAGGCCGGGCAGGGCAACCGAAGTGCCGATGGCCGCAATCGCTGCCAACGTCGCACCAACCGTGCCGCCGATGGCCGCGCCCGTGCCCGCGCCTTCGAGAGCTTTGTTGCCGAGTTCCGTTTCTCTGCCGTCATCTGTGAAGTGTTTCTTGCGCGTCTCATCCGACATCAGCAAGTTAACGTCATCTTTATCATAGCCGCGGCTGCTGAGCGACCCATAGGCGCGCTCTGCGCTCTCTCTGTCTCTAAACATCCCCGTCACCAGACGTGAGCGTCCTGCCGCCGAACCTGTTGTATCTGCCATTACTCTTTCCTCCCCTTATTAATTGTTTGAAGTAGGAAGCAGCCAATCATCTGTGGGCTGCGTCTTCATTTGGTTTCATGTTGCATGAAAATGCCGTCTTAAACTGTACATTCACAGTTTCAGACTACTTATTCGTACTATTTCAGTACCCGAAATAAGCTTGCGACTTACTATAAGCAAGAGGCGCGCCAGAACACGGAAAATGCTTCGCGCCGCCTTTTGCGTCCAAACGCGTGAAAAAGAGGTGCCGGGGCGGCGATAGCTCTTTCCGGCAGCTTAACTTTTCCTGATGGGCGATGGGCTGGTGAAGGTGGTCTTCTTTTTTTTGTGATACAAGTAGACGAGCGCAGTCGAAGTCTTAATCAGTGAGCGCTCGCGGTCGAACAAGAGGGAGGGGTTTAAGGAGTGATGACAAACAACGAAGAGTTTACTATCGGGGTCGAGGAAGAGTATCAAATTATTGACGCACGCACGCGCGAGTTGCGCTCAAGGCAAGAGCACATTTTGCCGGAGGCGAAGGAACGCGTCGGGGAGCAGGTATCGCCGGAGTTGTACCTCTCACAGATAGAGATTGGCACGCCCGTCTGCAAGACGCTGGCGGATGTGCGAACGCAGATTATGCGGCTGCGCGGCGAAGTTATCACGGCGGCGGAGAGCGCAGGCAATTATATTGCAGCCGCCGGAACGCATCCCTTCTCACACTGGGAAGACCAGCAAATCACTCCGAAGGCGCGCTACGTCGGCATCGAGCAGGACTATCAACAACTAGCACGCGAGCAACTAATCTTCGGCTGCCATGTTCACGTCGGCATACGCGACCGCGAAGCTGTCATCGAAGTGATGAATCGTTCGCGCCCGTGGCTGTCCGTGTTGTTGGCCCTGACCGCCAATTCCCCTTTCTGGTTCGGTGCCGACACAGGCTATGCCAGCTTTCGCACTCAACTCTGGCGCCGATGGCCGATGGCCGGAACGCCGCAAGTCTTCGCTTCGCGCGCGGAGTATGACGAACTAATCGCAGCGCTGGTCGCGACCGAGAGCATTACGGACGGCACGAAGATTTACTGGGACGTGCGCCCCAGCGCGCGCTTCGAGACATTGGAGTTTCGCGTCA
>CAZEZJ010000314.1:0-6375 GCA_964516695.1 uncultured Blastocatellaceae bacterium
GATGACGCGGGCTATCATTAGTAATGAAGGCCCTCGGAAGGAAACGTGGTGGAGATTTTGGGATTCTTATTATCTAAAGCTGGGCGCAGCGCAAGCCCCATTCTTAACCCTCTTATTTTTCCTGACGGTGTTTTTGGGGGTTTCATATCTCTTCGGATTTGCTCTCGCTTTCCATGACAAGTCTCAACCAGCAGGCCATCGTGCTCTATACGCACGAGACCTGAATAAAGGCTCAAGTCTACCAAATAATTCGCCTGCTCCTCTGCCGTCCCCTGTGCTTCACAAATTGGACTTCCAGCCAGGGCAAATTTTCGTGAGAACGACCGACCCTAATTTAGCTGCTATCACAAATCAGATAGGTCAGTTGTTAAGCGCCCGCAAGTCTGTCTATGTAACTGTGACTGGTCATGCCGCTGAAATGAATACTACGGGAAGGAGGGCCAAATTTACGTCCCCCTCTAAATCAGCGGATGTCAGAGCACAGAGCACTAAAAAGGCTATCTTGGAACAGTTGTCTGCGGATGATTTTAAGTGGCATTATTTCCAATTAGTTTCCCGCACACAAATTGACGCGAGGTTCAGTGATTCCAACTTTGTAGAAGTTAAGATAGAACAGAATCCAGAAGACCTGACATCTTTAAGAGTTGGTAATTTAGAAGGGCAAATGAAAGCGCAGTTGGAAGCAGACCAACCTAAGTCTTTAGATTTGATGGACTATATTTACTTCGCTAACTATACAATTACGACTACAGGCTATGGCGACATCATACCGAATACGATTTATACGAAGTTTATTTGCTCCTTTGCAAATATCTGTGAAGTGTTTTTCCTAGTGGTGTTTTTTAACGCGCTGCTCTCATTGGCAGGCCACAAAACAATGGATGAGATGGCAGGCCGAGTAAAAACCACTGAAGATAAAGTCAATGAGATAGATAGGAAAGTGGCGCAAAGGATAAGATTGACAACCGAGGACGTAAAGCGATTGAGCAGACGTGAACAGGAAATCGAATGAAGAGGATTAAACAACAAGCAAGAATCGTGTAACTTTCAACAGGGATTTTGTATAATGCTGCCACGTCGCTCTCTTCCGGCAGCAGGAGGCCGAGGCATCTTGAGACAAGTTATCACCAGAGTAGATTGTCTAGATACATTTAAGGGACAAGCATTATTAAAGAGAGGGTGTTAGCATGTTTGAAACGAAACCTTCGCGCCTCAGAGGTAAACGGAATTTTACCTCTCCCGAGGAGTTGACAACTTCAATCGCCAGATTGTTCTTCCTCTGAAAGATTAAGGACTATAGATGGCCTCTGCTTCTTTCACTCTCTATTTTATGCCGCACGGTCGGAAATTATTATTCAGTTGCTGAGCTTGTCTATTAATTAAAAAATTGTCGCCGGATTGAATGATGGTCTGGCGGGGCCAGTAGTTTGACGCAAGTTGCCAGCCCGAGGCCAACACGATGAGTAGTGAGCGGAATGATAGCCCCCGGCCCATAGATCACAACGATAGGGATTTTGATGCGGAAGAGCCGGACGCGCCGACGCACGGGCAGGCTACCGCTGAGAGCGAAACCGCGTCGGAGCGCGCCGAAGCGGCGCGAGCCTCCGCGTTCAGAGAAAGCATCCCCCCGCTGGAATCCGACTCTCCGCGCGCCAGCGGTGCCCGCCCTCGCGAGACTAGCATCCCGCCCGTAGTCTCTGAAGAGGAGCCTGATGCAGGCCAGTCGTGCATTATGATTGGCCCGGCCGCCTCTGGAAAAACCACACTTTTGACAGCCATCAAGAGAGCCTGTGACCAGCCATCACAGGATGGGCTGAATCTGGAATTTATTCCAGAAAAGGAAACGGCTAAGTTAATAAAACAAGCTATTGATAAAATTATCAACCGGCAAGAGGGACTTGAAGCGACCCAAGGTGTAGGTAATTATCCGTTTGAAGTTCATGTGAGCGCTAAAGCGCCAAACTTTTGGTCGCCGCCGCTTGAAGCTGACCTCCATGTTGTGATGAGCGACGGCGGCGGCGGGTATCTTCTCCCCTCAGATGAGGATAACGACGCCGTACGACAGGAATTTCGAAACAAGTTAATCGAAGCTGCGCTTCGTGCATCTTCAATGATTCTCTGCGTTGATATTACCAGACCGGGCAGCACGGTGTTGGAGAAGGAGCTGGCGATTAGCTTTTCGGAAATGGCAAGAGAACTTGAGTTTTCCTCTCCGGTTCACTGGACGACACAACTCTGGAGCAAGTTGCAACGCCGTCCCGTTCCGCCCGGACGCGTCAGGAAAAAACGATGCCTGAATGTTGATCGCTTCCTCCTGCTGCTCACACAGGTGGATAAGCTGTGTTATCAATTGCCGTCATCAATCGAGAGGACGATTCGCTTCGCTGAAATGATTGACCCGGTCGAGCAGGCGCGCGACCTGCTGGGAGTTCCCGTCTTGAAAACAATTCAAAGCAGCCTCAAGCCCGGCGCACGCTTTGCCGTCGGCGTTATTAGCGCCATGGGCTTTCACCCGCTCACGGGCGATCCTTTTGCGAATGTTGACGGCACGCCTCTCAATCTCGCTAGCGAGTCCGGCGAAGATATCTTGCGGCGCTGGACTCCATATGGAATTCGCGATGCCATCTATTTTCTTGCCACCGGGGAATGCCGTGGAAGTGTCAAAGAGTTGACTCCCGGATACCTTATGAATGGCCCCGAACCCTTGGAATTCTCTTACTCAACGAACCATCAGAAAGAGGTTTAGCAATGACCCCTGCTCAGGAAACCATCGGACACGGCGTCTTTAGAGAACAGGCTGCCGAGCCTGCGCGCTCTACCCCCAGACTCGCGCTCGCCCCTGCGCGCGGGCAAGAATTGACCGGTATCTTAGGTGAACTGGCGAAACTCTACCTGCTGGACGTTAACGGCAACTCGCTGTTGACGAGACGCGCCGCGATGGAGATGAAACTCATCGCC
This sequence comes from uncultured Blastocatellaceae bacterium, assembly GCA_964516695.1. Lineage (GTDB taxonomy): Bacteria > Acidobacteriota > Blastocatellia > Pyrinomonadales > Pyrinomonadaceae > DASVTR01. The sequence continues at coordinate 2,959 of CAZEZJ010000314.1, forward strand.
GTTATGCTGACCATCAACTTCCTCTTCGACCTCGCCGTCTGGACGCTGCTCTGGAACATGGTTTTTTACGCCGGGAAATTAACCATTGGGTTCTTTACCCTCATAGCGCTGTTCTGCGGATTCCTCTTTGCCGCCATCATCTTCGTCTATGAGCGGCAATTTATGACGGCAGACACTTACCGTCGTTTGCTTAAGGTCTGGTGGCCCGTCTCCATCCGCCTGGGCGTAATCGCGATGGCCGCTGTCATCACGACGCAGCCGTTTGAGGTGATGGTGTTCAGCGGCCCGATTCAGCGGCGGGTGCACGACGAGAGTGTGCGCGTCGAAGCCCACAGCCGCTTGCGCGCTCTCGAAGAGGCGCAGGCGAAGTCAAAGGGCGCAATCGGGCAGAAGGGAACGGCTGATTACCAGAATCTAGAAGACACGCAGAGCAAGCGAGACCAAGTGCACGAGCAGACTAATCAGTTCAAAGCGGCGGCACAAGCGGCGCGCGCCGACGCGCAAAGAGCGGAAGCCGCCATCAGGAGCGCCCAGGCGTCTGCGGCGCGTGCGCGGACCGAGGCTCAGGCTATCGCGGCCAATCGCAGGCTGGCAGCGGCACGCTCTCGATACGAGCAGGCGCAGGTCGCCGCCAATGACGCCGACGCAAAGGCCAAGATTAGCGAAGAGGACGAGAAGCATTGGGCGGAACAAGCCGACAAGGCGAGAACAGTCATCGGGAGCAAGGAGGGATTGGCGGAGAAGGATGTGAAGCGGCTGCGAGATTGGATTACGCAAATACGCAACGCTTTACCCGGGCAGTTGGTGGTCGAGAATATCGCCGAATCGCCCAAGTGGCAGTTCCAAGATCAGGACTATGACTTCTTCCAGCGCCTGGGCGTCATCAACGATTTGTACTACGGTCGTCCTCCTCGCTGGCTCGATATTAACGCCGAAGACAGGCTCAAGCTGTCTCAGTCTTACAGCCTCAGCGATGCCGACGAAAGCGACCCGCTGGTCATGGAGCGGCGGGCCGCCGACGCGCATACTTTCGTCTGGTCTTACTGGGCCGTCATCGGCATTGCTGCCGTCATCCCACTGCTTTTGCTGGCGCTCAAGGGCTTATTGCCGATTGATCTCAAGCTTTACTATTCGCTGGAAGCCCAACAGAACGCCGGACACTACGAGTCTTTGAGATTCCGCCCGGCTGAAGGGCTGTCGGCGGGGTATGAGAGCGGCGCTGAGGCCGGTAATGGTCGCCAGCAGGGAACTTCAGTAAGGAGCTTGCTTGAATGACGCAAGCGTCGTCGCTGACAGCTACCGAACCTTCCCCGAAGCTTGCAACTCACGACCCGATGCGCGTGGAGCGGCTCGAGTTCGGGAAGTTTTGCGTGAGGCCTGATGGGCCGGTCGAAAAAAATAGAGATAACATTCCGGTCGAATACAGCCAGTTGGGGTGGTCAGCCGGATTCCCACCTGAGCTTATCTCATTCTGCCATCCTAAAAGCATAGGCATCTCGGACGGGGAAAGTGAGTCGCTGCTGACGGACAGTTCGCATGGGACTGTCTTGCGGCCGGTTCTGGTCGGTCAGGAAAAGAAGCTCCGGCGCATCTTCTATCGCGTGCGGATGCGCGCCGAGGAAGGCGAAGACCGTGGCGGACGCCGCTACACAATGGCGCGCTATGTGGTGGCCGAAAACGACGACATTGATCCGCTCATGCTGTTGAACGCCATGGACTCCGTTCCCCTTCAGGGAATGACGCGACCGGATGGCCCGCTTCCAGCCCTTAACGCTGCCTCTTCAAAACTGAAGCCGACCAAAATGGTCGAAGCCTTTTTGCCAGAAGCGGTCATTTACGTTCTTTCAGGCGTTCCCTTGAGCATCACGGAAGACATCTCCGAGGAGGATTTCTTTTCCTGCGTCACTGCGTTATGGCGTGCTCTGCCTCCGGCCCTAAGGAGACACTTGAGCCTTGGTTGGAACGTAGGCAGTTCCTACTCTGGAAAACTGGCCGTGACGCACACGGCTAATCGCGCGGGAGATGCCGCGCTTTTTTCTCCCGCAAACCTTAGCTGGTCACCGCCCGATTGCGTTACGACGTGGGATGAAAAATATCAGCCCGTGAGAAGCAGCTTCTTTGAAGAGCGATTGGAGCCGGGCCGCTTGTACACGAAATACGCCTTCGGCTGGGGTGGCGATGAGTATGCAGTTAACTTCTCTCCGTCGCCGGAGAAGGCTCTCAGCCTCATGGGTTCGCTTCCGTCCCTCAAGTTTTCGGAACTGCCGGACTGGCGCGAGCCGGTCACTATTCGCGCCTTCCGCTATCCTGGCCTCAAGGCCCGCGACCAATACGCCACCGAACTGCTTGAGCGGTGGCTGAAAAACGGGAAGGGTGAAGATGACCCGCTGCTCTATTTGGACGCGCGGCAGTATACCTATCAATCAACACAGCACAATGCTCTGGCCTTGATGATTAAGGCCCTGGCTTATCCGGCCACGAGGCGCAGGCGCGGCGACAGGGCGCTCTGGCGCTCCTTATCAGGGAAATATCCTGACTCATTCACTTCTAAAATCAACGAAGCTAAGGGGCTGGGCGCGGATCGTGCACGATTCTTGGCCGCTGTCGCCCGCCATGACCCGCCGGAAACGCTTCAGACTTTGTTCCTCGCGGCGGAGCACCCGGAGCGAGGGGAAGCTGAGAATTTGTCCGCTGAGGTAGCCTCAAATCTTGAGACGTGCCTAAACGATTCCCTCCGCCTGAGAGATAAAAGCGGCCTACCCTATCACAAGGACCTGCTGAAGTTGCGTCCGACCTTATACCGTCGTTGGGTCGCGCGCTATGGACTAAATTTGCTGAGATACCTAGCTTCGATGCCGGAAGAACTCGACGAGCAGGTCTATGACAGCGTTATCGACCTCAACCCGTCGCCAGTGGTGTCGGCTCTCAATGAAATGAGAAGAGGAGAGCAACCGACCTCACACGATGTCGTCTATCGTTTGCCCGGCGAGCAGCGCAGCATTTTCCTGGACCTGCTTAATCAGGAGTGGCAGCGACGCGATGAAAATACAGCCCAGCGCCGCCAGCAACTTCTCGCTTGGATTCATGCGCTTAAGCCGCAAGACAATATTCATCCTCTCCTCCGCTTGGCGATGGGCGAAAGCTTGTCAGCGAGGGACATGGGACCTCTGATTGATGAAGCCGAATCTGGCGGCGTCCCCACGTCTCTCGTCAAGCGGGTCTCGGCCCTAATCCTGAAGCAGCCGGAACTCCTGCGCCGCGTGTTAGCAAATGAGAGGCTCTGGGCCGCGTTTCATATGGAGTGGCCGTCCGAGTATGCGCGTGCGTTGGTGGGTGGGGTTGGTATCCTCGATGAGGAACGTGTGGACCCGGCTATCAGGCAGGCTGCCGATGAAATGCAGCCGTCCTATGATGACC
>CAZEZJ010000315.1:0-6368 GCA_964516695.1 uncultured Blastocatellaceae bacterium
TAGACGAATCCACGAAGGTATCCATCGTGTCGGTCTCACGCCGCGCAGGATTCTTACACTTCGGGCAGGTCGTGTTAACAAACTCCGCCACGCCCGCCAGCGGATTGTCGCCCGCGCCCGTAAACTCTGCCGTTTCCGGCAGGACTACCGGCAACTCGCTTTCGGGAACGGGCACAACGCCGCATTCGTCGCAGTAGATAATCGGAATCGGCGCGCCCCAGAAGCGCTGGCGCGAGATGCCCCAATCGCGCAGGCGATAGGTGATGGCAGCCTCACCAAAATTCTGCTCCTTGGCAAAGCGCGCCATCTCGATTTTCGCATCCGCCGAGAGATGGCCGCCCCAGTCGCCCGAGTTGACGAGGATGCCATAATCCGTGAAGGCGTGCGGCATCGCCACGGATTGGTCCAGTCCGGCTTCGCGGTCGTGGTCTATGTGCTCCTGCTCGTGTGAGACGCGCTCGATAACGCGGCGAACGGGCAGAGAATATTTTTGAGCAAACTCGAAATCGCGTTCGTCATGCGCCGGAACACTCATTACCGCGCCCGTTCCGTATTCCATCAAGACGTAGTTTGCGACCCACACAGGAATGGTCTCGCCGTTGAAAGGATTAATCGCCAGCAAGCCTGTGTTGATGCCCTCCTTCTCTTCGTCTTCGCCGGGCGCGGATTGATTCTGTCGCGCCCTGCGAACGCGCTCGGCAAATCGTGCCACGTCGTCCTTCAAGATAGACTTGGCGACCAGCGGATGCTCAATCGCTATAACGATGGCGGTTGCGCCGTAGATGGTGTCAATGCGCGTGGTAAAGATGCGCACTTTCTCGCCAGTGTCTTTAATCGCGAAGTCAACGAAAGCGCCTTCGCTTTTGTTAATCCAGTTGCGCTGCATGGTCAGCACGCGCTCGGGCCAGCCAGCTTCTATCTCCTTCATCCCGTCGAGCAATTCTTCGGCGTAAGCTGTGATGCGGACAAACCACTGCTCTCTCTCTTTCTTCTCCACAGGGGTTCCGCAGCGCCAGCAGACGCCGCCCGACGATTGCTCGTTGGAAAGAACGGTCTGCTCTTTCGGACACCAATTGACCGGCGACTTGCGCTTGTAGGCCAGCCCGCGCTCATACATCTTCAGGAAGAACCATTGGTCCCACTTGTAATAATCGGGACGGTGCGCGGCTATCTCGCGTCGCCAGTCGTAGCTGACGCCCATGCGCTTCATTTGCCCGCGCATGTGCGCGATGTTCTCTTCCGTCCAAGCGCGCGGGTTGACGCCGCGCTTGATGGCGGCCTGCTCGGCGGGCTGCCCGAAGCTGTCCCAGCCAATCGGGTGCAGGACGTTAAAGCCCGAGAGCCGCTTGTACCAAGAGAGCGCGTCGCCTATGGAATAGTTGCGCACATGGCCCATGTGCAGAAAGCCGGATGGATACGGCAGCATTTCCAGACAATAGAACGAGGGCCGCTCATCATTTGGCTCCACCTCGAACGCGCCCGTCTCAGCCCAGATTCGTTGCCACTTCTCTTCGATTTTTTCAGGGAAATATTTTTCGTCCATTGCTCAAATGCCTTTTCGTCAGACCTGACACTTAACCATAAACCGGGCGCACAAATCCACTTCAAAAGAAGCGTTTCGGGCCGGTTTCTCGCGTTGGAAATTGATGTCGCGTTTGAAGGTCGCCGCTTCAACCGCCGCGCACGGAGTCAGGCGCGGTTGCCAAGCGGCGTCGTAAGGTAGAGGCTGGTCAAGTGGTGGAAGCGTGCCATGAAATTATGCTTCATTCTCAAGCTCGAAATCCGCGCCATCTTAACGCAAGGCGCGGGCGCTTGTCTAATAATAAACGCGACTCTCCGGCAGAGCCGATGGTTAGTTCGAGCATCTGTAATAATCACCTTGCTTCTGCGCGTTGGGACACCACTGCGCAGGGTCGCGTTGGTAGGCAGCTTCAACGATGCGCTCGCGAATAGCTGGGAGTTTAGCTCTCGCTTCGTTCTCGTCGGAGAACTCGATAACCGTCCGGTACGCTCTTTGCCGCAAATAAATCGAAACTCCAGGGAAGCCGAGCCGCGCAGCTTTTTGGGCGCGCTCCTGAGCCGCCTTTAACGTCCGGTCAGCGCCGATGATAATCCACCGCCCGCCGGTCGCCGCTTTCACATTCCGCAACGCGAGTTGGGCTTCCTGCACGGCGTCTCCCTTACGCTCGCTGATGTTCTCTAAAGTTCTTTCGGCCTCGGCCAAAGCCTGCTCGACTTGGCGTAAACGGTCTTCCGTCTCCCTGAGCAGAGCGAGCCGTGTTTCCAATTCGCTGGTGGTAGTGGTTTTCCTGTCTTCCAGTTCCTTGATTTGCGCTAAGAGCGCCGCTTTATTTTTTAATAAGCCGTCTTTGTCTTTCTTCAAGCCCTCATTATCCGTTCTCAAGAGGGCGTTACCTTCCGATAATCTGGTCTTGTCGCGTTCAAGTCTGATTAACTGAAAGGCGGAGATACCGATGAGGAGCAAGCCGATGAGCGCAGGGATGACCATATAAACGGTCGCACGCTTGAGAGCCTGCCGCTCTTTGGCGGCTTGGTCGGAGAGCAAACCTCTTAGCTCTGTATCCTGCACCTCGCTCATTAAATTTCCCTTCTCGTCAATTTGTCATCAGAGAGATTTTTTGATGGTTTCAATCGCCAGTTCTTTGAGTTTTTGTTGGTCTTCGAGGGCCAACTCGTTGAGCTTTTCAAAGTTTCTACGGAGCAGGTCGTAACTGACGATGCGAGAGCGTCGCGGAGTGATTTCGCGATAGGGGAAGGCGGCCAGAGAACTGATGAACACGCCGCCGATGCCGATGACCGGCGAGGCGATGTCCGACAATCTTTGATTAAAAATCACGACTCCCAGCACAATCAGAATACCGAGCAGCACAAGGCCAACCATCCAACGCTTGAAGGAGGCGATGGCCTCGCGTTGAATTTTGATTTGCTCCTCGAAATAAGGAGCGTAATCTACATTGACGAAGGTTAGCTGAGAGGATGACATGATTGCACGGGCATCCCTTTAATCAATTAAGACACAACAGGTGCTCCCCGATTGTACTCATCAACGGCACCGCCGACAATCACTAATTTTTCAAGCCGCAACAAAGGAGCGCAGCGCTTCGAGGTTGCGGCGGTCATCGCCCGTTTCGTCCTGCGGCGTTTCGAGCAGAAAGGCGGCGTGCGCAAGCTCGGGGTGGCGCGCGATGCGGCGCAAGGCAGCAGCGCCGATGTGGCCGAGACCGATGTGCCAGTGGCGGTCAACGCGCGAGTTGTATTCGGCCTTGGAATCGTTGAAATGAACGGCGCGGACGTTGTTTAGACTCACCTGAGCGTCGAGCGCTGCAAAGGTAGCGCCGAGACCGTCTTCGTCGCGGATGTCGTAGCCTGCGGTGAAGGCGTGCGCGGTGTCGAAGCAGACGCCCAAGGCTAGTTCGGGACACGCCTCCATGAGTTCGCGCAAATGCTCAAAACGATGTCCGATACACTCGCCCTGCCCCGCGGTGTTTTCCAGCAGGATGCGAAACGCGCCCGTTTCAAGCCCGGCGCAAGCAACTTTCAAACTTTCGGCACAGGTACGCAGGGCGTCCTCCTCGCAAGCGCCGCGCGCGCTGCCCGGATGCACGACGAGATAATCCGCCCCGAGCACTAAAGCGCGCTCTATCTCCTCGCGAAAAGAGGCGCGCGATTTCTCGCGAATCGTCTCGTCGGCGGAGGCCAGATTGATGAGGTAGTTGGCGTGAACGACGACGGGCGAAAGCTCTGTCTCGGCGCGCAACAAATGAAAGCGCTCGATTTCTCCGGCAGAGAGCGGGCGCGCCATCCACCCGCGCGGGTTGCGCGAGAAGATTTGCACCGTGTCGCAATCAAGCTCTTTGGCTTTCAAGAGCGCGTTCGACAGCCCACCGGCGATGGGAGCGTGTAATCCGATTCGTGGCTTCTGCATTATCTGTTGCGTTTGAAAATCGCTAAGTTTATTAATTCGGCTTCTCCGTGCCAAACGTCAAGCGGTCATGGCGTCTGTCTCCGCGATGCGGCGTTCGAGCGCTTGTTGCACTTGGTCGCCAAGCTCGACGTGCTGGTGCATGAGCTTCTGAAGTTGCTCGCGTTGGAGGATAAGAAAGATGCTTGAGACAAGGGTTTCGACGGTGGCGGTGGTCGGGATGTCTGCGAGCAGGGAGATTTCACCGAAGTAGTCGCCGTCGTCAAGCGTGGCGACGCGATGAGTGTTGCCTTCCTCGTCCGTGGCGCTGACGGCCACTTTGCCGCGAATGATGATATAGAAGCGGCTGCCGCGGTCGCCCTCCGCGATAACGGTGCGGCCCGGCGGGACGCGCTCGGTGATGAACATGTCGGAGATTTCATGCAGGAAAGTCTCGTCCAGGTCTTTGAACAGCGGCACGTCGCGCAGGATGTTGACATCTGTGACGCGCAGGTCTCCGGTCGCGGAGATGGCGGTTCCGGTCTGGCGACGCCACATCGCGGCATAGGTGCCGCCGCGATACAGTAGACCTTTATGCGTTCCCTGTTCGATGACTTGGCCGTCTTTGAAGACGAAGATGTGGTCGTAGTCAACCACGGACTTGAGCCGGTGCGTCACGGAGATGACGGTGCGGCCCACGGAGACGCGCTTGAGCGTCTCGTTGATGGCAGACTCGGTGCTGGGGTCAAGCGCCGATGTCGCTTCGTCTAGGATAATCAGCGAAGGGTTGCGGATGAGCGCGCGGGCAATGGCGACGCGCTGGCGCTGGCCGCCGGAGAGACGCCCGCCGCGCTCTCCGACAATCGTTTCGTAGCCTTCCGGCATCTGCATGATAATCTCATGCAGCTCCGCCGCTTTGGCCGCTGCCTCGACTTCGCTGTCGGTCGCGCCCGTTTTACCGAGCCGTATATTCTCGCGCACGCTCGTGTTGAAGAGAAAACTCTCCTGAAAGACAATTCCGATTTGCGCGTAGAGCGAATCGAGCGCGGCCTCGCGCAGGTCTACGCCGTCAAACAAGATTCTTCCCTGTTGCGGGTCGTAGAAGCGCATGATGAGATTGAGATTGGTGCTCTTGCCGCAACCGCTGTGGCCGACGAAGGCGATGCGCGCGCCCTTCGGCAGTTCCATCTGGACGCCCGCGAGATTCATGTGCTCGGGCGTATAGCCAAACGTCACATTATCAAAACTGATGCCCTGCGAGAGAAAGGGAAGCTGGCGCGCGTTTGGCGACTCGACGACGCACGGTTGTTCTTCCAGCAACTCGCGCACGCGCTGCATCCCGCCCGTCGCTTGCAGGAGCGTCGGCGTCACAGCCGTCAGGCCCATGACGGACGTGCTGACCATGATGAACAGCGCGTTGAAGGAGACGAGCGAGCCGATGGAGAGCGAGCCGTTGAAGGCCAGAAAGGAGCCGCCGCTGATGAGCAGGACGTTAAAGAGCAGCATGAAGATATTGGGGCTGCGCTCTGTGACGTAGCTCAAGAAATTGAAGCGCGTCGCGAGGCTCGCCACCTTCGCCGCCTGTCCCTCGAAGGTGGCGAGCACAGATTTTTTCAAGCTAAACGCCTTGACCACCTGCTGCGCGCTCAAGTTTTCCTGAATGAGATTTGAGAGCGCCGCTTGCTCGCCGCGCAGTTTGTAACCCACTTTAAGCGCGCGCGGCCCCAGAAGCTTCGGCCCGAGGACGCAGAACGGCAAGCCCAACAGCGCCACGAGCGCGAGCCGCCAATCAATCACAAACAGGACACAGGCGCTAAACAGTATATTGATGATGCAGAGCATAGCGCCGGGAACGCCGAGCACGACCGCGTTTTCGATAGCGGCCAAGTCAGTCGAAAAGCGCGACAGCAAATCGCCCATCCGCGAGCGCGCGTAGAAGGCGAGCGACAATCTTTGGAAGTGGCCGAACATTTCACGGCGAATGTCGTTGAGGATGCGCGCGCCGAGCCAAGCGTAGAGGTAATCTCGTATGACCTGCGAGATGGCCGTGAGCAGAAAGCCGAGGCCAAGCCCGCCGAGAATCATCGTGAGCAGGCGTGCGTTGCGCGGGGTGATGGCGAAGTCTATGAGAAATTTGAGACTCAGGGCCAGCAGGATATTAAACGCGCCCTCGACGATGAGCGTCACAATCAGAAACAGGCCGCGCGCCGTGTAGGGCTTAACGTAACCCAGTAAAATTCTCAGAAGCCTCGCCGGACTCATCATGCCGGAGCCGCCGGAATTTTCCACACTCGCGTTCGACATGAATCTACAGCCTCTTCAACTCACCCGCGAGCGGCCACGCCCAACACCCGCGCGGGCGACGCAAAACGCTGATTACTGATGACTCTTATTGCTTCTCACTCATCACTCATCACTCATCACTCATCACTGTTTTTCCGTCTCC
>CAZEZJ010000316.1:0-6332 GCA_964516695.1 uncultured Blastocatellaceae bacterium
CGATGCGCACCTACGAGCGCATCATCATGCTCAACATCATCGACGCGCAGTGGAAAGACCACCTGCTCTCGATTGACCACCTGAAGCAGGGCATCGGCCTTGTCGGCTACGGGCAGAAAGACCCGCTCGTCGAATACAAAAAGCAATCCTTTGACCTCTTTCAGGAAATGCTCGACCGCATCGACCAGCACACGATTCGGTCGCTCTTTAACCTGCAAGTGGTCTCCGAACAAGCGCCCGAACAGTTGCAGCAAAGGCGGCCACCGCGTCGCGCGTCCAGTTTGACCTTCACCGGCCCGAATCAATCGGCAGCCGCCGCTGGCGAAGAAGCCGGAAAGGTCAAGACCATCACGCGCGACCAGCCCAAGATTGGGCCTAACAAGCCTTGCCCGTGCGGCTCCGGCAAGAAGTATAAGAAGTGCTGCGGCGCGTGAAAGCGTCCGCGGCGCTTTGCGTAAGGAAGACTGAAATGCTCAAGGCTCGCAGCATCTTCGTGCCGTTGCTCTGTGCGGCAATATTCGGTTTCGCTGCTCAGCTATTCTTGCGGGCGCAGCCGCAAGCGGACGCTCAGAAAGCGGCTGCGCTTTTCAAAGATGCCAAGAAGAATCTGAAAAATGGCGAGTATGCGAAAGCCCTGAAAGCGGCGGAAGAGCTTTTGTTGATTGAGCCTGATTATGCTCTGGCCTATTTGTTGAAAGGCCAAGCTCAAATAGGTCTTTTTGCAGACGAATACGCCAAAGCTTATCAGCCTCGGGAAGACAAAGCGCGGTCAAGCGAAGTTTTTATTCCAATCAAACAAGCTGTCGAGAACTTCGAGAAATATCTCAGCTTAACGCCGCAAGCCAAGGATGCTAAGCACTGGCGTCAAGAGCTACAATTTCTTCGTCCCTTTGTCGAAGTGACTGAGAAAGGGAATCCTCAACGAGCGTTTTACCTCCAAAGTGAAATACCGGCGACGAAAGCGCGTATCTTGCAGAGGCCGTATCCGCGTTATCCTGAAGCCGCGCGCCGCGCACGCGCCACCGGCAAGATAGTGCTGCTGGCAGTTTTGAGCGCTGACGGCACGGTGAAGAACATTTTCACCCTTAATCAACTCAGTCACGGGCTAACCGAGTCTTCCGTCGAAGCAGCCCGTAAAATTAAGTTTGAGGCGGCGACGAAAGATGGTCGTCCTGTCTCTGAAGTGGTTTCGGTGGTATATACTTTCCAGATTTACTAAAAGCGCTGAAAGGCCAGGTGTCTTATCTCCAACTTCCAAAAATATCCTGCCTTGCCATCTTTGACGTTTAGCGGTTTTTGATGAGCACCAACGTCACATCGACCAACCCAATCGTTCAAGCCATCGTCTCCGGCTCGGCTCCGCAGCAGGCGCGGATGGCGGCGGCGCGCGGGCTGTTGCCGTTGCCGCAGGTGGACTTGCTGGAAGTGCTAGTGGCTTTAAGCGCCTTGGGCGAGGCGGAGATTGCTGCCGCCGCCGCGGCCACTTTGGAAGCGCAAGCGCCGGAATCTTTGTTGAGCGTGGCGGCGTCGAATGAGACTCCGGCAATGGTGCTCAATCATCTGGCCGCGCGTCAAACAGCCGGGCGCGCCGTTCACGAAGCCGTCACACTCAATCCCAACACGCCAGATGAAGGCATCGCGCGTCTCGCCGCTGCGACCGCCGACGGCTCGCTGCTGGAGTTGATTTCGATTAACCAGCAACGTCTCATCCGTGCTCCCTCAATCATTGAAGCCATTATCGCGAACCCTGCGCGCACGCCGGAAGCCGAACGGCGCGCGCGCGAAACACGCCGCGAGTTTTTCGAAAAGGAACGCGGCGCACAGCAGATTGCCGAAGAGCTGCGCGCGCGCGGCCTGCCCGCCGCCGCCGAATTTCTCGAAGCCTCCGAGACGCTCGGGGCTGAAGAGAACTTCAACGCCGAAGACGCATGGCTCATCGCCTCGCACATCGAAGTCGCAGACGACGACATAGACGATTCATGGCTCGGCCTTGAGCGTTTCGAAGAATTTTTCGCGGAAACCGAAGAGCAGCGCGCGGCCAACGCCGAACGCATTATCGGTGAGACGCGCCATGAAAATAAAGACGTGCCGCCGGAGCGCGTGGCCTTGATTCGCCGCATCATGTTGATGACCGTCAAAGACCGCGTCAAGCTCGGCATGAAGGGCGACCGCGAAGCGCGTGCGATTCTGATTCGAGATTCCAACAAGGTCGTCGCTTCGGCAGTCATTCATAATCCGCGCATTACGGAAAACGAGGTTGAGGCCGTGGCGGCGATGCGAACCGTTTCGGATGAAGTGCTGCGGCTGATTTCTTTGAACCGCGCGTGGGCGCGCTCCTATCCCATTATTCACAATCTTTCGCGCAACCCGCGCACGCCCATCGCCACCGCCATCGGCATTCTTCCGCGTATCCGCACCAAAGACCTGCAACAACTCACGCAGAACCGCAATGTCTCGGAAGCCGTCCGCCGTCAAGCTTTCCGCCTGCTCTCCACGCGCACCGGCCACTGAAATTAAATTGACACGCATCGTTTGCCTCCGTAGAATTCGCGTTACTGATTTCACGTTGGCAAGTCTGACTTGAGAAAGCGAAGGCCCGGACTCGCTTTCAAGGCGCTCGCTTTTCTCTGCAAAGATTGTCAGAGCCGAGACGAGCATTCGTTTTAACAACTGTGGCGCGCGCCGGAAACTCCGCGCACACTCACATGGGAGAGAGAACGCGATGCCTAGACATTTAATTACATGGTTAATCTTCGGATTAATCGCGGGCGCAATTGCTAAGCTTCTGACGCCGGGCCGCGACCCGGGCGGCTGTATCGTGACGATGTTAATCGGAATCGCGGGCGCGCTTCTCGGAGGTTTTATCGCGCGCGCGCTCGGGATGGGCGGCGCTGAAGGCGAGCCGTTGTTTGAGGGCAGATTTTTTGCGGGACTGGCCTTCGCCGTTCTCGGCGCGGTTATTCTGCTCGCCGTTTATCACTTAATCGTCGGCAAGAAACGCGCCTGACGACGCACAAGATAGTCCGTAGCACTCGAAAGACACGAAGGCCGGAGACGTTGACTTTGATAAAGAGCAACGTCTCCGGCCTTCGTGTTCTCACGCCGGTTCGGGTGAGTTAAAAAATCTCCGAACTCTTGCGCAGCATAGACCACGCGACATCCGTCAGCGTGTGGCTCGCCGCGCCCCACCACAGCCCGCCCAACAAAGCCCAGACAGCATGACGCCCAACATTTGCGCGCACGTTGCCTTCAATCGCGCCCCAGGCTCGCGCCAGCTCGTCAATACTCGGCACGGCTCCGCCCATCAGCAGCGCGCGTAAATAGACCGCAGAGACTACAATCAGCCCCAGCACCGCTGCGAAGTAAACGACGCGAATCAGCGTGCCGAAGATAATTCCGTGCGACCATCTTGAGCGATGGCGAAACATCATCTTGTACGGCAGCCAGAGGAAGCGAAAAATCCCCCACCGCGTATACTGGCGCGATTGAATATCAAGGTCAGGCCCGAACATCAAACCGCCAAAAAGCATCGCCGCGGTCGCCAGCCCTGCGAGCGCCAAATTACTCGTCAATCCCCAGGCCACAAGAAACGTCGGAGCGGCCAGAATAATCGTAATCGTGTCGTGCGTTTTTCCTGAAGGCATCCATCAACCCTTCCCCGCCCATTCTAACCTATGACAGCAAAACAACTAACCCGCTTTTTCGTTCCTCCTCAATTTAGCTTCTTGTGACCAAAGCTTTTCCGCATAAAAGAAAGTTCTGGCGTAACAAGTTAACCTTTGTATATTATGTTAATGTCTTTCATCTCTCCGCGAGATGAACAGACAAGCACCGTTCTTTTGAAACTAACGCACGATAAAGGCAAACCTGTCGCGAGGCAGGGACGCAAAGCCGTGATTCTCGAATCGCTTTTCAAATCGAGAATGTCTGGTTGCCGAAGGTGAAACTGTTTCTCACCTTTCGTTCCTTCCTCGTTTTCGCCCGAACTTAAAGGGCGAGCAGTCTCAAGATTTTCCTTTACGTCACCGATTAAAGGCACCCCCGCAGTGATGCGGGTTCGCAAAGCCCGGAGTCTGTGGTCTACACGACCGCAGATCGTCCGGCTACCGAAGTGAGGTTAAAATGTTCTCTTCTGCAAGGTCCACCCTTTTCCTTCTTCTCAACACGTTAATATTCGCCGGCTGCCTGACCGCAATGCCTGCCGCCGCCTTCGGGCAAACCAGCGGCACACGGCCCGTGGCGTTTCGCGCCGCCGCCAACGTCTCGTCAAATAATTATGCTTCCAACGTGGCTGAGCCTACGTCTGCGGCGAGCATGGAGCAGCGCGCCTTCGAACTCGTCAACGCGGAGCGGGCCAGAAAGGGTTTGCGCCCGCTCGTCTGGGACGCGGAATTGACCCGCATGGCGCGCACCTACTCGGAGAAGATGGCGCGACAAAACTTCTTCAGCCACAAGGCACCGGACGGACAAGGATTGCGCGAGCGTTCGCGCGCGAGCGGCATTGCCGGATTCAAACGGCTGGGCGAGAATCTTGCTTACAACAAAGGCTTCGCGGATGCGGTCCTATGCGCTGTCGTCGGGTGGATGCGCTCCGAAGGGCATCGCGATCAGATTCTTGACGGTGAATTCACGCGTTCGGGTCTGGGCATTGCCCGCGCGGCGGATGGGCGCGTTTATTTCACACAGTTGTTCGCCGTTCGCTAACTTCCGTTTTTCCGGCCTGGATAAAGTGCGGCGGGCACGCTCGCAGACGAGTGTGCCCGCTCATTCTGCGGTGCCCACAAAGAAGACTGTCCACAACGCCTGACGTCGAAAGTGTCAGGCGTGGACGCGCGTGCTCGCTGCGACTATATCGCTCGGGCTTAATGACTAAGACTTTGTGCCGGGCGCAAAAGCATGAGTTTGCCAGTTGAATGAGCGGCGCATTACACTAACGAGTCTCGGCTTGTTAGTAAAATGGGAAAACATGGAAAACTAAGAACAGCTTTGGAGTATGCGGCGGCGCGCACAATTCTCACGGGCTTGCGCTGGCTGCCGCGCCCGCTGGCGGTCGCGACGGGGCGTAGGCTAGGGCGTCTCGCTTACAAAGTCGGGGGCAGGCTGCAACGCACGGGCCTGCGCAATCTCGAACTCGCCTATCCAGAGATGCCCGCGGAAGAGCGAGAGCGTATCTTGCGCGGCTGCTTTCTGAATCTCGGACGGCTGCTTGGCGAAGTCAGCCATTTTCCCAGAGCGACGCCCGAAAGCTTGCAACAGATTATCGAATGCGAGGGCTTGGAAAACCTCGAAGCGGCGCGAGCGAGCGGTCGCGGCGTCATCCTGTTTACAGGACATCTAGGCGCATGGGAGTTGTCCAGCTTCGCGCTCTCGGCCTTCGGCTATCCGCTCAGCTTTCTCGTGCGCCGCATTGATAATCCGCTGGTCGAGCAGATGATTGAGAAAACGCGCACCCGCTTCGGCAATCGTTCGATTGACAAGCGCGCAGCCGCGCGCGCGATGCTGCGGGCGCTACGCGCGGGCGAAATGCTGGGCATTCTCGTTGACCTCAACACGCAGCCGCACGAAGGCGTGTTCGTAGACTTCTTTGGCATTCCTGCTTCGACCACTTCGGGTCTTGCCAGCATTGCGCTGCGCACGGACGCCGCCGTGCTGCCAATCTTCGTGCCTTGGGACGACGAGCGCCAACGTTTCCTGCTTCGCATCGAACCGCCGCTCGCCATCACTCCGACCGGAGACGAGAGCGAAGACATACGGCAGTTAACGGCACAATTCACGTCCGTGATTGAAAAATACGTCAAACGCTATCCTGACCAATGGCTCTGGATTCACAAGCGCTGGAATACGCGCCCCGCCGGAGAAGCAAACCTTTATTCAGGTTAAAGAATTGGAGTGAGAACGACACTCGCGCGCGTGGGCGCGGCGCTGAACAAATTTCACTCAGGCGTTGTGCCGCCTGAGCTTTCTTTAACGCCCACGACCTCTACGATAAAGATTAGCGTTGCGTCAGGAGGGATAACGCCGCCAGCACCCTTCGCGCCGTATCCGAGTTGGGGTGGAATAATCAGTGTGGCCTGGTCACCGACGCGTAGCCGCAAGATGCCTTCATCCCAGCCCTTGATAACACGGCCCGCGCCGAGCGGAAAAGCTATCGGCTCATTGCGGTCCAGCGAACTATCAAACTTAGTCCCGTCAGTCAACAGACCCGTGTAATGCACCTGCACCGTGTCTCCGACTTTCAAAGTCTGCCCCGTGCCGCGCCGCGTGATGATATAGGTCAGGCCCGATGAGGTTGTCGTGGCTAACGTAGCCGCGCCTGCAACGCTTGTTTTTGG
>CAZEZJ010000317.1:0-1525 GCA_964516695.1 uncultured Blastocatellaceae bacterium
CGGTTTTGAGCGCGCGTTGCGACGGAGCTCTCGACGCGCTGCTGGACTTTGAGCTTGCGCGCGAGGCTTTGCAGTTCGTTGCTGTATGAAGGAAGGTCCGGCGTGCCAGCGAAGCGCACGCGAACAGGCTCGCGCGTGTGGGCCAAGGCTTCGAGCACGAGCGATTGGCGCTTGGGGCGGCACAAACGGCTCGGAAAAAAAAGATAATCACCGGTGGACTCCGCCGAGTAAAACTTTTCCGCGTGCGGCGGCGGATGATAGAGCGGCGTCGAATCCAATCCGCAATATTCTTTGAGACGCCGCGCGACGTTTCCCGAATTGGCGTAGAGCGCTCTTGACTGCGCGAGAATTTGCGTGTCAGCCGCGCGAATCGCATCGCGCACTAGATGACCGTCAGGCTCATAAATCAAATCGCCCAGCGCGTGGTCCCATAACTCGTAGGCCGTGCGATGCTGGTGCAGAATCCAGACGACCTTGTTGGGATGCGGAATCAAGTAGGCCGGAAACTTCAGGCCAATCAGCAGGTCAATGGGCGTTCCGGCATACTCCGTTAAATCCAGCAGACGGCACGCCAGCATGTGGTCCAAAATCTTTTCCGCCGGATACCACTTAAACGGCACGGCGACTATCTCCGCTTCGTGTCCTTCCCGCGAGAGCGCGTCGCGCAACCCTTCGGCGTGCGCCTCCGCGCCCCCACGAATAAACGGCACCTGCGTCGTCGCAATCAAGATTCTCATCGTTTCAGTTTACAGTTTTCAGCCCACAGTCTTCAGTCTTCAGTTAAAGACCGATGATTGAGAACTATAGACTGTTCATGCTTTCCATCCGACGACGGCGTAGTCCATCGGTCCGTAGAAATATTGGTTGAAGCGTTTGACGAGGTCTGTGTCGCCGCTGACCGGTTCGGCGTCAGAGGGATTGAGCCGCAGCACACTGACACGCGTAAAGCCTCTGGATTCGAGCAGGAATTTCATCACGGGGGCGGGCAGCGGATTGCGATGGGTGGGGTCGAAGTAGAAGTTGCAGCTTCCGACCAGCACGTTTTCGGGATTAGGTGTCTCGAAGATGACCAGCCCGCCCGCTCTGACAACGCGGATTGCTTCGTCCAGCAATCCGAGCAATGTCTCAAACGGCAAATGTTCGATGATATGAAATCCGGTCAGCGCGCCCAAGCTTTCATCCGGCATTTGTCGCAGGTGGTCCAACACATCCGCTTCCGTCACCTTGAGGCCGCGCGCCTGCCCCTCAGCGACGAGCACGCGATTGGCATCCACGCCGCCGGCGGGCACATTCGCCTCTCGCAACAGCTCAAGCCACTCGCCGCGCCCGCAAGCCACGTCCAAGAGCGGCTGCGCGTCAGTTGTGACGCGCGCCTGCTCGACAAGCGGCAGATACACCTTCAGCCGTTCTTTAATCTCCGCTGGGCTGCCACGAAAGCTCTCCTCCAATGACAGATAAAAAGCGTCGTGCAGATGCTGCTGTTCGTCCGCCATGACTTCCAGTTGGCGACTATCAAATGCCGCGG
>CAZEZJ010000317.1:1535-3067 GCA_964516695.1 uncultured Blastocatellaceae bacterium
GGGCAAATTCGTCGTCGCTGCTTCCAGCAGGCGCGCGACGCGCTGCCCCTGCAAAGCCAACTCCGCGCGGACTTCCTGCTCTTTTTGAAAGATGCGCTCGATTTCGGCACGCAGTTGACGGGCAAGCTCTTCGGCTTCACGCCGCGCGTTTTCGGACAACTGCTCCGCTTGCTCACGCGTGCGCTCGCTCTGTTCATTGTGGCGCGCATCGAGCAGCGTCATCTCTCTTTGCCAATGAGCGACGGCCTTATCAATCAACACGTCGAACTGTTGCTTAACGGCGTCGAGTTGTTCAAGCAACGCTTCGCGCAGCGCTTGCTGCGAGTCAAGGATAGCAAGCTGTTCACGCTTAAGCTTGGCGGTCTCTTCGTGTTGCTCTTGTTTGAGCAGGTCGAATCGCTGTTGCTGGCCGAGCGCTGTCGAGCGCGCCGATTCGTTAAGGTGGGCCAAAGCTCCCGCGACTTCCTGCCGCTGCTGGCTGAGAAGAGCGCTGAGATGATTGGCGTGGTCAACGATTAATTGCTGTTGCGCGTGGACGTGGGCTTCAAATTGTTGTTGATGACGAACCATCGCGGGCAAGCGCGCGACGGCGACGCCGAGCCGCAGCACATAGCCCACGAGCGGCAGGCGATACAACTGGCGCACGGCGGCGGGCACGAACAATCCTGCGACCTGAACCTTCTTGCTCCGGCCCTCCGCCGAGTAGCGCAGCCGCGCGAGCACGTCCACCTTGTTGAGTCGCCCGCTGCGTAAACTCTCTATGAAGCTGCGATAGCCGGTGGCGTCGGGGCCGCGCTTGAGAATCGCGCGGTAAGCGTTCTGGATAAAATTTCGGTCGTGATATTGCAGCAGGTCGTTGACGTGATACTGGTCATCGGCGCGCGGCTCAAAATCTGGCTGCAAAGCGATTTGTGCGGCGGCCAGCGAGCGGAAAGCGGGAAAACCATCGGCGTCGGTGGATGGATTTTCGGCTCGTCCGGCGAATAAAGCGGCGTCTGACACAGCGCCGGAATCAACGCCATGAGCCGGAAGCGCGGAGAGGCGCGCGCCTTCGCGTATCTTGTCTATCAGGCTTTCGATTGTTATTTGAGGCTCGTTAATCTCCATCGTCAGCGCTCTTCGGGTTAGAGTAATGAAGTTAACGCAAAACTTGGAAAAAGACGAGACCGGATTCTTTTCCGCTGTCCCCGGAGAAAGAAAGCAGCCCGCATGAACGCTGCTCGAAAGCTTTACTCATGCGGGCTAATTTTGACGGCCTTCGAAAAGAAGCGACCGTGTTAGTTAATTTGAATACGCGGCGCGGTGTCGGTCGGCGTTGTCGGGCGACTGGTATAGGTGACGTTGTTAATCGTCACACTAACGACGATGGGCACATCGCCTGCGCCCGCGAGCGAAGCGGGCAGTTGGACGTTGATTTGGTCAACGCCGGGCATGTCTGTCGGCCCGACGAGCAGAATGTTGGACGTGCCCGTGATGGCCGTCGAGCCGATGGTCACGGTCACCTGCGCGGTCGATACGCGGCGCACGCCCGT
>CAZEZJ010000317.1:3077-6331 GCA_964516695.1 uncultured Blastocatellaceae bacterium
CATTATCTGCAAAATGGTCGGCACAGTCTGGCCCGACATATTCAGCGAAGTGACGGTAAAAGGCTCCGGCGTCGGTGCCGCCGGATTCGTGACGTTGAGCACGATGGCGCGGCCTCCGGCATCATTGGTCGTGGAGAAGATATCGGGCTGCGCGATATTGATTTGAATCGTGCTGCGAATAATCGAGCCGTTGTTGTTAATGACAACCGGATAGGTTGCTGTTCCGGCTGTCGGAGCGAGTCCGATGGGGACGACGAAACGGATTTCGCCGGGCGCAACCGCGAGTAGTCCGGCGGACGCACTATTGATTGAGACCGTCACGCCGCTTAACTCGACGGGCAGCGACGGGCGGCGCTGAGACTCCGAAGCGCCTGTCGCAACGACCGCCGCTGGAGCGAGCGCGCTGGTCGAGCGGACGATGCCAATCATGCCGGGCGCGAGGCCGTTAACGGCCGGCGGCGTCGGGCTGGGTGTGGCGACGGGCCGCTGCGTTGCGCCCGTAAAGAATGAGACGGTCGGCGTGGCGACATCCGTTCCGGTGCGTGAACGCAAGTAGAAAGCTTCGGCGGAGTTGTCGGCGTTGCCGCCGCCGAGTTCCGTGGCCTCCATGCTGAAGGCGATGCGCTCGCGCGTGTTGCTCGGAAACGGTTGCAGCCGGAAAGAGAGCGCGGTGGCGAGCGTGTTGGTCAGCCGTGTAAAAGCGCTCGTCGCCGGAGGCACAGGCGTGGAAAAGACCTGCACTAGACTGTTCGGATTGAGTCCGTCGGCGGCGGTGGGAGGCGGTGTGCCGTCGGCGCGGAAATTAAGCGCGGAGGCGAAGACGAGCGTCGTATTGTCAAACGTGAAAGTCGGGAAACGCTGCACGTCTGCGCCGGAAGTTGCGCGCGGGCCAACCTGTGTGAAGGTGTCAGCCCCGATGTTGTAGACGAAGATGGCCGGATTAGACTGCGCCGTGCCGTTGGTCTTCGGGTCGCTCGAATACGACTCGAAGGCGACCATCGTGCCGTCGCGACTGATTCTGTTGCCTGGGCTGTAGACGTTAACAGCGAAGCCTATGACGGGCGTGGTGGTGCGCGATGCTTGGCGGGTGACGCTCGCAGTTGTGCCATCGAACGTGCCTATATAAACCTCGCCGTTATTGTCGGCATTGTTGCTTGCGCCGCCGATGTTGATATTAGCGTTTGAGAAGAAGCTAAGGGTTTGAGTTCCGGGCAGAGTTTGCCCCGAAAGCGACGGATTACTGTTGAATATCGGAGTATTGGCGACGGTCGTTTGCGTGTTGGTCATCTGCACGGTCGTCGCGGTCAGACGATTGTAGAGAAAGACCTCTGGATTGAAATCAGGATTGCCGCCCGTTAAATCGCGTGTTGAGACGAAAGCGATAACGGAAGAGTTGTCGTTGGTCGTCGGCTCGCGATTATCGAAAGAGACGAAGGGCGAGACGGTCGCCGTGCCGGGCGTCGGCAAACGAAAAGCAGGCGTGTCCGTGATACGCGTATAGGTGCCTGTCGTCAAATCTGTCAGAGGTTGTTCGACACCGGAAGAGAGGTCGGCGGCGGGGTTCGCGACCTGCGGAATAAAGTAAAGAAAGATTTCCTGATTGCCGTCGCCCATCAATAACGTGCGGTTGGCGGCCGTATTACCGTCGAAGTTAGCCGGTGTCGGCGCGTTTGAGCTAAAGACAATCCAGCGCCCGTTGCTGCTGAGCACGGGCTGATTGTTGCTGACTTCGACTTCGATGGCGCAGCCCGGAACAGGCGACGGGGTGGGCGTCGGCGTTGGCGTCGCCGTGGGAGTGGGCGTCGGTGTCGGCGTCGGGCACGCGGTGGCGGTTCTCAGCGCGCTCTTGGTGTTTGTAATCTGGAAGATGCGGCGCTGCGCGTAGTCGAAGAGAAAAATCTCGCGGTTGCCGTCCTCGTTGTTACGCGCGTTTGGATTAACTGACCCGTCCGGGTTGAGCGTGGGAATCTTCTCGGTGGCGATGTCGCCCGTGGATTCAAAAACGACAAAGCGCCCGTTGAGGCTGATGCCGCCCGCGTATGTATTGCCGTTTGATGAACTAATCTGAGTGACGAAAGGATCAGGATTTTGCGCCTGAGCCGCAGAGTACGCGCCGATGAGCAAAGCACACATTAAGGCGACGTACGACAAACGAAAAGCTTGCTTCACGAGATAAAGCCTCCGAATTAAGACAAGGACATAAAAGAAATAATGCTCAGGGAGCTTTGAGCAGCAGTCAGCCGCGCCGTAGGTGATGAAGAACACATGCACACCCGTCGCGGCTAAAGAACCGCCATTTTAAGCGGAAGGCCCTAACTAGCGCAAGCCAACATAAGCAAGGAGGAAGGAGGAACGCGGAACGCGGAATGAAAAGCAAGCTGCTTTGACTTCATCGTTGCAGCGTTCCTCCTTACCTACTTATTTGTGATGCGCTTACTGCGGCGCGCAGACCGTGTCGTTGCGAGTCACCACGCCGCTGAAGCGCTGCTGGTATTCCGGCGACGTGATAAAGGCGCAGACCATCGAACGATAACCGCTCGGGTCGTTCGGCACGCTGTTGTTCACAACGCCCAGCCAGAATTGATAGCCGCCCTCGTCTGGATTGCGTTTCAAAAAGCCGAAATACTGCATGAGCACAAACGCCTTGTTGTATTCCGCCTGCGTAAACGTCGGGTTATCCGCCACGGAGCGCAGCACAGCCGCGCGGCCAGCGTTTCCGCCCCCGGCATTGTTATAGACACCAATCAGCGCGGCTCGTTGGCTCGTCAGATTGACCTGCGAAGCTTGTTGGACGGTCAGCAGGAGCGCGTCAACAAAGGCAGGCCCGTCGAGCGCGAGCGGGTAGCGAGCGATGAACTCCGGCCGCTGCACAAACAACAGCGTGAAGTTTTGTTTGTTTTGTTCCAGATTGGAAGTGTCCACGAGACGAGCGCGGTCGGGAGTAAACTGCCCGTAGGTCGGACGCACGCCGTAGCTCGCCTGATAGGTGCGGTAGACGAAGCTGCCGGTGCTCTGGAATTCCAGCTCGATGAAGAAGGCAGCCGAGACGGCGGAGCGCCAGAAGTTGATGCAAGCGATGTTTGAGCCGCATTGCGTAATCTGTCCCGTCCAATAGTCTAGGCCGCCCTGGTCGGGCACGCGGCTGAGGAAGTCAGCGTAGTTCTGGCGAACAAAGAAGCGCGCCTCGTCAATCGGGTTGGTAGAGGCAGCGGCGGCGTCGTTTTCGACGAGCGCGATGGAAGACGTGCTGATGC
>CAZEZJ010000318.1:0-6060 GCA_964516695.1 uncultured Blastocatellaceae bacterium
TGTTTTTCTCATCGCGCTTTATCTTCTTAGTGGGGAAGTTTTAATTCGAATTTTAGAAGCTTACGCAATTAACTATCGAGAGTGGTTGATGGCTTGAAGCTGCGCAAAGTCTTCAGCAGTTCGAGGCCGGATTCCCATGTCAGGTTATCGCCCGCAAACTCTTGGCGGCAAAGGTCGCTCAGGCGCGAAGGCAACGGCACGCTCTTGTCCCAAAGTAGAATCACGCGGCGGTCGTAATGAATCAGAGACGCGGCGATTTCCAGCAACAACCTTTCATCCGGCACGCCGTTTCCATCAACCTGCGCGCGGTCGTCGTCTCCGTTGACGACGATAATGGCGGCGTCGCAACGTCGCATCGCAGCGAAGATTTCATCGGGCACAAGCTGCGCGTTCTGCGCTGTTCTCATGCTCGCTTCGTTTTCGATGTCGGCCAACTCAAGCGCCATCCGTAGCTGTTTGATTATCAACGCCTCTTTGCGGTAGGAGATGAAGACGCGCGGTTTTTCTGAAGCGGTGGCTGTGGCGCGTTGCCGTGGCAACGCCTGCGGAGCCAGCGCTGTCGCGGGCGTCCGTTCTTCTTTTGTTGTGATGTGGAGCGAACGCTCGTCGCGCGCGGGAGACGAAGCGTGTGCGATGTAGGCGGCGAGTTCTTCGCGGTCAACGCGCAGACGTGCGGGCTGCCCGCGCTTGCCCAAGGTCGCCATTCCCAGTTCAGCTTCCTGGCAGAGATGAAAAAAGCAGACGACGTTTCCCTCGACCGTCTTTTGATTGCCGCTCAAAGACACTTCCGCCGGACGTTCAAGCCAGAAGGTTGCGACATCCGCATCCGTGACGATTTCAAGATTCTGTCCAAACATCCATTCGAGCGCCGAGCGATAGGCAAGGGTGGCACCGAGCACGTTGCGAAAGAGTTGTGCTTCGGGTTCAAGCCTGCGGGCAAACTCCCAGCCGAGCTGGCTCAAAAGAAGACGGTCGCCCTTTCTCGTGACGAGTCCCCAGTATTCGTAGGCCGCGACCTTTCGCGGGTCGAAGATACGCCTGACGGCGTCCATTCCTTCGATAATCGTGATGCCGCCCGCCTTGCGCTTGAGCAGCCGGACGACTTCGCGCACGTCGCCGGCGGTCGCCAGCATCGGCAAAGCTTCTGTTTCCGGTCGCGCTTCCTCCGCCGGCAAGGCGATTCTTTTGAGAGCCAGCGCGCGGTCTGTTCTTTCGCGCAGGAAGGGCGTCACGACGTTTTCCGCTTGCCACAACGACGATGCGCCTGTGCCGTTCTGCGCGCCGTGAGCGTAGCCGGCATCTTTGTTGGACATGATAGACATCAACTTCTTCCCTTGAATAACACCGCTTGCAGACGGCGCTGCTTTATGCACACAACGCCGGGGGAGACCGAAAACTTGTCCGGGCTACGGTCGAATGTTGTAGCGCTTGATTTTCGAGTTGAGCGTGGTGGCTTTAATGCCGAGCAGGTTGGCGGCGCGGCGCTGGTTGCCGCTCGTGCGCGCCAGCGCGCAGCGAATTAAGTTCACTTCGAAGCGTTGCACCTCTTCGTTGAGCCGGATATTGCTCTTCGTGTAGGGCGCGCGGGATTCTTCCAGCGATTGAACTTCCCTGAGAAGCTGGCGCGTCAGCTTCTTCAACGCCTCGATGCGGTGAACGACCGCGCCATTCTGTGTCTCGTTCGCTTGCAGATAACTCTGAGGACGCATGGCTTTACTTCTCCGTTAAATAAAACTCTAAGTCTCCTGCCCGTAGTCGCGCCCGCGCGGGCGCGCGCCCTCTCGCTCCAGCGAGACTGGAATTTCCGGCGCGCTCTCCGTGCCCGTGGCTGTGCCCGCCAATAACGAATCGAGACAGATGAGCAGATAGCCTTCGGGCGTCTCCCGGTAGTGCAGCCTGTTGGCTTCGACCCAAGCGTAGATGGTGCGCGTGCTCTGGCAGGCCAGGCGCGCGGCCTCGTCCGCCGTAATCATGTGCACGCTGCGGGCGCACGCGGCGCACCAGACGGGCGCGGGAAGCGCGGGCTGCCTGATAATCCAAATCCGGTGCGTTTCAACCACGACCTCGACTCTCCGCTTCTTCATCTTTGGGGGTTGCCTCTCGCGGTTAATGAGAACCTACGGGCCGCTTCGTTCGTATCCCATAGCAGATTCTCTGACAGTTGTGCTCGGACTCAGGTAGCGCTCGTGCTTTATTTAAGGCGAGGTGAGCTTCGGCGCATCTGCTGGCATCTCGTCTCGTCTCCCCGACGTCTAACACCAACAACGCCTTGCTCACCTCGCAGCGCATCCTATGCGCTCAAACGAGGGAATGTCTTTAAAGGACTCTCAAATCCCTTTCAAATAATTTTGAAAGGACCTTTAAAAGAGTTCTTGAGTCCGAAGATGGAGACCGAAACCAGACATCTCTACGAGTTTGGCGACTTTTGCCTTGACGCCACCGAGCGGCGGCTCCTGCGTCGCGGCCAACCCGTTCAACTGACGCCAAAAGCTCTGGAAACACTGCTCTACCTAGTCAATCGCAGCGGGCACATCGTCGAAAAAGATGAACTGCTGAGTGCCGTCTGGCCCAATACCTTTGTTGAGGAAGCGACGCTGGCCCAGAATATTTTTACGCTCCGCAGGGCCTTGGGCCAAGGACGCGATACGGAGCAATACATTGAGACCATCCCCAAACGCGGCTACCGTTTTTCGCACAGCGTGCGCCAGTTGCGCGACGAGGGGACGACCTTAGTTGTCGAACAGCACACGCGCACGCACGTCGTCAGAGAAGAAGAGGAAACGGAAGACAACGCTTCGGGCGAGCATCCACGCTCCGATTTTCATGCAGCAGCCGCCTCGGGCAGCAACGGTCAACAGGCCAGCCACGCCAAAGAGCTACAGCCCTCGCCCGCGGAAGCCGGCGCAAACTCACGTTCTCTCTGGAATCAAATCAAGCGCCACCAGACCGTGACGCTGCTCGGGCTGCTAATGCCGATTCTCTTGCTGGCGGCGGTCGTTTACAACCGCTCTCAGCGGCCCAGCAGTGAGGCCGCTGCTGCTCAGCCGCCCGCGCCCTTTCGGAACATGCGGATTACAAAGCTAACGACAAACGGCAAAGCGGCGCGGGCGGCGCTTTCGCCCGACGGCAAGTATCTCGCGCATGTGATGGAAAACGGCGGCCTTCAGAGTCTCTGGGTGAGACAGGTGGCCGCGACTAATAACGTGCAGATAGTTGCGCCCGCCGCGGTCGAGTATCGCGGCGTCACTTTTTCGCACGACGGCAACCACATCTATTACGTCGTCTATACAAAGATGACCGACCCCGCGCTGCTCTACGAAGTGCCCGCGCTTGGCGGCACGCCGCGCAAACTGCTGGAAGACGTTGACAGCCCCGTCACGCTTTCGCCCGATGGCAAGCGCTGTGCTTTCATTCGCGGTTATCCGGCGGCGCGCGAGTCTGCCTTGATAGTTGCGAATCTGGACGGGACGGGCGAGCGAAAGCTCTTGACGCGTAAGCGCCCCGACTACTTCTCTTTTGAGGGGCCGTCGTGGTCCCCAGACGGCCGGGTTATAGCCTGCGGCGCTGGCGGATATGATACGGCTGAGTCTTACATGAACGTTGTGGCGGTTAACGCAGACGATGGCACGACAAAAGAGTTGTCACCGCAGCGTTGGACGTGGGTTGGGCAGGTGGCTTGGCTCGGAGACGGCAGCGGCCTGCTCGCGATAGCCTGGCATTTAGACGCCTCCGTCTTCGCAGACCAAGTCTGGCATCTCTCTTATCCTTCGGGCGCTGCGCGCCGTGTCACCAACGACCTCAACGGCTACCGCGACCTCACCATCTCGGCAGACTCTAAAACGATGCTGACAATTCAGAACGTGCGGCTCTCTCGCATCTGGATTGCGCCGCGCGGTGAATCCGAACGGGCCACGCAAATCACCTCCGGCTTTGGCGACAACTACAGTGAGATGTTCGGCATGGCCTGGACGCCGGACGGGCGCATCCTCTACGCCTCACACGCCAGCGGCAATCCTGACATCTGGGTGATGAACGCAGACGGCAGCGGCCAGAAGCAGTTGACGGTTGATGCCAAGACTGACTACTCGCCCGTCGCTTCCAGCGATGGCCGCTATATCGTCTTCGTCTCAAACAGAAATGCCGGTCGCCATCTCTGGCGGATGAACGCTGACGGCAGCAACCCCGTGCAGCTAACCAAGGGCGCGGGCGAAGACTCCCCGAGCGTTTCGCCCGACGGGCGCTGGGTCGTCTATGCCGCCATCAGCGCGGGCAGGCCGACGCTGTGGAGAGTGCCGATTGAAGGAGGCGAACCCCAACCGCTCACAGACCAGCCCACGCAGCGGCCCGTCGTTTCACCCGACGGAAAATATATCGCCTGCTTCTATCAGGGAAAGGTCGCGATTCTGCCCTTCAGCGGCGGCGAACCCCTCAAGACCTTCGATACCATACCGCTCAACCTTTATCCGCAAAGCATTCGCTGGACGGCGGACAGCCGCGCCATAACCTACTTTGTGATGCAACGCGGCATCACAAACATCTGGAGCCAACCCGTAGACGGCGGCCCACAGAAGCGGCTGACCAATTTCAAAGAAGACTTAATCTATCGTTTCGCTTGGTCGAAAGATGGCAACACTCTCGCCTGTGAACGCGGCACGGAAATCAACGATATTGTCCTCGTCAGCGATTTAAACTAAATTTTCGGAATCAGTAGATTCTGATTCCGCAGAAAACCTCTTTCCGCCCGCTCCCGCTAACTGACACACGAACAGCAAAAGAGAGCAGCACGCGTTTCATCTTGGCCCGCGCCGTGCGTGCGGGTTGTTTTATTTGCCCCGCGCGTTAGTCAGACGCGCACGCCTGAGACAGAAAGCGCGTTTGTGGGTTAAAGTAATCCTATATTTTCCGCTGAGATAAATTTAGAGAAGTGAAATGATTATCGAAGAAATCACCGTCACGCCGTTTCAGCAGCACACGCGCGTGGTCGGCTGCGAGGAGACCGGACGCGCTATCTGCCTTGACCCGGGCGATGAGGCGGAGCGAGTGGTCGCGGCGCTGGAGCGGCATGAACTGGAGTTGCAGGCCATTGCGCTGACGCACGCGCATATGGACCACATCGGCGGCGTGGCGGCGCTCAAGAAATTGAGGCCCGCTGCTCAAATTATTATTCACCAACAGGACGAACCGCTCTATAAGGGTTTGCCGCAGCAACCCTCTTGGCTTGGCATTCCGCCGTCGCGCTGGGATGCGCTCGGATTCAAGTTTGAGAAGCCGCCGCCAATTGACGACTACTGGACGGACGGGCAGACGTACGATGTCGGCGCGTTGAGCTTCCATGTGATTCATTGTCCGGGCCACACGCCCGGGCACGTCGTGCTGTTTGAAGCGCGGGAAAGAAAAGTGTTCGTCGGTGATTGCCTGTTCGCAGGCTCTATCGGAAGGACAGACTTGCCCGGCGGCTCAAGCGAGCAATTGATGGATTCGCTGCTCAATAAGATTGTGCCGCTCGGAGACGACGTTCAAGTTTATTCAGGGCACGGCCCCGTCACAACCATCGGAGAAGAACGACTAACCAACCCCTTTCTCACAGGCGGCTACAAGTTAGGGCGAGGATTCTAAAAAAAGTGATGAGTGATGAGTGATAAGTGATAAGTAACAGAAAGAGTTTCTTAACTCATTACTCATCACTCATCACTTCTTTATCACTTCTCGCCTTTGAGGCGTTCGGCTTTCAGTTTTTCCCAGCGGTCTTTGATGTCGCCGCTCAAATCGCTCGGCAGGGTTTCGACTGGGACGCCGTTATCAGCGCAGAATTTGCGCCACAGCACGAAGCGCGCGTCGTATTGTCCGGTCTCGTCGGAAATCTCATTGGGCACGGTCGGTTTCTCTTCAGCCACTTTTACAGTCCTCGCTTGTTTAGTTCGTCGGCAGCTTTCTGGCGGCAGCCGTCTCATAGTGTAGCAAGTTTTTGGTTAAGAAGTGACTTGGCGTAGAGGATTGAGCGCGGCGCGCGACGAAGAAGCGTTTGCTCAGACGTTGAAATGCGAAAGAGGCGCTCATAAT
>CAZEZJ010000318.1:6077-6318 GCA_964516695.1 uncultured Blastocatellaceae bacterium
CCTCTTTCGCCTGACAACAGCTTCGCTGTATGTCGCCGGACAGCTTACATGCCGGGCATCAAGACTGTATCAATCACATGGATGACGCCGTTTGATTGATAGACGTTGGAGATGGTGACGTTTGAGGTGCCGCCCTTTTCGTCGCGCACCATGAGAGACTGGCTTTTCTTGCCGCCCATCATGTTGCCGCCCATCATCTGGTCGCCCATCGTGAAGGTCAGCGTTCCGCCGCTGACGGTTT
>CAZEZJ010000319.1:0-6308 GCA_964516695.1 uncultured Blastocatellaceae bacterium
TGGCAAGTGCTGTGAAAAATGATTTGACGGCCATCAGGCAAGCATCGCCGGAGGTCTGGCGGCAGGTGCGCCGTTATAACTTGCCCGTGCAGCTTTCTTTGGCCGCCGCCGCCGAAGTTATGCAGTCGGCATCTGAACCGGCGAACGTCGGCATAGTCTCGCTCGCGCCCTGCCAGCAAGGCTCGGCTGACCTCTATAGCTGGGGCAGCAGCATCAAGGCCGGTATGGCTCAGGGTAATCTGGGCACCATGCGCATGAATCCGGTGCAGACGCTTCATGCGGTTGATAATCTGGCGATGTCTGCGCTGGCAATCAAGCACCGCAATCATGCCTACTGCCTCGGTCTTGGCGGCGCGGCAGGACAAGCATGGGCTGCGCTCGAAGCCGTGCAGGAAAGATTCATGGAGGGCCAGGAGACGGAAGCGCTGTTGATGGCAGGCGACCAGGATAGTGTGCAACCGGGGACGGCTGGGCTTGGCGTCGCCCTTCTGTTTTCCGCGTCGCCAAAGCCCTATCTGCCAAGCGGACGATTCCTGCGCCTCGTTTGCGTCGAGCGCAAGCGCGAGCCACACGCGGAGCGTGTGCGGCCTCACGCCGCGGCAGGACTTTCAAGCCTTCTCTCCGCCGTCGCAAAACATCAAGGCGGGCCGCTTTCATACGCTGTGCCGCTTGAGGATTCCGATGGAGTTGAGGCAGTAACAGTCGTCATGGAGAACCTGGGATGAGCACGGAGCGCCGCGTCGTGATAACGGGAATGGGCGCGCTTTCGGCTCTCGGCGCGACGCCCGAAGAGTTGTGGGCGGGGCTGCTTAGCGGGCGCTCCGGCGTCGGCAGGGTCGCTCATTTGGTGGCATCCGGCATCACTGTGACCACCGGAGGCGAAGTCAAAGCAGTTCCACACGACCGCGTTGACCGCGACCTTGAAATCGCACAACACGCCATCGAGGACGCGCTCGTGGCGGCGAAATGCGACGCTTCCGAATGCGGCTTCATCTGGTCAACCGGCCTAGACACTTTTCATGCCAGCGACGACGGCTATCTACATCGTTCAGCCGGACTCTGTTTCACAGAGCTTGCATCCCGCTTCGCTCATCCGCGACGCATGATTGCCGCTGCCTGCGCGTCAGGCACGCAGGCGGTTGGCGAAGCGTTTCGCCTGATTAGAAGCGGACGGACGCAAATGTGCGTGGCTGGCGGTTCAAGCGTGATGCTCACGCCGTTTTATCTCATCGGGTTCGCGGGGCTACAGGCTGTGGCAGTTGACTGCGACAATGATGAGCCTTCGGCGGCTTGCTGTCCTTTCGACCGGCGGCGCAGAGGTTTCGCGCTGGCCGATGGCGCTGGCGCGCTCGTTTTGGAAACGCTCGCTTCGGCGCGCCGCCGTGGAGCGAACCCTTTAGCCGAAATCGTCGGCTTCGGGATGAGTCAGGACGGCTTCGACCTTAATCGCCCGTGTGACGACGGAGCAGGCGCGGAGCTTTCGCTGCGACGCGCGCTGGACGACGCAGAGCTTCAGCCCTTAGCGATTAATGCCGTCAACGCTCACGCCACCGGAACCTTCCTCGGTGATTTGGCCGAAGCTGCCGCTCTGCGTCGTCTCTTCCATGACAACTGGCGACGCGTTCCCGTCTCCGGTATAAAAGGAGCACTCGGACACGCGATGGCCGCCGCGGGCGCGCTTGAGACCATCGTTGCGGCTTACACCTGCGCGACGGGCATCGTGCCTCCGACCGTTAATCTGAGCGAGCCTGACGAAGGCTGCGAGTTGGACCACGTTATCGGAGAGCCGCGCCACATTGATGCGCGCGTTGTTTTGTCCGCCTCATTCGGCATGGGCGGCCAGAACGCCGCCATCATCTTAAAGCGAATATCAATATGATTGCATCTCCCGACTGGGGGCAAAACGGGCGTGTCTGCATCATCACGGGCGCGACAGGGTACATGGGCCGCGCGCTCGCGCATGGCTTCGCAGCAGCGGGAGCAACGCTAGTTCTAAGTGGGCGCAATCAAGACGCGCTTGACGCCCTGGTTGCCGAGTTAGATGCTCCCGCGGAGCGACTGCACACGCTGGCCCTCGACCTCACGGAGAGCAACGCGGGCGAACATCTCATCAACGCGGCGCTGCTCAAGGCAGGAAAGATTGACACCCTTATCCTCAACGCCGGAACACTCGCTGACGGACTCGTTGCCGGACTAACCGACTACGAGTTGGCCCAGGTCTATGAGCTTAACGTGTGGGGCACGTTCCGCACGTTGCGGGCCGCGCTCCGGCCCATGATTTTACAGCGCAGCGGCCAAATCATCGTCGTCTCGTCAACAGCAGCGCAAAGGCCGGGCGTCGGTCAAGGCGCTTACGCCTCTTCGAAAGCGGCGCTGGAATCCATCGTGAGAACCACAGCGCGGGAGACGGCGGCTCGCGGCGTGAGAATCAATGGTGTCGCGCCCGGCCTTCTGGCGGGAGGAATGGCGGCACGTATTCTAGACGAGGCGGCGGAGCGTGCGGCGCAATTAATTCCGATGCGGCGCCCGGGCGAGGCCCAAGAGGTTGTTCCCGTCGTCTTGTTCCTAGCCTCGCCAATGAGTTCTTATGTGACGGGGCAAGTCTGGTCAATTGATGGAGGTTACACGGCATGAGCAATCCTGACACTTTTGCGGAAGTGTCCACCCTCGTGCGGCAGACTCTCGCGCTGCCGGACGATGAGCCAATCCGGCCCGAGCAGCTTCTCTTCTATGATTTGAGCTTCACTTCTCTGGACATGCTCGATTTGCTGTTTCGTGTCGAACAGCATTTCAACATCAGTATTCCCGAAGGCACTATTTACAAACTGGCGCGCGGCGATATGGACGACAAGGAGTTTGCCGAAGAGTCTGTGTTGACCGCTGCCGGACGCGAGCGCTTGATGACTTTGATGCACGATTCGCCGCCGCAAATTTTTCCGGCGCGCATTCATACGACGACCCTGCCGCGCTATTGCACCGTCGGCGCGATTGTCCGGCTGGTGGAACACAAGCTGGCCGCAACCTAGCAACTATGTTTGAGTTGATATGCTCAATCAATACCGATGCGGCTGGCGGGCGCGCACAGGGGCGGGCCATCGTCCCGGCTGATTATCCACTCATCGCAGACCATTTCCCCGGCGCGCCGCTGCTGCCAGGCTCACTCCTTATCGAGTTGGCGGCGCAAGTTGCCGGGCCGTTGGCGGAAGAGATTGTCAACTCGCGTTTGGGGCTTGAGCGCTGGGCCATGCTCGGCATGATTCGCGATGCGAAGTTTCTGCGACACACGCGGCTTCCCGCGACGCTTCAGATAAGCGCCGAGGTGCGACGCGTAGAGGCATCGAACGTCATCGTTCGAGTCGAGGCGGAAGCGGGCGAGGGCCAGGTTCTGCGTGCGGAGTTATGGATGCTGATGCTGGAAGCCTCAAATGAATGGACGGAGGCTATCGCTGCGCGCCGCGAACGCGTGGCCCGCTGGAAAGGAGCGGCGTAATGGGGCCGCAAACGCGCGCTCACGCGCTGTCGCAGCTAGACGCTTTCTTCGTCGCCTATCAGGAGCGAACGGGCATTCTCATGCAGCACGGCGTCGAAGTTGAAGTCGAGGGAAAGTTGCAGCGCCGGCACGTCGAAGAAGCTCTGACGTATCTCGTGGGTCGTTGGCCCAGACTGAGCCAGACGCTTCATAGCGGCGTGGCTGGTTTATCATGGCGCGGAGAATGTTTGGCTCAAGACATGCTGCAAATTACCGACGGTAACGGCGCGGTCGCTCATTGGAGAAACAAGCTGCTCAATCCCTTTCGCGAGCCGCCGTTTCAAATTCTCTGCATCCTCGGCCCGGAGAAAAGCACGCTGGCCTTTCGCGCTCACCATGCCTTGACAGACGGCGAAGCGCTCTTCGCTCTCTGCGCGGACGCCCTGCGCATTCTCGCGCGAATCACCAATGATGAGACTTTGCCCGCACCTGACCTCGCCGCCGGAGTGAAGCTCACGGAGCTTATCTCTCCAAAGCGTTTGCTCCGGCAGAGAAAGCTATCCGGTATGTGGCGCTACACGCGCTGGCTGGCGGCTGAAGCCAAATCAGGGCAGAGCATGTCACTCATCATGCGCGCACGCGAGCCGGGCGAGATAGCGACGCATGAGACTTTGCTCGACGAGACAGCTTGCGAACGCCTCAAGCGGCGCGCGATTAAAGCATCGGTCACGCCCGCATGGCTGTGCGCAGCCGCATGGATTAGAGCCATCGGCGCATGGAATGCCTCGCAGCCGGGCGCAGCTTCCGGTCGTCGCGTGTCGCTCGAAGTGCCTGTGAGCTTGCGTCCGCGCCGCGATGGGAAAGGCTCAATCGGCAATTTTATTTCGCCGCTCATACTCTTCGGCGACCCCTCTGAGCCGCTGGAAAAGATTGCGCGAGAGATGCAAGAACAACTCAAAACTGGATTGCGCCAGCGTTCTCACTTGGGCGTGCCTTTGTTTACGACGCCCGCGCGCTACCTGCCGTGGCCTTTATTCCGGCGGCTCGCCGTCAACCAGACTTCGACCGGCTTCGCCACGAGCCATTTCACATGGCTCGAACAGAACACGCAGATTTATTCGGAAGTCTCAACGCTCTCGGGCGGCGCGCTGCGCATCGTGGATCATCATATTTACACGCCCGTGTGCCTGCACATGGGCGCTGCGCTGGCTGCGGTCGCATTGGCTAGCGGCACGAAGCTGTCGCTGACCTATCGCTTGACGGCCTTCGACAGCGCCAGCGCGGAGAAAATGCTCGACACGGTAGTGGCAGAACTACGAGACGAGCAGCGAAGTCTTTGAAGCATCTTTTTAGGTGAGTAGAGAAAAGAGAGCCAAACACGTCGTCATCATCGGGGCTGGTCCGGCGGGGCTGGCCGCAGCCGCTTGTCTCGCCCGGCGGCAAGTCGCCTACACGCTGCTCGAACAAGGACCGCGCATCTCGACGGCGCTCCGCCAAGTTGACCCGGAGATGGTCTTGCTCTCTCCGACCAATCTTTCGCTGATGCCGGACATGGAGCGCCCGCCCGAAGCGCCGGATTACCTGCCCTTCAACGAGCTTGTCCGCGCGCTCGAACGTTATCAGGAGCAGCACAATATACGCGTTATCACCGAGGCGGAAGTCGTCGGCGTCACGTTTGATGACGGAGTTTTTAAGGTCCGTTATCGAGGCCAAGATAAAACGGAGCATGTTCTTGAGGGCAGCCACGTCATCAACGCCACGGGCATCATCAGTAACCCGCAGCTACCAACTGACTTTAATCCCGCGGCGTGTTCGTTTCGCTGGCTGCACAGCATCAACGCGCGTGCTTCTGATTTAGCGGCTGCGCGCCGGCTGGTGGTGGTGGGCGGCGGGGCGTCTGCGGCTGAAGTTCTGGAACGATGGCTCGAAGTGCGCTCGCCGGATGCTCATGCGTGGCTCTCTTTGCGCTCTTCTTTGCGGGCCTTCCCGCATTGGATTCTAGGCCTTGACATACATTATTTAGTTTGGCTGCCGGAACAAGTGCCGGCCTGTCTGTTTGGCTGGCGCGCCGGACGCCTGCACGAGCCGATGACGGGCCTCGCCGTCTCGCGCGCGATTAAGGCCGGATTGATTACACGCGTGCCCGCGGTTAAAAGCTACGAAGGCGAGACGATAACCTTTCGCAATGGCGCGCATGTTCAGCCCGACCTCGTCGTCTTCTCCACAGGCTTTCGCTACAGTAGCGAGCACTACAAACAACTAGTTGACTACGACCCAGACGGGCGGCCCGTTATCAAAAACTGTGAGAGCACACGAACGCGCGGTCTCTACCTGTTGGGCTTTCGCTTCGGGCGCACCTTCGCCTCCCCTTACCTGCGCGGCATCGCTCGCGACGCGCGATATGTGGCCGACCGCATCGCTGGTGAAGACTAGCAGGAAGGTTGTGGCAGTTTGGAAAGTGTCCCAACAGAACTTAGTTATGCTTGCCCCCTGAGATGATACTTATCTCCCGAAGGAGAACATCATGCTCAAAAAATCCTTACTGCTGCTGCTCATCATCTTGTCATTCCATCTCAGCATCATCTCAGCCGCCGCGAGCTTACAGACGGAGAAAGAGACACGCCGCGTAGCGAAAATAAAGGAGGAGATTGTCAGGCGTAGCACGGGTGAAAAAAAGCTTGTGCGGCTCAAGCTGCTCGACGGAAGAGAAATCAAAGGATACATCGCTCAAGCGGAGGCAGATACATTTCTCATCAACGACGCAAAAACCGGACTCTCAACATCGGTTGCTTATAGCGACGTGAAACAAATTCAGGGTAAAGGTCTTTCAACTTTCGCG
>CAZEZJ010000320.1:0-6270 GCA_964516695.1 uncultured Blastocatellaceae bacterium
ACACTTTGAGCGACGAATACGGGACCAAGAAGGACCCGGCGACAGGAATCGTCCTAGGACCCATCGTCTGCGCGCCGACGCCGACGCCGCCGAGAAAAAACGACGACGAACTCACACTCAACTACTGCATTATGGACAGCATCTACCGTGGGTCTTGGCCGAACAACCGTATGACGTTCAGCGTGCGCGAATTCTGCGTCGCCACCAACCATGACCCCGACCGCGACACGGAGCAAAGCCGTCATCACGATAACAAGTCTTGCTGGGAGACGATGGCCGGTCTGAACGCGACGCGAAACGGAATCCTCAGAACGTGGGGGCTGACGCCGCCGACGGGCCTGCCCTCGACCTCGCCCGCGCCCACAACAATGCCCACTCCCAACTACGGCACGTCCTGCGGGCCGATGAAAGCCATGTTTCTGATAGACCGTTCGGGGAGCATGATTTTCGCTAACCGGCTGGAATTTGCTAAAGCCGCCGCGAAGGAATTTGTTGACGCATTCGGGGAAGGCTCGCTTGGTCTGGCCTCCTTCTCAGACCTCGGCTCTGTGGATTCAACGCTTGCTTCGATGAGTACGCAGAGCGCCCGCAGTTCGTTAAAAAGCGCCATCGACAGCCTCGAACCGAGCGGCGATACGAACATCGGCGGCGGGCTGGAAAGCGCCTTGAGCCAGTTTATCCCACCCGCTTCGAGCGGTTGCAGCGCATGTGAAAAAGTGATTTTCCTGCTCACGGACGGAGACCATAATACGGGCACGCCGCCCGAAGACGTTATCTCCGCTTTACAGGATGCGGGCGTCAAGGTCATCGTCGTCGCCCTCGGCACTTCCATTTCAAGAGAGGGCGAGGCGCGCTTGCAGGAAATCGCCACGCAAACCAACGGCGAGTATGAACGCGTTTCGCGGACGCGCGATTATGCCTCGGCCAGCAATTCGGAGCAGATAGCTGTGCTGGTGCGAATGGCGAACGAGTCTAAAGGCAACTACGTCGTTAACCGCGACGGAGGCTTTATGCTTTCGGGGCAGACGCGCGGCTTCCCGGCCTTAATCGAACAGTCTGCGCGGCTCGCGACTTTCACCGTCGGCGTCGCCGCTTCGACCGACATTCTGCAACTCTCATTGCGCACGCCGAGCGGCGCTATCATCACGCAGGCCAGCGCAGCCGGAAACCCGAACATTAAATTTATCACGACGGCAAACACCAGAAGCGTCGAGGTGCTCGGGCCTGATGCGGGCAACTGGGAGTTAATCGTCAATGCCGAGTCGGTCTCTACGGGCAAACTGGATGTTCTCACCTTCGCCGCCCACGACGGCTTACAATTTAGAGCGTGGGTGGCAGATTCCAACGTCACCGCGACGGACGCAATAGATGTTTATGCTGCGCCGACTTACGGTGGCTCGAGCGTGCTGGGCGCAAGCGTCACAGGCACGGTCGCGCGCCCCGATGGCTCGAAAATGTCCATCACCTTGTACGACGACGGGTTGTTCACCGAGCACGGCGACCAGACGGCGGGCGATGGTGTTTATACCTCACGGTTCAGAAACTACAACGAGGACGGCACGTACATTTTTGATTTAGAGGTGCAGAACACAAACGGAACTACGCACCCCGGCGAAGCGATCTTTGACGAAAGCCCGTCGAACGAAACGCCTGTCCCGCCGTTTGCTCGCAAGACCAGCACAACCGCGGTCGTGCTCGGCACTTCCGATTTGAAACTCGGCGCTGTCACGACTACTGCGGTCGGAGGCGATGGAGACATCTACGTCGAGGCGGGCGAAACCGCAACGCTCAACGTCCAACTCTTCAATAACGCCGCCACCGCTGCCACCAACATCACGGCCACTTTGACGACCAACACGCCGGGCGTGACCATTACGAACGGCGTTTCTTCCTACGCGGACATTGCTCCGGCAGGCAACGCCATCAACACCTCCGCTTTCACCTATGATTTGGCAGCCGACGTGCCGTGCGGTCAGCCCGTCAAATTCTTATTGGCCGTCAACTACAACGGTCTCCTGCGCCTCTACGACTTCACCGTCAGGACGGGCCAGCCGACCAACGAGGGCGCGACTTTCAGCTACACAGGCCCGCCCGTTTTGATTCCCGACAACACTCCGGCCGGAGTCAACATTCCGTTCACCTTGAGCGGCTTTGCGGACACTATCTGGGATCTGAATTTTCGCCTCGATGGCAGTTCATGCACGGCGGATGCGGGCGCTACGACGGTCGGCATCGAACACTCTTTCGTCAGCGACCTCGTCATCACG
Source organism: uncultured Blastocatellaceae bacterium (assembly GCA_964516695.1). Taxonomy (GTDB): domain Bacteria; phylum Acidobacteriota; class Blastocatellia; order Pyrinomonadales; family Pyrinomonadaceae; genus DASVTR01. Next base: position 2,268 of record CAZEZJ010000320.1, read on the forward strand.
CTGACATCGCCGCAGGGAACGACCGTCGTGCTGATGAACAGACCCGGCGGCCCGTTCGTCGGCAACAACAATTTCTGCAACACGATTCTGGACGACGAGGGCAATGGCCCTTCGATTCAGTCCATCCAGAACACAGGCAATCCGCCGCGCATCGCTCCACATTCCGGCGTCTTCACTCCGCAGAGTCTGCTCGCGGCGTTTATTGGAGAAGACCCGAACGGGACCTGGGTGATGAACGTCAGCGACCATCAAACTTATGACGATGGCAACGTGCGCGCCTTCTCTTTAATCGTTAACAGCCCCAACTGTGTCGTCGGAGGGCCGACGCCGACGCCGACGCCAACCCCGACGCCCAACGTCCCGCCCACAATCAGCATCACGAGTCCGGCCAACGGCGCATCTTTCGCCGCCGGCTCGACCGTTACCATTACGGCCAACGCCGCCGACAGCGACGGCACAATCGCCAAAGTGGAATTTTTCAGCGACGCAACCAAACTGGGCGAGGACACGACCAGCCCCTACAGCTTCGCCTGGGCCAACGTCTCCGACGGAGCACATACTCTCGCGGCGAGAGCTACCGATAGCGCAGGGGCAACGACAACCTCAAGCGTAGTTAACGTCCTTGTCGCCTCCGGCATAGTCTCCGGCAAGGTGACTAAACAAGGCGAAGGCACGGCGATTGTCGGGGCAACTGTAAAAGTCTATCAGGGAACGACTCTGGCCGGCAGCGCTACTACCGACAGCGCCGGGGACTATACCCTGACGGGTTTGGACACCAACACTTATACCATCGAGGCTTTTGCGCCAACCTACGTCACACAGAGCCAGACGGGAGTTTCCATCTCCAATGGCACGACAACGACCGTGAACTTCGCGCTCGTATCCTTGTCGCCTCCCACCATCACGGGCTTCAGTCCTGCGATGGCTCCGGCAGGCGCATCCGTGACCATCAACGGCACTAATTTCAATACGGTCCCCGCCGGAAATCAAGTGAAGTTCAACGTCACCAACGCAACCTTGAGCAGCGCGTCGCCGGCGACTCTAGCGGCGAGCGTTCCCGCCGGAGCGACCTCCGGCAAGATTACCGTCACTACATCTGCTGGCACGGCAACAAGCGTCAACGATTTCTACGTCGTCCCCAATCCTTATAGCGCAGCAGATGTCGGCTCTACGGGTCGGATGGCCGTCGGCGAGAGCAAGACGCTGACGCTCGGCACAGCAAATAAAATCGGGCTGCTGCTCTTTGACGGCAGCGCCGGGCAAAGAGTGAGTTTCAAGCTGAGCGGCGTCACCATCAATTCATCCAGCGTGAAAATCTACAATCCTGACGGGACGCTGCTGGCAAGCGACACGGTTTCGACCAGCGGGAGTTATATAGACACACGGACACTGCCCGCCAGCGGAACCTACACTATCTTCGTTGACCCGAGCAGCAGCTACACGGGCAACATGGTTTTCACGCTTTACGACGTGCCCGCCAACGCTGTGGGGAGTATCGCTCCCGGCGGCCCGTCCGCGTCCATCACGACGACAGTTCCAGGACAAAACGGCGAGCTTACATTCATGGGCATGGCGGGCCAGCGCGTGAGTCTCAAGATTAGCGGGGTAACTTTGAACGGCGGCAACGGCTATCTGGATGTATCTCTCAAGAAGCCCGACGGAACGACTCTGGCTTCCGACACTTACATTGGTTCAGGCGGGACGTTCATAGACACGCAGACGCTTCCCGTCACCGGCGCGTACACGATTTTCATTAATCCGCACAGTTCGAACGTGGGCAGCGCCACAGCGACGCTCTACGACGTTCCGGCCGATGCCGCCAACACGATTACACCGGGCGGCGCACCGCTGACTTTAACCACCACGATTCCCGGGCAGAACGCTCAAGCGACCTTTGCTGGCACAAGCGGCCAGCGTGTGAGTCTCAAGGTCAGCGGAGTCACTATGACTGGCGGCAACGGCTACGTTGATGTGTTTCTTAAAAAACCTGACGGCACCACTTTGGCTTCCAGCACTTACATCAGTTCGAGCGGCGCATTCATGGACCAGCAGACGCTTCCCGTGACAGGGACGTACACGATACTTGTCAGTCCTCAGGCCACGAACATAGGCAGCGTCACGTTGACGCTCTACGACGTTCCGGCTGATACGCTCTCGACCATCACTGCCGGCGGCGCACCCGTGACCGTCACCACCACGGCCCCCGGCCAGACCGCGAGCCTAACCTTCGATGGGACGGCCAATCAACGCGTCAGTTTGAAGATTACAGGAGTGACGATAACTAACAATAACTACGTGTCCGTCTACGTCAAGAAGCCGGACGGCACGAACCTCGCTTCCAACACCGTAGACTCAAGCGGCGGCTATATTGACACGATGACGCTTCCCGTCACAGGAGTCTACACAATCTTTGTCGATCCCTGGAGCACCGGCACGGGCAGCGTCACCCTCACGCTCTACGACATTCCAGCCGACGCGAGCGGCACGATTACGCCGGACGGCTCGCCCGTCACGATTGCCACCACGGTTGCCGGTCAGAATGGAAAATTAACCTTCAATGGCCTGCTCAACCAACGCGTCAGTTTGAAGATTACGGGAGTGACGCTCACAGGCAGCAGTTGGATCACAGTCTCTATCAGGAAGCCGGACGGCACGAGCCTCGCTTCCACCACCGCTGATTCAAGCGGCAGCTTTATAGACACGCTGACGCTGCCGAGCACGGCTACCTACACGGTTCTTGTTGACCCCTACGGCAGCGGCACGGCCTCCGCTACTCTAACGCTCTACGACGTGCCGCCCGATGTCTCCGGCAGCATCACCGCGGGTGGTGAAGCGGTTTCGCTGACAACTACTGTTCCGGGACAGAACGCTCAATTGACTTTCGGCGGCACGTCCGGCAATCGCGTCAGCCTCAAAATTTCCGGCGTCACTTTAACCGGCGCTCCGTGGATAACGGTCTCTCTCAGGAAGCCGGACGGGACGAGCCTCGCTTCCACGAGCGTCGATTCGAGCGGCGGCTTTATAGACGCACAAACTCTGCCCGTCACAGGCACGTACAGCGTTCTGGTAGACCCCTATAAGGCTGGCACCAGCAGCGCAACCTTGACGCTCTACGACGTGCCCGCTGACATTACGGGCACAATTACGCCCGGCGGTTCTCCCGTTACCGTTACCACCGTGATGCCCGGACAAAACGCTAAACTAACGTTTACCGGCGCGGTAAATCAACGCATCAGCTTAAAGATTAACGGCGTGACAGTAACCGGCAACTCTTGGCTAACGGTCTCCATCAGGAAACCGGACGGGACAAGTCTTGTCTCGACCACCGTTGATTCAAGCGGCGGTTTTATTGACACACAGACTTTGACGGTCGCCGGAACCTATACCGTTCTGGCCGATATCTACAACACCAACACGGGGAGCGCGACCTTGACGCTCTACGACGTGCCCGCTGATGCGACAGGCTCAATCACAATCGGCGGCTCGTCCACAAGCATCACGACGACAGTGCCTGGTCAAAACGGCAAGGTGACATTCAGCGGAACGGCCGGACAAGTCGTCACAGTCCGTGCGTCGAATAATTCGATGGGAGTAGTCACGTTGAAGCTGCTCAACCCGAACGGCACGACTCTCACGTCTTACATTTCGAGTAGCGGCAGTTTTGACCTTCCCACCAAGACGCTGCCCTCGACAGGCACTTACACTATCAGCATTGACCCGTCCGGCGCGAACACCGGAGCCATAACTATTAGCGCGCAAAACGGTCAAACGGGTATGCTACAGAACTGGGCGGAAATACTGTGGGCGCTCGCACACGCCTGAGCGTTTAGCAATCAGCAGCGGCCCTTTCGCACAGCAAGGATTGGGCCGCTGCTGATTAGAAAGTAAATTATTATGCTCCGAGATAAAGTGGTTTTTCTCTTCGATGTTGATAATACTTTACTTGACAACGACCGGGTCACATTAGACCTCAAGCGATATTTAGAGCAAGAAGTCGGCAGCG
>CAZEZJ010000321.1:0-6247 GCA_964516695.1 uncultured Blastocatellaceae bacterium
CTGCTTCGGCTATGTGGGCGACGTGGTGGGCGCGCTGATGAATTTGATGGACCACCCTTCGGCTGTGGGCCAAGTCTTCAACATCGGCTCAAACGAGGAAGTCAGCATCCTGCAATTGGCCGAGCGCGTTAAGCAGTTGACGCAATCGGAATCCGAAATCGTGCTCGTGCCTTACGATGAAGCCTACGAAGAAGGCTTCGAGGACATGCCGCGCCGCGTGCCGGACATTTCAAAGGTCGACGCGCTCGTCGGCTTCAAGCCGCAGATGATGCTCGACGGAATCTTGCAGAGCGTCATCAATTATCATAGCGGGCGGCAGACTGCCTCACCGCCGAGCCAGCAGGCGGCGCGCGGGCAATCTTAACCCGTTACGTGAAGACAAAATGGACGCGTCGTTATCACGCGATTTGTGGATGAAAACTATGCTCACACGCGCGCTCAGGTGCTTGGCTCTGCCGGCAGTCGCCGCTAGCCTGGCGCTGTGTGTTGCATGGCCGTGTCGTGCGTTTGTCTCTTCAGGATTAGTCAGCGAAACAAGCCGCGCGCAGCAGGAACAAGAGAAGAGCGCGGGCCGCTTCGACGTGTTTGGCGATTTGCGCGATTGCGACCTGGGAGCGCGCCTTGATAATTTCGCCATCCATTTAATGAACGGGAAAGCGCTTAAAGGCCACGCCATCGTTTATAGCGGCAGGTACGATTTGCCGCGCAGGGTTTTGAATTATAAAGAGCGCATAACGGATTATTTGGTTAATGCGCGCGGGCTGGAGCCATCTCGCCTCGCGGTGGTTGACGGCGGCTACCGGGAAGAATTGACTATAGAACTATGGATTGTTCCGAAAGGCGCGGCTCTTCCCGAAGCGACAGAGACCATTGACGCTAGCAAAGAACTCGACAAGGCTTTTAAGTTAGAAGAGCAATATGTGCCCGTTCCGCTTGAGTTAAGTGCTGAGGTTGAAGACTTCGAGTTGATGGCGGAGGACGAGACCGCCGGCGGCGAAGCGAGCGCTGGTGAGCAGCCGGTCGAAGAACAACTGGACGACGCCGCAGAACAGGGCGCGCCAGGCGCAGAGACGCAGGAGTCGCCAGCCACATCTCAGGAAGAAGAGGTCGGGTCGAACGAAGATGTGTGGTGGATTTTGAAAACCTACGCCAAAGCGCTGCACAAGGAAGAGAAAGCGCGCGGCCACATCATCTTTTATGCTGACCGAGCAGATGCCACTTTCAGCAAGGTGCAGGCCATCGTCGAGCAGGCGCGCGAGCAGTTGACCGGAAAATACGGAGTTAAAGCCGAACGCTTAACGATGGTCTTCGGCGGCTACCGTGAGTCTCCGACCGCAGAGCTATGGCTTGTTCCCGTTAACGTCTCTTTGCCTGTCCCGACTCCCGAGCCGGAAAAGAATGAGCCGGACGACGAACTAAAGAATGAGGCGCACGGGCAGCCGACAGTGCCTTAGCGGCGCTGTGACGAAAGCGGCAGTTTTAATCGGCATCAGGCTTCATCAATGAACGCGATTGTTTGCGCGTCGCCCCGCATCGGCGCTTGATTTGTCGTGTTCAATCGTCTAGGGTTTCATTTTCATCAACCCGCTGGAATCCCTGACGGTCTCTCTGATTTTGGACATGCAGGTTAGCTCGTTGCATTTGATTACGGTCCTGGCCTCGCTCGTGCTGGCGCTCGTGTTGACGCCTGTGGTGCGCGCGCTGGCTAGACGTTGGGGCGCGGTCGCTAGGCCGAAAACCGACCGCTGGCATAAAAAGCCGACAGCGATGCTCGGCGGCGTCGCCATCTGGTTTTCGGTCACGCTGGTCATCTCGCTCTACCTGCTCTTCGTGCCGCACGAGACGCCCTATGGCTGGGTTGTCGTCGGAGCCAGTTCGTTTCTCTTTTTCGTCGGGCTGGCCGACGACCTCTTCCATGCCAAACCCTACCAGAAACTAATCGGACAGGTGATGGGTTCAGCCTTCGTCATCTATTACGGCTTGAGTCTGCCTTGGACATCGAGCGCGCCCGTCAACATGAGCATCACGATTTTCTGGCTGATAGGGATTACCAACGCCGTCAATCTGCTCGACAACATGGACGGGCTGGCCGCCGGAATCGCCGCCATCGCTTCGGCCTTTCTCGCGCTCAGTTTTGTGACCACCGGACAGATGACGGAAGCGCTGATGCTCGCCGTCTTCGCCGCCGCGCTCATCGGCTTTCTCATCTACAACTCAACGCCCGCGTCTATCTTTATGGGCGATTGCGGCTCGATGTTCATAGGGTTTTTTCTGGCGAGCACGGCTTTGATGAGCAGCGCGATGGGCGGGCGCTCGCGCAGCTTCCTGCCCGTGCTGGCCGTCCCCATCCTGATTCTCTTCATCCCGATTTTCGATACCACTTTCGTCACCGTGCTGCGCAAGCTATCGGGCCGTTCGGCCTCACAGGGCGGTCGTGACCACACGTCGCACCGCTTGGTCGCGCTTGGCATGTCTGAGCGACGAGCCGTCTGGATGCTCTACGGCTTCGCCGGACTTTCGGGCTTGCTGGCGATGCTCGTGCGCGAAGCCAAACTCGAAATCAGCTTGCCCGTCATCCTCGGTTTCACGGTCGTCTTGACATTGCTCGGCGTTTATCTGGCGGGCGTCAAAGTTTACGACGAAGAGGAAGTCAAAGCGGCGCACGAAAAACCGCTCTTCGCGTTTTTGATAGACCTTTCCTACAAGCGGCGCATCTTCGAAGTGCTGCTCGACGTGGTGCTCATCATTCTCGCTTATTACTGCGCCTACATCCTGCGCTTCGGCGCGATGTCGGAGAGCGGAGTCTGGCGCGTCTTTTTGCAGACCTTGCCCGTGCTGGTCTTCGTGAAGATGGCGACGCTGCTGGTAATGGGCGTCTATCGCGGCATCTGGCGCTACACGAGCGTGGACGACCTCATCAATATCGCGAAGGCCATTATCATCGGTTCGGTCTTGAGTATGCTGGCGCTGCTCTTCAAGTTTCGGTTTGAGAGTTTGTCACGCACGGTCTTCATTCTCGATGCGATGTTGCTCTTGTTGATGCTGGCCGGAAGCCGTATGGCCTTCCGCCTCTTTCGCCAGATGTTGCCCGCATCGAAGGCGCGCGAGGGCTGCCGCGTCTTGATTTACGGCGCGGGCGATGCGGGCGAACTGCTCTTGAGAGAACTCTTGAACAACCGTGAATTGCAGTATGCGCCTGTGGGCTTCGTTGACGACGACCCGAACAAAAAGGGCAAGGTCATCCACGGCCTGCGCGTCTTTGGCGGCAACGGCGCGCTCCGCAGCATTTGTCGCGAGCAGCGCATTGACGAAGTGCTCATCTCCAGCACGCGCGTCTCCGAAGAGCGCGTCAAAGAAATCATGCGCGATTGTCAGGAACAACACGTCACCTTGAAGCGAATGCGCATCAAGATTGAAACGCTCAGCGAGGAATAAAGGGGCAGCGCTCATTATTCATCTTGCCGGATGATAACCTTGATTTTGAGCGCATTGATTGGCTACCATGAAATTATGAAAGAGCAGATTATTACATCAACCGCCGATGTGATGGGGGGTGCTCCGGTGTTCGCTGGAACAAGAGTTCCGGTTCAGACTTTGATGGATTATATTAAAGGCGGAGAAACCATTGATGATTTTCTGGAAGGATTCCCCACCGTGACGCGCGAGCAAGTCATCGCCTTTCTGGAAGAAGCCGAGGAGCAGGTCATCAAGGTTGGCGGCCTGACGTGAAGCTTCTGCTGGACGAATGCATTGACCGTCGGTTTGCTAAAGAACTGACATGGCATGATGTCAAGACCGTTCCGCAAATGGGCTGGGCGGCTAAAAAGAATGGTGAGTTGCTGGCCCTTGCGGAAACAGAATTCGATGTCTTCATTACAGTTGATCGCAACCTATCTTTCCAGCAGAACCTGCCGAAATTCAATATTGCTATCTTGGTTTTACACGCGCCTTCAAACCGTCTGGCAGATTTGAAGTTTCTTGTGCCCAAGATACTTTCAAATCTGCCGACCTTGACGAAAGGCAAAGCGGAAAGCTTGCGCATCTGACAATTGTTCGATGGATCAGCTAAAACTCATTAACGTGCGCGCGCCGCTCCGGCGTGTGTTGTTGGTGTTGCCCGTGTTGCTGGCGCTCGTCGGCTCTTGGTATGCGTCGCGCTGGTATATCGGCAATACGATGGCGGAGTTTGCGCCGCGACTGGAAAACGGCGGGCTTGAGACGGCGCGCACAGGGCTTCGTTTAGCGCCCGACGACCCTTGGACACACTGGGCCTACGCGGGCTTGGAAAAGTCCAGCTTCGAGCCTGCGGCTTTGCAGGATGCCGTGCGTCATTACGAGGAGGCCGTCCGGCTCTCGCCCAACGATTATCGTTTCTGGCAGGACTTGGGCCGTGCGCGCGAACAATTGGGCGACGCGGCGGGCGGCGAAAAGGCGCTCCGGCGCGCCGTCGAACTCGCGCCCGCTTATGCGTACCCGCGTTGGCTGTTGGGAAATTTGCTGTTGCGCTCAGGGCGCGGCGACGAGTCTTTTCAGGAGTTACGGCGCGCGGCGCAGGCAGACCCGAAGCTGCGCCCGCAGATTTTCAACGTCGCGTGGTATGTCTTCGGTGAAGACGTGCAGGCGGTGAGGAATGCGGTCGGTAATTCTGCGGCGGCGCGTGCGGAGTTTGCCGCTTACTTGGGCAGCCGCCAGCGCTTTGACGATGCGTTGGGGTTATGGGCCAGCCTCGACGCGGCGGAAAAGAAGGAGCAGCGTGCTAATGGCGAGACGTTGATGAATACGCTGCTGGCGGCCAAGCGCTATCGCGCCGCGCAAGAGGTTTTACGTGACATCGCTGCCGAACAAATCGCGCCCGCTCTCGGCGCGGAGCAGTTTACTAACTCAGGGTTTGAAAATGACGTGGGTACGAGCGGCGCGGGCGTGTTCGGTTGGCAGGTCACGTCCGTACCGCAGGCGCAGGTCGGCGTTGACCCTCATTACAGACACGGCGGGCAGCGTAGTTTACGCGTTCTCTTCAAGTCGCCTTCGACGCTGGACTTTAAGAACATCTCGCAGTTGGTCGTCGTCGAACCGGGCGCTCAGTATCGTTTCACTTGTTTTGTACGGACAGAGGAATTAAAGAGCGCGGGCACGCCGCTGATAGAGATTCTGGACGGCATGGACGAACGCAGCGTGCTGGGCGCTTCGCCGCCGCTCGCCGTGGGCAAAAGCGACTGGCAGCAATTGACGATTGATTTCAAAGCTCCGGCGACGACCGAAGCGGTGAAGGTACGCATCGCACGGGCCGCGTGCGTGGGCGACCCTGTGTGCCCCATTTACGGCATTGTCTGGTATGACGACTTCAATCTCCAACGCCTCGGCGCAAGTCCCGCTCCCAGAGGAAGCGGAAACACGAAACCAAGCGCCGCCAAATAACGTCGCGCCCGCCCCGTTGGTTCACACGGTGGCGAGCCGCTTTATCATCATCCTGCTCTGTGCAGCCATCGTGCTCTCGGCGCTGGCCTACGGGACTGTGCACTACTGGGCGCTCGCCCTTTTTCAAACCGGGGCGGCCATCATAGTTTTCTTTTGGGTTGTGGACGGATGGCGAAGCAACCGTTTACGCTTGAGCTTGAGCGTCCTACAGTTGCCGCTCATCGGACTCTTCCTCATCGGCATTATTCAATTGCTGCCCTTCGGCGGCGCAGCAGACGCAGCGGGTGCTTTGTCCGCGTCGCCCGTCAGAAGTCTCTCCTTCGACCCCTACTCGACGCGCCTCGCGCTCGTCCAAATCCTTGCGCTGCTCGTTTACTTCGCCGCCGCGCTCGCCTTCATAGACAGCCCGAAGCGCCTGCGCCTGATAGTCCGCACCATCATCATCTTCGGTTTCATGTTGGCTATCTTCGGCCTCATACAGTCTTACACCAGCCCGAACAAAGTCTACTGGATTAGGGAACTGCCCCAGGCCGCTCCCTTTGGCCCGTTTATCAACCGCCACCACTTCGCGGGCTACATGGAGATGACGCTCGCGCTCGCGCTTGGCCTGCTCTTTTCCGGCGCAGTCGAGCGTGAAAAGCGCCCGCTCTACATCTTCGCCGCCGCGATGATGGGCATCGCACTCATTATGACCAACTCGCGCGGCGGCATCATCAGTCTCTTCGCGTTAATTCTCTTTCTGGTTATCACGACGGGCTTCGGGCGCAGGCACAATCGCGAAGCGGAAGAAAAGAGCACGCGCGTGCGCACGGCTCTGGTGCGCGCCGCGCTT
>CAZEZJ010000322.1:0-768 GCA_964516695.1 uncultured Blastocatellaceae bacterium
ATGGTGGATAGAAGAACTCTCTTCCTTCTATTCATCATTTACCAATTACCACTCAAGTCTTAATTAAATTGTTCGAGGAAGCGCACGTCGTTTTCGAAGAGCAGGCGGATGTCGTCGAGCGAGTACATCAGCCCGCACATGCGGTCTATGCCGAAGCCGAAGGCGAAGCCGGAGAATTCTTCCGGGTCAATGTTAACGGCACGCAGCACGTTTGGATGCACCATTCCTGAGCCGCCCAGCTCAATCCAGCCGGAGCCTTTGCAGATACGACAGCCCGCGCCGTCGCACTTGAAGCAACTGAAATCGAATTCCGCGCTCGGCTCCGTGAACGGAAAATAGCTGGGCCGAAAGCGCGTCCGCGTCGCGGGGCCGAACATCCGGCGCAGGAATTCCGCGACCGTTCCCTTTAAGTGGGCCATCGTAATGCCACGGTCAACGCAGAGTCCTTCGACCTGAAAGAACATGGGATTGTGCGTCGGGTCGGGCGTGTCGCGGCGGAAGACGCGGCCCGGCGCAATCATGCGAACAGGCGCGCCGCGTTGCTGCATCGCATGAATCTGCACGGTCGAAGTCTGCGAGCGCAGCGCAAAGCCGTCGGTCGTATAGAACGTGTCTTGCGGGTCGCGCGCCGGATGATTCTCGGGAATGTTGAGCGCCTCGAAGTTGTAATAATCCGTCTCAACTTCGCGGCCATCTTCGACCGCGTAGCCAAGCGAGACGAAGATGTCTTCGATACGCTGGCGCACTAAAGTAATCGGATGCAGGTGT
>CAZEZJ010000322.1:778-6236 GCA_964516695.1 uncultured Blastocatellaceae bacterium
CGACGACCAGGCATTGTCACGTCAATGCGTTCGCGTTCTTTCTTCGCTTCGTCAACGTAAGCGGCGAGTGAACTCGCGGCCTCTTCGACGGCCCCTAGGATTTCGGCTTCGAGTTGCTGAATCTGCTGGCCGAAGTTGGCGCGCTCCTCAGGCGCAACGCGCCCGACCATCTTTTTGAGCGCCGCCAATTCGCTTTTCTTGCCAACCGCCCGCGTTCGCAGCTCTTGTAGCTGGCGCTCAAGCCCCTGGGCCTCCGTGAGAGTCAGGCTCATGGGCGCGATGCCCGCACGAAAGCGCGCAAAGCGTTCGAACTCATGCTCGAACGCCTTGCGTGCCTCATCTGCCTTGAGTCTAGGGTCTTCCTGCTTCAGCCCTTCCGGCATTAGTTGAAGTCCTCTGCACACACTCTAAGCTGCAACGCTCTGTTGCTGCTGTTCGTTATCGAGAGCGCTCCTGATTTGTCCGGCCAAATCCGCGAAAGCTTCCGGCGAATTGGCGGCCAAATCGGCCAGCACTTTTCTATCAAGCTCGATTCCGGCGACTTTCAAACCGTGCATGAACTGCGAATAGTTCAAGCCGTTCAAGCGCGCGGCGGCACCGATGCGGACAATCCAGAGACTACGAAAATCACGCTTCTTCAGCTTGCGTCCCGTGTAGGCGAAATTCAAGCCACGCTCGACAGACTCTTTGGCCGAGCGATAAAGCTTCGATTTCGTGCCGCGATAACCCTTGGCTAATTTAAGTATCTTCTTGCGCCGTTCGAGGCGCTTATTCCCACGTTTTGCTCTAGGCATTGTTCACTCCCTTCAGATAAGGAACAAGGACACAGCGTTCGAGGATGCAACTATAGCCTCTTACTCATCACTCATCACTTATCACTCATCACTGTTCTTTAACCACGTCCGTACGGCAACATTGCTTCGACGCGTTTCTGGTCGCCATCGGAAACCAACGCATCAATGTCGAGCAGGCGCTTGCGCTTGTTCGTCTTCTTGGTCAGAATGTGGCGCGCGTGGCTGTGGCCGCGCTTGATTTTTCCAGTAGCAGTCAGGCGAAAACGCTTGGCCGCCCCCTTGTGTGTTTTTAGTTTCGGCATCTCTACTCCTTCTTGACAATCCAATCATGCGGCTCAACGATTAACCAAAACAATCGCTTTCAAACCGCTGTAGTCCTTAAATCTCAACTTCAATATCAATCAACGGCGCAGGCTTTTCCGGCGGCGCTGGCTTCTCTTCAGCCTTCGGGCTGCTGCTCGGCGCAGGCTGCGCGGGCTTGGCTGCTGCGCCGCCACCGCCGCCGCCACCCTTGTGTTTCTTCGGGCCAAAGATGCTGAACATCTGATTGCCCTCCATGCGGGGCCGCGCCTCGATTTCGCCGACATCCAGCAGGTCTTTTTCCAACCTCTCCAGGATACGCGCGCCGAGTTCGCGGTGCGTCATCTCGCGCCCGCGAAACCAGATTGTCGCCTTCACCTTATCGCCGTCCTGCAACCACTGGCGAGCGTGCTGCATACGATATTCGTAATCGTGGTCATCAGTGCCGGGACGAAACTTGACTTCCTTGACGGTGATGACGACCTGCTTCTTCTTCGCCTCGTTCGCCTTCTTCTTGGCTTCGTACTGAAATTTTCCGAAATCAATAATGCGACAAACCGGCGGGTCGGCGGTGGCCGCGACCTCAACCAAGTCAAGCCCCTTCTCGCGGGCCATCCGCACGGCGTCGCGCGTCTCCATCACGCCGAGTTGTTCGCCGTCGTCACCGATGACGCGCACCTGCGGCACGCGAATCCTGTCGTTAATGCGCGCGACGGGAGCGCGACGATTGTCCGGGCGCTGGCCGCGACCTCGAAAGCCTGTAGCTATTTCTGCACCTCCAATGTTATGAGTCTAGAGTGTTCGGAAAGTCTGATGTCGAAGTGAAAAATTCTTCAACTCAAGACACTACGAACTCTGGGACTCGATTGTATTAACGAGCGCACGCGACTCAACGAGTCGCCGCGCCATCTCCTTAAATTCCGCGAGCATCATCGTGCCCGTGTCGCCTTTGCTTCGCTCGCGGACCGCGACCTTGCCTTCTTCCATCTCGCGGTCGCCGAGGACGAGCATGAACGGTATTTTCTGCATCTGCGCGTCGCGAATCTTCGCGCCGATTTTTTCACTGCGCAAATTGGCTTCCACCCGCAGGCCAGCGGCCTTTAGTTCTTGCGCAACCTTTTCCGCGTACTCATTAACGCGGTCCGTAATCGGCAGCACGGCGACTTGAACCGGCGCCAGCCACAGCGGAAAAGCGCCAGCGTAATGCTCTATCAGGACACCGAAGAAGCGCTCGATTGAGCCAAAGAGAGCGCGATGGACCATCACCGGGCGGTGCGGCTTATTGTCTTCACCGATGTATTCCAGCTCAAACCTTTCGGGCAGATTGAAGTCCCACTGCACGGTCCCCAGTTGCCATAAACGACCAATGGCATCTTCAATCTTGAAATCAATCTTTGGGCCATAAAAAGCCGCTTCGCCCTCTATGCGCTCGTATGGAACGCCGCGAGCATTGAGCGCCTCCGCCAGCGCCGCTTCGGCCTTCACCCATTCTTCTTCCTCGCCCAGATAATTCTTGCTCGTGTCGTTACCCTTGGCCGAAAGCTCAAACTTCACCTTCTCGAATCCGAATTGACGAAACACCTTGGCGACGAAATCAACGCAATCGCTAATCTCCTTGAGCACCTGCTCCGGCGTGCAGAACAGATGTGCGTCGTCCACGGTGAAGCCGCGCACACGCATTAATCCGTGCAGCGTGCCGGAAAGTTCCGCGCGATAGACCGTTCCCATTTCCGCATATCTCTGCGGCAAATCGCGGTAAGAGCGCTGCTGCGATTTGTAGATGCCGATGTGGAAGGGGCAGTTCATCGGCTTCAAGCGGAATTCCGTCTCTTCCAGCTTCGTCGGAGAAAACATCGAATCGCCGTAGTTCTGCTCGTGGCCGCTCGTCTGCCATAACTCGCGCTTGGCAATGTGCGGCGTGTAAACAAAACTGTAATTTCCCTTGACTAACTCCTCGTAGAGATAATCTTCCATCTGCTTGCGAATCATCGCACCCTTCGGATGCCAGAAGATAAGGCCCTGCCCATAGCTCTCCTGAATCGAGAAGAGGTCAAGCTCGCGGCCCAAACGGCGATGGTCGCGCTTTTCGGCTTCGGCGCGCTGCTTAATCCAGGCATCCAATTCTTCCTGCGTGAAGAAGGCTGTGCCGTAGATGCGCTGCATCTGCTCGCGCTCGGAATCGCCCATCCAGTAAGCGCCGGAGAGCGACAGCAGCTTGAAGGCGCGCAGGCGATTGGTGTTCGGCACGTGCGGGCCGAGGCAGAAATCAATGAACGGTGAGCCGTCTATATAATAGACGCTGACCGTCTCGCTGCCCTTATCCGCGATTAACTCACACTTCAAAGGCTCCTCGCGCTCAGCGAAAAGGCGCAGAGCGTCCTCTTTTGAAATCTCCTCGCGGCGATAGGCCAGATTGCGCTTGGCGATGTCGCGCATACGCTTTTCGATGAGCGGTAAGTCTTCATCGGTCAGCGGCCTGGGCGCGATAACATCGTAGAAGTAGCCATAACGCGGGTCGTCAAGGAGCGCCGGGCCGATGCCGAGTTTGGTGCCGGGGAAAAGGTCTAGCACGGCGGCGGCGAGCAGATGGGCGGTCGAATGGCGCAGCACGTCCAAGCCATCGAGCGTTTGCGGCAGCACAGGCTCGATATTGATGGCGTCGCCGTTTGCTTGCGCATCGAGTGTGAAGGCGAGGTCAACCTCGCGCCCGTTGACGCGCGCGGCGAGCGCCTGCTTGGCGGCCTCACGGTCGAGCTTCTTCAAGGCTTCGGCCACAGAGACGGGGGCGGCAAACTGTGCTGCCGCGCCGTCTTTCAATTGTACGTTAATGTCGCTCATCGTTGCTGGTCTCCGCTTATCTTTCGTGAATCACGAATGGATAGAGGCGTTCGTCACAGTGGACGATTTAGCCTGGGCCATTCACGAATCACAGCCCTCTAACGCGCTTCCACTTTGTGTGGCGGCCTCGCGCGGGCTGAAAAGCGTCAACCGAATTAAGTTTTGTGCCGATTGCGATAAAACGGCAACTGCCAAGTGATCGGATTCGATAGGAGCGCCTACGCCTTAATACGAGAGCCTGCCGCTGGAAGCGGGCCTCAAAAAGTGAATGTGAATCGCGTGTACGTTCGATTCATGGCGTAGGTCTTCTGGAGCATCCTATCAAAAATTCGAAAAGTGGTAGGCTCAGGCGGATATGAACCGCAGCCCCCTACCGTGTCAAGGTAATACAGAACGCTACAGATAACGCGCGACTGTCCTTGAAGCTATAAAATTTAGCCAAAGCGGCTAGAGAAGTCAACTCCGCAGGATTAAAAATGCAAGCACAGCGATTCGAGAGCGGAACAACGCGGGCAGCAAATTGACGGATTATGAAAATGCCGCCCGCTTGAAATATCGCTCAAGGAGCCGATAGCACACAGTTTTTCGATTCATCGTCAGCGCCGCTTAATCTCCTCTGTCATTGAGTGAACAGCTTCGAAAGCTCTCTGCGTCGGAACTCCCACCATCAGCAATTCGCCCGTGAGCAAATGCACCTCGACCTGTCTGGGGTCCGACTCAAAATTATCCTTCAGAGCTTCGTAACGAGCTGTTAAAAAGTGCACGCGTTGATTTGCTGAACCGCGCAAGCCTGAGTCATCATTAAGGTCTTTCACATAAAGTCCGTCAATAAGCACGTCCAGATGGCTCAGAAACTCAGCGATTCCAATATCAGTCAACGCTCTTTTTCGGAGTTGTTCAAGGGTAAATCCTGAGAAAGCGATGGCGGAGAGGTTCGGCCTCACGGCTTTCACTTCACGGAGCAAGTGTGCCAATGCGCTCGCCTGAAGCGCCGGTTCGCCGCCGGAAATGGTAATCCCTTCTAAATCATTTGCCGCGATTATTCGCCGGGCAAGGTCTTGAACCGGCACGATGCTGGCCGTCTTCTGTTCAATCCAATCCGGCGCGATACATTCCATACAATTGAATGGACAGCCCTGCACCCAGATAACGAAACGCCTGCCCGGCCCTAACGCATAGGTGGCGGGGCAGAGTTGAGCAATGTTAAGGGTTTCCGTCATGTGCGGCTCTAGCCTTGTAGGGGTGGCTGGCATGTTGCGTTCTGGTATCTAGCCAAAATGACTAAAGCAGCTTAACCGCCAAGACTCACCGTGTCGGTCACGTGCTTGGCCGATTGATGACGCTCTATCGCCAGTCTTAGCTCACCGTCTATCTCCTGCAACTGCTCCTCGATGCGTGTGAGTTTCTCGCGAGTGACGTTTATTACCGTTGGCACACTGCGTGCCACATGCTGATTAGCATCCGCGTAGAGTTTCATCGCCGCCGCCAGTTGAGCCGTCTCTTCACAAACCTTAGAAACCTCCGCT
>CAZEZJ010000323.1:0-843 GCA_964516695.1 uncultured Blastocatellaceae bacterium
TTGTCTGCCGGCATAGGGACGTAGGCAGTGATTAAATAACGCGCCTCTTTGCTGGAGCTGTTGGCTATCGTGTGTTCATACTTGGTCGTGCGAAACTCAAGCCCTTCGGTCTTCTTCGGCGGCACGACGACCATCGCGAAGTATGTGTCGCCAACACCCGCCCAATCAATTGGCCCAGCGTGAACTTCGCGATTCGGACTCTCCGTGTTATCGCTGATTGTTTGAGCATAACCGCGCGCAATATTCTCACCGACGGCGGCAATGCCTTCAGGAGCGACGGAATAAAAAGAGTAGTGCGGGACGCCCTGATCGCCGATGCTTGGGCCAATCAAGATTCTCGCTTGCGGAACAATTTGCTCTTTGTGTTTGAGATTGACTCGGACTTCCGTGATATAGCGGTCGGCGTTGAAAGTGACTGTCTTCGACACGTCGAGTCCGGTCGCTTCCTCGCGCATAACGAATTCGAGCCGTTGAGTTTGACCGGAGTTGAGAGTGATGTTGACATCGCCGCTTTCTCCGATGATGCTGTATTCTCCGATGGCCCCGTTAATTTTGTAGTTTCTGGAAGCGAGCGCCGCATCAAGGGTTTGGTCTCCGGTCGAGAGCAGCAGCGGAGCTTGATTCTGTTTCAAGCCTTCCTGCGAGATTAACTCAAGCGGAAGATGCTGTTCTTTCTGGTCCACGCCCGCGGAGAAAATGTCGCGCGCCGCTTCATTGGTGTACGGGTTTTTGTTCTTCTTGATAATCCAACTAACAACTATCGCGCCGCGACTATCGAGCGTGACATCGTAGAGCGGCGTGGTGATTTTGACTTTGCGTTGCGGCGTGTTGTCTGTCGAAGGA
>CAZEZJ010000323.1:853-6233 GCA_964516695.1 uncultured Blastocatellaceae bacterium
TCCGGTCGGCGCCGGCGGCTGCGGCGAAGGGACGACGGGCGCGGGCTGTTGGCCGGGCGAAGCCGCGGCCTGCGGCGCGGGAGTTGAATCAGCGGCAGGCTGTCCGGCGTTCGCGTTAACATTCGCGTTCGCGTTGGCATTCGTGTTGGCGTTATTCGTCGGCTTGATAGGGAAGAGAATATTCCAGCCAATCAGAATGGCTAGCGAGATAACAATCGCAAGGATGAAACGCTGACTATTTTGCATGTGGTTTAATAACTAGGTTTGCGCTTTCAATCAACAATGATTCGGATAACTAACAAGTCGCACGAAGCGCCGCGTCGTTTCCAATTTTATTTCACAGGGTCATAGCCGCCCGGATGAAATGGATGACAACGCAGAATGCGCCGCGCGCCCATCCAGCTTCCGCGCACAGCGCCGTAGCGTTCGATGGCTTCACGCGCATACTCGGAACAGGTTGGGACGAAACGGCAAGAAGGGGGAAGCAGAGGCGAGATGGCTGCCTTGTAGAATCTTAAAAGTGAGACGAGAACAATCCTCACTGCCTTCACTGCTCAGCTTTCACGGCCCCTGCTGTTGCTTCATCGCTGGCGGCGCGTGCGACGATTTTTTGAAACTCCGCGAGCGGCGCGTCGAGTTTTGCCTCCAACAGCGACCGCCGCGCATTCAAGACCCAGTCATACTTGCCCTGCATGTTATCGAGCGCCTCGCTGCTCAGGCGAAACGCCTCACGCAAGAGCCGCTTCGAGCGGTTACGCTCGACGGCGTTGCCGATGGCTTTGCGCGAGGCCGTGATACCGAAGCGATGATGCGGCAAATCGTTGCCGAGCACAAAGGCCGAAAGGTATCGCCCGTCGTAGCGTCGCCCCGTAGCGTAAACGCGTTGAAACTCGCCGGAGTTGCGTAAATGCGTGTGCTTAGGCAAAGCGGAGCGCAACCGTTCCCAAGGCTTAGTAATGCGACGGTGTCAGGCGCTTGCGCCCCTTGGCGCGCCGCCGCTTCAACACGAGGCGGCCATTCTTGGTCGCCATGCGTGCGCGAAAGCCGTGTGTCTTGGCGCGGCGACGATTGTTCGGTTGAAAGGTTCGTTTAGACATAGTCAAGAATTCTCCATTAAAACGAAAAGTGTAAGACTAAAGGCCGGAGCGCTTTATGTCAAGAAGAGGCAACAGACAAAGCCAGCAAAATACGCTATTATCCGGCTCGCCGTGGCCGTAGTTGGGAGTTTGGCGGAAGGGCAAGCGTCAGGACGTTTTTTTCCGATACTATTCAAGGCACAAGCGGCGAATCTCGGCCAAGATTCGCCGCTTGTGTTATGTGCTCTGCGCAGATTTAAAGGCGTGAAGAAGCGAAACGTACTTGTCGCTCCTTACTATCAGAATAAAAATCCCAAAAAGTGTTGCCAAAAGTGAACACAGACGACGCGACGTGTTTTCTACAGTAGACACTTCTCTCGGCCGGCGCGACCAAAAGGCATGATTTACTAGCGAGTGCTGTTGGTACGAATGTTGCGATGCGCAAAGGGCAACAAGACATTCTATGCACAGCAAACTACCAAGAGCTTTCCTTCCAGACAAGAACGTACATGGGCGGTCTCAACACCTCTCTTGTGAGGTGATCACTCCTCGCTAACTCATAAACATCCCACAAATGATGACGCCCTCGTTGAAGCTGAAATGTGCGGCGACATCGCAAGGAGAAATTTATGGCACCGACGAAACTAACCAATGAAAGAACGGGCTGTATAGGCGTTGAAAGAATTGACGCTGTGACGGCGACGATTCGCCATCGCTGGGGAATTTTAGACTGGGATATAGTCTATCCTTGGTGGCGTAGACCGGCCAAAGTCCGCATTCTGATGTATGCAGATAGCTCCGTGCGTTTCAACGGCGGGCCTTTTCTGGGCCTGCAATACGTCAAAACGCTGCTGGAGAGCCGCGCCTACTACTATGTTGATTTCGACGTCTCGACCGCTCATCGTGACGGCACAGACCCTAGCGCCTCAATTCCCGGCGCGAAGAAGTTGACCGACCTAGACATTATGAACCAGTACGACGAAATCTGGTTTTTCGGCATCAACAGCACGCAGAATCTGTCGGCGGCTGAGGTGACGCTGATGGATCAATTCATGGCCGCGCCCAAATCCGGCGGCGTCCTCGTCACCGGCGACCATGCCAACTTGGGCCGCGGCATCACAGGGCAAATCACACGTGCCGGACAAATGCGGCAGTATCCGGCTCCAGACTCTATTCCCCCGGGCTGGAATACCACGCTGGAAGACGGGCCTGACCCGGGCGCGACGTTTGATTTTAACGACCAATCCGACGACCGCCCGCAAACGATTCGTTGGACACGCTTTCCGCTGTGGTCGCCCATCTTTTTCAGACGCCGTTATCGTCCGCATCCCGTCTTATGCGGCCCCAACGGGCCAATTGACGTCTTTCCAGACCACCAGCACGAAGGCGAAGCTCTCGCGCCCGTGCCGGCTGTGGGCGACCCTAAGTGGCCGACGAAAAGCGGGCATCAGGAGAGGCCCGTGGTCATCGCTTGGGGCCGCATCAAAGACCCCGCCGCCACCAAGCACGGCCAAGAGATAGGGCTGGCATCGGCCTATGACGGGCATAACGTTGATGTCGGGCGCATTCTTGCCGACTCGACATGGCACCACTGGTTTGACATCAACCTGACTGGCATCGCAGCGCCTCCGTCTCCCTACGCCGGATTTGACGATACGGCGGCGGGGCAGGCAGCGCTCAAGAAGATTGACGCTTACTTCCTCAACTGCGGCGTCTGGCTGGCTCCGCCGGACAGGCAGGCCGCGATGCGTTATGCCGCGTGGTGGTCTATCTTGTGGACTGACCAGATACTTGAACTGCCGATAGACACGCCCATCTACGTACTGGGTGAACAGGCGATTGACGCCCTCGGGCGGCGCGCGTCGCGCTGCACGGTCACCGAGTGGATTTGGGACTTCCCGATTTTCAAGGAGAAGATTCCGCGCTGGGAGTGGCCGCAGATTTTCGACCGCTTCCAGTTCACCCACATTCCGGTGGAACACTACGTTGCGGGCGGTATCATCCGCCAGTTGATGCAGGATGTTGGCCCGCATAACACGAAGGCGCAATTCCCAGACAGAGCGCCGGAGGATGATGTTCTTGAACGCTCCATGAACGCCGGCATCGAAGAGGGTTTTGCCGCGCTGACAGCCCAACTCAAGAGCGAAACTTCCTATCTGTCAAGATTTATGGAGGGCGAAATGGGACGGCTCGCGCTCGGAGAGGGCGACCGTAAGAAAGATGTCCCCGTTAAAAAAGGCGGAGGAGGGTTAATTAAAAAGCGCGCTGGAAAAACGAAGAAGCGTTCCAAGTGACGCATCCGGCAGGCAATACCTGCCAATGTTGAGAGCAACGAAAGCGGCGAGTCTGGCTGAGACTCGCCGCTTTTGTTATGAATTAAGGAAATCTTCTTATGTTCTAAAATCATTCAAAACGTGTTGCGCTCTAATTTCCACCTGACAAAAACTTAACAAAATCAGCCTGTCTTTCGAGCCTCGAAAAATATTTTCAAAAGCCTGTGGATTTCTCTTGCTTCTCGCTTGGGATTATGCTAGTCTGCGCCCCGTTTCGGAGCACCAAAAAGCCCGTAAGTAATTGAAAAAGAAATACTTAAAGCGTTACTTTAAGTTTCCTGAAGTTTTCCACAAGCCTGTGGAAAAACCTGTGGAAAACTTTCAGGGCGGGGTTGAAAATTAGACGAAGCCGATGCGTTTTCAACACTTCCGCTCTGTCTCTCAAGATTTATCTTGAAAGATACTGCGTTAAGATTGTGTACCGTTTCTTGACAGCGCGAGAATTGGTCAGTATTGCCAATTTGGAACTGACACGACGACCGCGAGACGATAGGAAAATGCCATGAGCACTGCCATAGAGAATAGAATTTGGAGCGACATTCTACATGCCGTCGAAAAACGGCTTAACCGTCAAAGTTTTGAGACGTGGTTTCGCCCCATTCGCTTTGAGGGCTGCGACAATTCCGAGCACGTCCTGCACCTGCGCGCTCCCAATCAGGTCGTTAAAGACTGGGTTAGCTCCAACTATTCCGAAGTGCTCGACGAATCGCTGGAAGAAGTCCACATGGACGAGTATCAAGTTGACTGGCTGATTGACGACGAGCAGGCGCAAGCCGCACAAAAAATTGCGGATGAAGCCGAAGAGGCTAAGGAGGCCGCAACTTACAATCTCTCGCAGACATCGCCGGCGTCTAATGGAAAAGGTAAAACGAACAGTCTCTTCACTCTGCTCGAAGCCGCTGAATCCGATGGTCTCACACCGGGCGCAACCACCTTTGTTGATATTGAGCCGATTGAACTGTCTCTGAATCCCAAATACACGTTTCAGACTTTCGTTGTCGGCTCCTGTAATCAATTTGCGCACGCGGCCTCTCTAGCCGTCGCTGAAGCTCCCGGCAAGACATACAATCCCCTCTATATATATGGCGGCGTCGGACTCGGCAAAACGCACCTGATGCACGCCGCCGGCCACGCCATCAAGGAGCGCAACCGTCATCTGCGCCTCTCCTACATTTCCGCCGAGAAGTTTATGAATGAATTGATTAATGCCATTCGTTACGACAAGGCGCAGACTTTTCGTGAGAAGTATCGCTCGATAGACGTGCTCTTGATGGACGATATACAGTTTATGGCTGGAAAGGAGCGCACGCAGGAAGAATTCTTCCATACCTTCAATGCGCTCTACGACGGCCAAAAGCAGATTGTCATCAGTTCCGACTGCCCGCCGCGCGAGATTCCTACTTTGGAAGAACGCCTCCATTCGCGTTTCGAGTGGGGCTTGATTGCGGACATGGAACCGCCCGACCTTGAAACGAAAGTTGCTATTCTCAAACGCAAGGCCGACCTCGACGGCGTTCAATTGCCGGACGACGTGGCCTTCTTTATCGCCAGCAAAGTCAAAAGCAACATCCGCGAACTCGAAGGCTCGCTCGTCCGTCTCGTCGCCATCTCCAGTTTGCGCGGCGTGCCTATCTCCAAGATGCTCGCGCAGGACGCCATCCGCAACATAGCCGAAGACGACCAGCCAGCGGGCATCACTATTGACCAGATACAACAAGCTGTCGCCGCACACTATCGCCTGCGCGTGGACGAGCTTTCGTCAAAAAACAATTCGCGGCACATCGCCGTGCCAAGGCAGGTCGCCATGTACCTGTGCAAGCGTCTGACCAAACACAGCTTCCCGGAGATAGGGCGCGAGTTTGGCGGCAAGCACCATACGACAGTTATCCACAGTGTGGAAAAAATTGAAGCCCTTGTTTTGAAAGACCCGAATTTCCACAGGGTCGTCAGCGACCTTATGGATACTCTTTG
>CAZEZJ010000324.1:0-6156 GCA_964516695.1 uncultured Blastocatellaceae bacterium
GCGCTCGGCATCGGCGGCGGCAATCCGCTTGGCCTTCTCGATGCGCTTGCGCGGCACAAGCTGAAAACGCAGTTCCATCTCCTGCGAGACCTTGTAAATGCTTTTGGCTTTCGAGCCGCGCTCCGCACGACGGATGACCTCATCGAGTTCGAGCAACTCCGCCTGATCGTCTTTTCCAATCCAAATAAACATTGCTTCCGGCATCTCTCTTTTCACCTCTAAACGTAAAAGTTGGCGCATCTCAACGGCTGTCGCCGCCGATACTAATTGACGGGCGGGTTTTGTCGCGCTCGAACGCGCCGCGTAATACTCCGCGACACGCGCATCAACGCCCTCACGATTCGCGTCGTAAAAGAGCGCGAACTCCTGACAACGCGTGCGGTAGGGACAGCTCACAGAGCACACCAACGTGTCTTTGAAATGCGCGTAACGATTACAATAAAGTTTCAGGCCCATGAGCATGAGTCCAGACGGCACAAGTCAAAACAGCCTTCCCTTGGAAGACCCCATCAATTGAGACACAACACCGCAGGAAAGTTTCGGGAGTAAAATGACTATAACACTCTTGTGTTACACATGCAACTTGTATCGCGTGCGCAACGAAATCCGTGCTGCTCGATGATTAGGAATCGGCTATAATTCGCCGCATCGAAAATCCAGACATTGCTTGTTGACGCTCGGCTCTTCAAGCGTGGGCCACAAAACTCTCACACGATGCGCGGTCAACAAACCGGCGCTTATCAAAGGGAGAACTCACACGATGTATAAGCCAAACTTTTGTGTTGAATGCGGTGAGCGAATTGCTCGCACACGTTGGCACCTCTGGACCAGCAACCGCTTCTGCCGCGCGTGTGCACCGCGCTTTCGTGCTCCGAGAATCTTATTGCCCGTGCTGGCAGGCACAGCGCTCTTTAGTCTCGGCCTCGGCGCGGGCCGCGCCGTGCGCCCGGACACGCCGCCGCTCGTCATCGAGCGCCGCCAATCGCCCGTCAGTTCCGCTCAAACAGCACAGCTTCAACCAACGCCAGCGAACACTAAAACAGAGAACGCGCCCCTGCAAGCCAGGCCCGAACCGGAGAGCAACGCTGCCAGAGAACGCCCGACCGCCGTGCCCGAGACAATCTCAATCTGCGGCGCGCAGACGAAAAAGGGTGCTCCCTGCCAGCGCCGCGTGCGCGGCACAGACCGCTGCTGGCAACACAAAGGCCAGCCCGCGATGATTCCCTTGGAACAAAGGATAGTTAAGGGATAAGAGTTTTTCTGGCCGCTATTGGTTGGAGAGATAAAAGAGAACAGGCGCAGTGGCTCTGAAAGCCAGCGCGCCTGTTCTTTGTTTAATCAGTGTCCGTCACATCAAGGCTCAGGAGGAGCGGGTTCTTTGGTGCCGCGTTCGCGATTGAAGGGAGAGGTTGGGAGCCATGCTGGCATCTGGTCGCTGTTGGCGACGCGCCATCCGAGAACCAGACCGAGGGCTGCCATCGTTCGCGGGCCGTCCCAGTTCCAGTCGGGGCGAACGGTATCGGTCGGCTGATGATAATCGGTCTTTTCCCAAGTCTTCAGGCGCTCAATCCAATTTTTGGCATCACCCTCGGGCGCGCCCAGCAGCATCAGCGCCGGAACGCCTTTCTTGACGAAGAAATAATGGTCGGAACGATAAAAGGCTTTCTCTTCGGGCATCGGGTCGGGGATGACTCGCAGACCGCTGGCGGTAGCCACGTCGCCGAGCAAGCCGCCGAGGCTTGAGTGTTCCGCGCCGAACCCGACGAGCGTTTTAACTGGGCCGTAGACTTCCGTGCCCATGCCGTCGAAGTTGATGTCGGCGGCAACCTGTTTAATCTTCCAAGTCGGGTTGTTGACCCAGTAGTCTGAGCCGTAGCCGCCGTATTCTTCGCCAGTGACGGCCATAAAGATAATCGAGCGGCGCGGGCGCGCCTGTGCTTGAGTCAAGGCTTCGGCCACGGCCAGCATCTCCGCGACACCGAGCGCATTGTCTGCCGCGCCATGATAGATACGCTTGTCGGCCCCGACGCCGTAAGCATCATAATGAGCCGTATAGACTACCGCCTCGTTTTTGAGTTTCGGGTCTGAGCCTTCGAGCACGCCGATGACATTGCTGCCCGTACCTTTACCCTTTTTCAGTTTGACGACAATCTTCGCCGTCTGTTTCAGATTGATGGGCGCAAAACTGCTGCCCTCAGCCTGTTCGAGAGCCTGAGCATAGGTGACGCCGGAAGCGGCAAACAATTTCTCGGCGGCTTGATTGCTCACCATCAGGAAGGGCGGTAGAAAAGCCGGTAACTCTTCTTGGTTGGCAGGCTCTATGCGGCGGCGCGTGAGGTAGTCTGCCATCTCGGAATAGGGATGTTCTTCCGTTCCGTTACTGACGAAAATCAGTCCCGCTGCTCCCTGCCCGACCAGATTTTGCAGAATGCTCATGTCCGCGTTGGCCTTCTTCCAAGATGCTTTATCGACATTCTTCGGCGGGCCTTGCAGCATCACGACGATTTTTCCGCGCAAGTCAACTCCGGCCAAATCGTTGCGCTTCGGTGAGCTGGAAATCATCCCGTAAGCGATGAAGACCAGATTGCCCGTCGTGTTCTTATCACCGCTATGGGGCGGAATGGGAACGTAGTCGCTGCCCAATTTGAGCGTTTCTTTACCGACCTGGAGCATTGTCTCCGGCAGTAGTTCGGTCTCTCTGAATTTAATGGATTGCAGGTAGGAATTTTTATCACCGAGAGGTTTGAGTCCGAGTTTGGTGAAACGCTCTGCCAGATAACTGGCCGCCTTGTCGCCGCCGGGTTGCCCCGTCCCACGGCCCTGCATCTCAGGGGCTGAAAGAGCCGTGGTCACTTCCTTAATGGTCTCAACCTTGACGGCGGAAGTGAGTTCGCGTTCGACGCTTGAAAGCGCGGTCGCGGATGCGGGCGCGACCGCCTGCTCCTGCCAACCGAAAGCGAATGATGAAGCGAGCGTTATTGAAAGAAACGCTGCCGCCAGCCTGTGCCATAATTTATTGCGTGACGAGATTTTTATCATCTGAAGATTTCCTGTTCCTGCTTTTTGAAGTCTCTCTAAAACACTTTTGCGCTGCGCCGGGCTGGAATCCAAACAAGCGCCTTATTGGAATCTGATGGATTTAATGATGCCGTTCATCGCTTCTCTATCGCTCTCGGTGAAAATGGTGGCGACGAAGCCGAGCGCATAGCCCTTCCTGAGGGTCACGTAATACTTCTGCTGCGCGGGCAATGCGCCTGGCGGAGTCATTAGAATAGTGAGCGTGGAGAACTGCACTCCGTTGATGGTTTCGAGGCCGCCTTCCTCTTCGACCTTGACCGGAATCGTCATGTTCAGCAGCGACTCCTTGAGCCTCACCATATACATTGCTCTCGTCAAACCAAGCGGCAGCGGCTCCGCCACACAGGTTAGCAGAGCATTGAACTGTCCCATCGTTCCCAAAGGCAGCTTCGAGATGGTCAGCAAATTGGCGGAGCGTTCGACAGCCGCATCGGTTTGCGCCTTCTCCGTTTCGCTTTTGGTGACGGCCATCGACTTGCCCATCTCTTTCATGCGCTCTTTGGTGGCTTCGCCCTGCACAACCCATCCGCGCGGGAAAGTGAGTTGGAGGCCAAAGTAGGTGTTGCGGTAAGTCGAGCCGACGACGCTTCCGGCCTCCGCGGGGGAGGCGGGTGCCGGCCTCGGCGGAGGCTGTGGCCTCGCCGTCGCTTTACCAGCGCGGGCAGGCTGCGCCATCGCTGGCGCGCAGGCGAACATTAGGGCCAAGAGGCAAAGGGAAAAGATGGTTCCGGCTTTCATATGGGAAGTCCTCGCTACCTCGGAAGGTTGACGGCACGGCGCGGGTCGTGAAGCCTGCGCAAAAAAAACTCATGCGAGACCACATCGTCTCGGCATGAAGAGGCTGAAACTCTATTAGCCAAAGCCGTCTTCTGTCAAGGAGTCGGCCTCCGGCGCGCAGGCTTCGGCGTCTCGGGCTGCCGGTTAATATGCCTCTGCCTCGCGCGCCGCGAAGGGCAGAGAACATGAGAGACTTTTGGACTAGCCCCTGCCGCTCAATGGAGAATTTTAACGGACGAAGCGAAGCGGCGCGCGGTGGCTGTAAAAAATTGGATTGTGTGAAAAGTCGCGGAGGATTATACTCAATGCTACACGGTCAGAGGGGTCTTAACTAAAATTCGTTTGCACATTCATCAGCACACAGACAAGTCTGTGATGGGGAAAGGACTTGTGATGAGAGAGTATTCGGCCAAACGAGTCGTCAAGCTCACGGTTGTGCTGGCTGTCACCAGCGCTTTCATGTTGGTGTTCGCCGCCTCAGTTCAAGCCCAGCAGCGCAATCCAATAGATGTCTTTATGGCCGAGCGCGCACGCCAGCGCGCTGAGGCCGAGCAGCAAAGAGCGCTTGAGCACATCCGCGAGGGAGGCATCAAGCCGGCGGTCGTTGACCAACGGCAGAAGCTCGCGCTGATGGCACAAATTAAGGAAGACTTCCATCGCATTCAGGTCGTCAACAATGAGATGCTGCGCACGGCTTTCAAGGAGCGCACGCCTGATTACGATGGCCTTTCGGAGAAAGCGGCGGACATCAAAAGGCGTGCCTCGCGGCTCAAATCCATTATCCGGCTGCCACCGCCCAGAGATGAGCGGAAGCAAAAGCTACAGGAGATAGTTGACACTGAAGGGCTGAAAACATCGCTCATAGAACTCCGAGACTTAATCGGCAGTTTCGTCAACAATCCATATTTCCAGAAGAAGCCGGGAGTGATTGACGTTCAGGGTTCAGACAAAGCGAGCAGCGACCTGCGCGACATCATAGAGTTGTGCGAGGTCATTAAAAAGAACGCACGGAGGTTGGAGAAAGTCTCCTCCAAATAGCTCCGCCTTCTTTGCCACAAACTCATCAGCCTGCCATCTCTGTTTGAGTGGCGCTTCCCTATGAATCTGCGTGGCAAACGCCGAGAGGCTTGCGCCCGCGCGTGAAATCATTACGAAAAGATAGTTGAGCGCTGAACAGCAGCAAGAGCGCGCTCGCTAGCCAACGATGCCGGCTAACGAGCGCGCTCTTATTTCGTTCGCTAAATTTGAAGAAGTTAGTAGCGTCTAGCGGAACGCCTGCGCTTGCGAATCCCGTAGGTATAGACGGCTGCGCCGCCACCGCCAGCAATCGCTCCGATTAGTGCGCCCTTCTTACCGCCGGCGAGTCCGCCAATGGCCGCGCCGCCCAGAGCGCCGCCAGCGGTCGTCAACTTATCGCGATGTTTTGACCAGAAGCTACGCCCGTGTTTGTGGCCGTCGCCGACACAACTGCGATGCGTATGCGTTCTATTGCCGTGTCTGTGACGGTAGTTGCCACACTGCGCCTGCGCCGCCATCGGTGCAATCACAAAGAGCATCGTCGCCAGCACGAAAACTGCTAAGACTTTTTTCATTTCCCAAACTCCCTTTCAAGTTGCCCTATTATTGGGAGAGATTGTTGCGTATGTAGGGTCAACTATAAACTAAAAAGAAAGAATCTCGCTACTCGACATCGTTAAAGATGAAATCAGCTTCGCGGCCTGCGAGCTATTTTCTGTTCTTGAATTGTTCATAGAGTTCCGTGTGGCGGCTCGTTAAGGGAAGCTGGCGTCCCGCTATGAAAAGATAGCGAACGCGCGTGCGCGCTTCCAGCAAATCGCCGTCGGTGACGACGATGTTGGCCGTCTTGCCCGCTTCAATCGAGCCGATGCGGTCGGAGACATTCATAATCTGCGCCGGATAGAGCGTCACGGCTTTCAAAGCTTCGGCGCGGGGCAAACCGAAGGCTGCCGCCATTCCCGCGTGATAGGGAAGGTCGCGCACGTTTGAGGCGGTGTTGCCCGTCGAGATGCAGAAGCGCACGCCCGCCTGTTGCAGCTTCGCGGCTGTCGCGAACAGCGCGTCGTAATAATCATCTTCGCGCGGTGGAAGGCTGAGCACGCCCGTTAAAATCACGGGTACGTTGCGCTCTTTCAAAAGCGCCGTTGCCTTCCAAGACTCGCCTCCGCCGAGAATGATGGGGCGCAAGCGCATCTCGTCTGCGAAGCGGACGGCGGCGCGGATTTCCGCCTCGCGGTCGGCGCGCATGATGACGGGACGCTCGCCGCGCACGAAGGGCACGAG
>CAZEZJ010000325.1:0-657 GCA_964516695.1 uncultured Blastocatellaceae bacterium
GAATGCTTAAAACTCGAAGTGCTGATTAACCGGCGCGCTCTGCGCGGGCGGCAACTAACGACGGGCGCCGCGCTGCAAGCCGAAGTCTGGCTGCAAGGACATGTCCTCGACGAACGCGCTCTGCGCTCGCGCTACGAAGGCGTTGACAGCGCCTACACCAGCACCGATTTCTGGGCAGCATTGAAAAGAAGGAATTAAAACAAAAGTCAGGCGTCAGGAGCCGGAACGGGTGGCTGAAACGCTGTTCCTGATTTTTCAGTCTCTCTTGTCCTCGGGCTTCTGACTCCTGATTTCTGCCTTTCGCATGAAACGTCTCGTCATCGTCGCCCTCCTTCTAATTATCCTCGCCGCGATTGGTGTTTACTACTTCAATCAATATTGGATTCATCGCTACGACGCGATGATTGCGCGCCAAGCGAACATCTATCGTCTCGACCCCGATTTGGTTTGGAGCATTATTTACGAGGAGACGTATTTCAGCCCGTGGAAGAAAGGCAGCAAGGGCGAAATAGGTTTGATGCAGGTGACGCCGGCGGTCGGGCGCGAGTGGGCGGCGGCGACGGGCTTGCGCGACCAGGCGCGGCAGATGGAACGCGACCCGCAAGCCGCGCTGCTCGATGCGGAAAAAAACATACAGATTGGCTGCTGGTATCTGGA
>CAZEZJ010000325.1:667-6148 GCA_964516695.1 uncultured Blastocatellaceae bacterium
CGCGACGTGCCGGGCGCTGAAGCGCGGATGGTGGCCGGCTACAACGCTGGGCCGAGCCGCGCCCAAGGTTGGAGTCAGACGCCGGAGGGAGCGCCGCCGCTCACCGTCGAAGAATTTATCGCGCGGATAGACATTCCTTCGACGCGCGCCTACGTCACATCAATCCTCGAACGCTACCGTAAGCTCAAGCAGGAGCGCGGCGGCGCGCCTGCCACACAGAACAGCAATGCCGCGACGCGTGCGGGGCGTTGACCTACTGGCAACTGCCGTCTGGGCAAGCAGGCTTTCGTCGTCTACGGATTGGGCCGCTCGCCTCGTAGCTAGGCGATTGGCCCAACAACATCTCGGTGCTGGCGATTCAACTCGCAGGCCCGCATACTTCGGCACTAACTTATATACTTCAAGGCACAAGGAAGCGGACTAATGACAAAGCTGTACTCAGCGCGATGGGTGCTGCCGGTTGCAACCACGGCGATTGAAGACGGAGCGGTTGCCGTCGAAGGAGCGCGCATCGCCGGCGTCGGCACGCGAGCGGCGCTGTCGTCCATCTTCCCTGATACCGAAGAGGAGGATTTCGGCGCAGCGGTCATCATGCCGGGCCTCGTCAATTGCCACTCGCATCTGGAATTGACGGCGATGCGCGGCTATCTTGAGCGCGAGGAGAATAATTTTGCGGCGTGGCTCAAAAAGCTGACCGTCGCGCGGCAAGAAAGGATGACGCCCGATGACCTTTACGTCTCGGCGGCATGGGGCGTCGTCGAAGCCGTGCGGGCTGGCGTGACGTGCGTCGGAGATGCCAGCGATGCGGCTAGTTCGAGCCTGCGCGCGCTTCAGGATGTGGGCGTGCGCGGAATTGTTTACCAAGAGGCGTTCGGCCCTGATTCGCGGCTGGCGAGAGAGCGTTTTGACGAGCTTCGCGAAAAAGTTGCGCGCTTGCGCGCTGGCGAAAGCACGCTCGCGCGCCTCGGTGTCTCACCGCATTCGCCCTACACCGTTAGCGCCGCGCTGCTAGAGTTAATCGCTGAGCTTGCGCTTGTCGAAGAGTTGCCGTTGATGATGCACGCGGCGGAGTCAGAAGCCGAGAGCGCGTTTATGCTTGAGGGGCGCGGGTGGTTTGCCGACGGCCTCGCGCGGCGCGGCATCGAATGGCACGCGGCTGGTGTTTCGACGATTCAATACCTCTCCACGCTTGGCCTGCTGCGCACACGCCCGCTATTGGCCCACTGCATCCGCGTCGATGAAGCTGACATTCAGGCGATGAAAGAGTGGGATGCTCGCGTCGCACACTGCCCCAAATCAAATGCCAAGCTCGGCCACGGCCGCGCGCCGCTTCATCTGTTTCAGCGAGAGGGCTTGAAAGTCGGCCTCGGCAGCGATTCCGTCGCCAGCAATAACAACTGTGATTTGCTCGAAGAAGCGCGCTTCGCCGTTCTAATGTCGCGCGCGTCTGACAGCCAATCTAACGCAAGCGAGATGATGAGCGCCGATGAGGCATTAACGCTCGCCACACTCGGCGGCGCACGCGCGCTCGGCCTCGAAGCACACATCGGAAGCCTCGACGCGGGAAAACAAGCTGACTTGATAGTTGTCTCTCTGGACGGGCCGCACCAACTTCCTCTCTATGAGCCTGCGGCGGCGCTCATCTTCGCTTCATCTGGACGTGATGTTCGTCTGACAGTCATTGCCGGAAGGGAAGTCTATCGCGAGGGGCGTGTGCTCACAGTTGATGAAGAGAGCTTGCGGGCGCAAGTCATGCAGATGGCAAAAAAGCTGCGAGGGAAATAGCTAGGTGGCGGCGGTTGCATCAAGGCGCTCGCTGGCTTTGTGCGGGTGCATCTTAAATATTTGATTGAGAATGACGGAACACAAACGCAACGCGATGTCACGTTTCTGGTTAATCGCCGTTGCGCTCACGGCCCTGCTTGCTTTGCTCTTTAAGCTGTATCTGGCTTTGACCAGCGAAGGCTCGGCTGATGTGGTCGGTTTCGCAGACCACTTGGCGAAGATACGCGAGCTTGGCGGCACGGGCGCGTACTATGTCAGAGGCCCCTTTAACAATCCCTTCAACAGCCCGCCTTTTATGATTCACGTTATCAAAGCGTGGGGCTGGCTCAACGAAACTACCGGCATCAACTTCTCTTTCTGGCTGCGCCTGCCTGGAATTTTAGCCGACACGGGCAGCCTGATTCTGGCGTGGCGGCTGCTCAAGCTTGCGCCGCTGCTTCCGCGTTCGCCTTGGCTGTTGTTGCTGTTGGCCGTCTGTCCGGTCTCGATGATGGTTTCGGGTTATCATGGCAGTACGGATTCGTTGATGATATTTTTCGTGCTGGCGTCAATCTATTTAATCGAGAAGGGCGAGCGATTGTGGCTGGCGGGTTTGGCGCTCGGCCTGGCGGTAAACATCAAAGTCGCGCCCTTGATGCTCGCTCCCGCCATCTACTTTTATCTGCCTGCGATGAGAAAGCGCATCGCGTACTTCGGCGTTGCCGCCGCCGTCTTCCTCGCGGGTTCTGTGCCGTATCTGCTGTTAGACCCGCTGATTCTCAAAAACGTTTTTGGGTATGAGAGTTTATACGGACAGTGGGGATGGTCTGTCTTGATGGAGCGCTGGTATTGGGAAGCGCCGCGTTACCTGAATCCGCCGCACGACGTGACGGGCATTCACGCCATCTTCGCGGCCATCGGCAAATCCATCATGCTCATCGCAATCCTCATCGCTTCCTACCGGATGAACGCACGCGAGCGCGGCAAGCCGCCTCTCATCTTGCAGTGTGGCTTTATCATCACGCTCTTTTTATTTCTGACGCCGGGCTTTGGCATTCAATATCTAGTGTGGCTCG
Source organism: uncultured Blastocatellaceae bacterium (assembly GCA_964516695.1). Lineage (GTDB taxonomy): Bacteria > Acidobacteriota > Blastocatellia > Pyrinomonadales > Pyrinomonadaceae > DASVTR01. Next base: position 3,508 of record CAZEZJ010000325.1, read on the forward strand.
TGCCCTTCGTGATAGCCCTCGATTTGTGGCCGACGCTTCTGTTCTACTTGACCGCCGGCATCTATCAACTGATGGGCTACACCTGTTGGGCCTACAGAACAACGCCGCCACACTTTTGCTTGGAACGCGATACGGCCTTCTACGTCATGCTGCTCGGCTGGTGTCCGCTCGCCTTGCTGCTCTTCATCTATCGACGGAGAATCGCCGGACAACTCTTCGGCCCAAACCTTGAGCCTGCCTCTCATTAAAGCCCGCTCGTTTTTACAGTTCCTATTTCTCGCCGCCATACTCAGTTGAAACTCGCGCCGCCGTTGCCGCGAAGCCGCTTTTGTCTATTCAAGATTTACCATTTACTATTCAACGCATGAATGTCCTCGTTCTTAATTGCGGCAGCTCTTCCGTCAAGTTTCAACTGATAGCCACAGACCTTGACCTGATTGAGCAAAACGCAGACCGGCGGCTGGCGCGCGGGACGGTCGAGCGCGTCGGCGGTGAAGCCATCGTGACGCTGCGCGCGGAAGGACAAGAGGCCAGGCGTTCGACCGCCGCGCTGCGTGATACGCGCGCGGCAGTAGAGTTGATAATCCGCTGGGCCTGCTCGAAGGATTCCGGCATTCACGAAGTTCAGAGCGCGGCAGACGTTCATGCGGTGGGCCATCGCGTCGTGCACGGCGGCGAGCGCTTCACGCATTCCGTCGTCATCACGGACGAAGTCATGCGCGGCATAGAGGATTGTATTGACCTTGCGCCGTTGCACAATCCGGCAAACGTCAAGGGCATCGAGGCCGCGCGTGATGTCTTCGGGCCGGGCGTGCCCGAGGTCGCCGTTTTCGATACGGCGTTTCACCAGACGCTCCCCGATTACGCTTACCTCTATGCGTTGCCGTATCAGTTTTATCGTCGCCATCGCATCCGCCGCTACGGCTTCCACGGCACTTCGCATCGCTACGTCGCCTATCGCTATCGCCAACTGCGCGGCATCGGGCGCGAGCAGACCAACGTTATCACGCTGCATCTCGGCAATGGCTGTTCGGCGGCCGCCATCAAGCGCGGCGATTCAATTGATACCTCTATGGGCTTGACGCCGCTCGAAGGCTTGGTGATGGGCACGCGCACGGGCGACATAGACCCCGCGATTATTGATTTCATCGCCGCCAAAGAGGGCCTCACGGCGCAGGAGGTCGAAACCCTGCTCAACAAGCAATCGGGCCTGATAGGGATTTCCGGTCTGACAAACGACATGCGCGAACTGCTTGACGAAGCGCGCGAGAATGACGACCGGCGGGCGCGCCTCGCGATTGAGATTTTCTGTTATCGCGCGCGTAAGTATATCGGAGCTTACCTGGCGGCGATGGGCGGGGCCGACTCAATCGTCTTCACAGGCGGAATCGGAGAAAACTCCGCCGAAGTGCGCGCCGCCGTTTGCAACGGCCTGCAATGGATGGGCCTCGAACTCGATGACGCGCGCAACGCCGCCCACACCAACGGACGCGAGGGAATCATTAGCCGCGAAGGCGCGCGCCTCTCCGCTTACGTGATTCCCACAGATGAAGAACTACTAATCGCACGCGATACCGTTCGCTGTGTGCGCGGAGCGCCGCAGAGATTTTGAACTCTGTTTTTCGAGGGAGTGACTTCTAATGTTGAGAATCAGGGCGAGTGTTGTGGCGCTGTTGTTGTCGCTGCTCATGCAGGGCGCGGGCGCGGGTGGGTGCGGGACGAAGCGCGATGAGACAAAGCAGAACGAGAATGCGTCCCCGAATGTTAATGCTGCTGTGACGCCAACGCCGGAGCGCGTGGAGGAACCTGTGAGCGGTGAGATTAAAGTTTTAGCTGAAGGTGCATATGGGAAAGTGACAAACCCCTTCGTCGCCATCGTGCGCGATGCTGAAACCTATGCCGCGCTGCGAGAATTGGCGGGCAATCTGCCGGAGTTAAGCGCGGACTACTTCAAGACGAACGCGGTCGTCGCGGCCTTTCTGGGCCAACGCAACACGGGCGGCTACGGCGTGCAGATTACGCGGGGCGCGGGCAGTAAATTGCGCGTCTCTTCCACGTCGCCGCCGAAAGATTCTATGACCACGCAGGCTTTGACCGCGCCCTTTAAGGTGGTCTCCGTTGTCGTTGATGATAACCGGCAGTTTGCGATTGAGATTGAACCGTCTTGGACTAATGAGATGCGTCCTTACCGTGTGACCACAGGAGAATTTACGACGGGCGGCGGCTTCGCCGGACGCTTCGAGAAGCTTCAACTCGCGGGCGACATACGCGTCAGCCGCCTCGGCGCGCTCGTCACCTTTGTCTTTGATTTAAAGAGCACGGGCAGCACGAAAGCGCGCCTGCTGCAAACTTCTGCGACGGGTCTGGTCAACGCTGGCGGGAGCGTTGGCAGCGCGCTTGTTGATGCAGGCTCGCTCGTGGATTTCCCGCGCAGCCCGCTCGGCCTCAAAGGTAATTTCAAGGAGAATGAAGCTCAGCTCTCGCTCTCATTCGAGTCTGTGCCGTCGAACGTTTCTGACGGCTACGGCGGTCAGGGAAAACTCGAAGCCGCTGCCACTAGTCCACCGCCAAAGAAGAAGCCAACGGGCAATGATGGGGCGATGTGAAGAACAACAGAGAAGCGTGTAATGTTTAATCGTGG
>CAZEZJ010000326.1:0-6125 GCA_964516695.1 uncultured Blastocatellaceae bacterium
TGAGAAAGGAGGAGTTGGAAGGCGGCCAGCAACGTCATGTACAGCGTCGTGCCCTCGCACTGTGACAACTCCTTTAATGCATCGAGCAACTCGTTATCTATTTCAAAAAATACCTTGGCCCCGCTATCGCCTAGCACGCGCGGTCGCGGCCTGTCGGTCGGTAACTCCAAGACCGCGGGCGCTCCTCCCAACTGCTCGCGCCAATACGCTAACTGCCGCTCTAATTCCTCACCCTGCAAATGCCCTCGCTGCCACTCTGCATAGTCCGCATACTGGATGGCTAACTCCGCGAGCGGCGATTCTTGGCCCGCGACGTATGCACCGTAGAGAGAGGCGAATTCCTTGGTGAAGACGCTGACCGACCACGCATCCGAGATGATGTGATGCATCGTAAACAGCGCGATGTGCTCTTCTTCGGACAGACGCACGATTGCCACACGCAGCAGCGGCCCGCGCCGCAAGTTGAAAGGACGCCGCGCCTCCGCCGTGAACAATCTTTGCGCCTCACGTTCGCCTTCAGCCGGGGCGAGTGAGGAAAGGTCGATGAAGGGCAATGCGAGTTTCCGGTGGTCAGCGATGAGTTGCATGGGTCGCCCGTCGAGCATGGCGAATGTGGTGCGAAGAACTTCATGGCGGCGGATGATTTCGTCGAGCGCACGCGCGAAGACTGCCACGTCGAAGTCGCCGGTAAGACGCATGGCCTTTGAAATGTTGTAGGCGGCAGACTCGGGTTCCAGTTGGTGCAGAGACCAGAGGCGCTGCTGCGCAAACGAGGTGGGAAAGACGTAGACTTCCGCATCGTCTGTTGGCGCTTTGTGCAGTCCGGTCTTCAGGGCCGCGTCCTGTAGTACCTGTGTCATGAAATTCTCCCCAAAACTTTCGAACGACCCGGCCTGCTCACGCCGAGCAGTCGTAATAAATCGAGGTGGTTAATCGGTTCGGCGGCGAACTTGCCGTCCAGCACGTCGTCTTCGCTGAATCTCTGCGTGCGGTCGCGCTCCCGACCGTTCCAGAGGACAAAGGGGACGGGGTGTGATGAGTGGGCCTCGATGCGCTTGGAGTCGTCGCAGACGGCGGTGTGGTTGGTGTAATGGTCGGGGGCTATCATCACGCCGCCCAATTCTTCCGGGTACCGCTGAAAGTATTCGACGATGGGGCGCACGATGAATTTATCAATCTGCTCAAACGATTTGACCTTCAATTCCAGGTTGCCCATGTGTGAGGCTTCGTCAGGGCCATTGACATGACAGACGACGAAATCATAGCCGTCGGAGAGCAGTTCAATGGTCTTCTCCCCCTTCGCTTCGTAATCGGTATCCGGCCTGCCGTTGCCGACTTTGAATGAACTGAGCGCACCGGCTTTGGCGATGCCGTGAAGAAAGTCCATGCACCCGACGACCGCCGCCTTACCTTCAAAGCCCGTGTGGTCTTTGAAGGCCGGAAGACGAAAGACCTTCGACGGACTCCACGGAAAGAGCATGTTGGCGGCCTCTGAGTGGAGCAGTTGGCGGGAGCGTTGCAGGTACTTGTTGATGCGCGCCGCCACCGCTCGGGCCTCGGAGCTAGCTCCCGAAACCAGATGCTTCACATCAAACTCGACGCCATGATTTTCGTGCGGCTCCGGGCAGCGCAGGCTGGTCGGCTCAATACGGACGCCGCGGACGACGAGCGTGTTGCGAAAATCTGAGTTGTGGTAAAGCTCGAATTCGGGAAACTCTGCGCGCAGTTCACGACTGAGCTTTTGGATGAGCGGGAGCGATTGCTCGCTGAAAATGTAGTCGGCGTTGTAGCTGGCTAAGACCGGCCCGTCCATGCGCACCAAATTGGCCCGAAAGGCCAGGTCGCCCTCTTCTAGGTAGATGCCCTCTAAGGCCAGCAACTCGCACGACGCCCGCCCGTTCGGATAGTATTGATAAGGATTCCAGCCGAGCATTCCGAGTTGGGCGACGATGCTCTCCTTCGGCAAGTCAGGGTACAGAGTCTGCATCAATCCGCCGACGCCTTCGCGCGCGATAAAGTCCGAGTAGGGCGTGTGGGCCAGAGCAAGCGGCGAACGGCCGCTGGCGCGATACACGTCGCCGCCGCCGTCGGGGATAATCAACGCATATTTTTTGTGCTGGTGAATGCTCATAAGTACAGGCTCTCTTGTTTGAAGTTCCGGCGCTAAGTCAGACGGCAGTTGCGGTACAAAAGGCCAGCGTCTCTTGAGCGCGCAGGCACGCGCAGAGCGCAAGGACGGCGGCGGGCAGACAGACGGGGTCGCCGCCGAATTTCTCGCAAGTTGTATTCTGTTTGAGGAAAAGCGGGGGAGGGGAATTTTTCCGTGGGGTTCGCCTGGCAATCTTCTGCGAGGCGGCCCCTTGCCTTCTGTAGACGCTTCAGAGTTGAAGCAGCTTGTCCATGTTCTTCCAACCCGTGTCGCCGGAGAGGATGACAACATCGCCCTCGACGCCGAACTGCTCCACAGCACTCAAGGCCGCGTGCAGCACGCCGCCCGTCTGGAGGCCACAGAAAATGCCCTGCTCCTTCAATTGAAGCGAACGACGAACGGCGTCCTGTTCCTTAATCTTTAGCGTGTAGTCGAAAAGCCGCTCGTCGTGTGCGCCCTGGATGAAGGGGGTGATGTAGTCGCCGTCGTCGAAACTACCTGTGCCCGGTATCTTCGTGCCGGAAGCGGCTTGGACGGCGACGACCTTCGTGGCCGGTCTCTTCTCTTTTAGGAAACGGGCCGTGCCCGCCAGCGCGCCGCCGGAGCCGAGCGAGCCGACGACCATCGCCACCTCAGGAAAATCAGCGAGAATCTCCGGGCCTGTCGTCTCGTAATGCGCCTGCGGGTTGGCCCAGTTGTGCAACTGGTCTAGAAAACAGAAACGGCCTGGCTCTTCGCGCTCGACACGGTCGCGGCAGTAGCGGTTGCCGTCAATAGTGAAGTCTCCGACGAGGAGGAGTTCTGCGCCGTAGTATTCGATAAACTTGCGCTTGTCGGGCGTGAGTTTGGAGTTGGCGACGACCAACGCCTGATAACCCATCATCCTGCCGTAGAAGGCGATGGCACAGGCCATGTTTCCGCTCGAAGCATCGAGCAGCGTCATGCCCGGACGCAAAGCGCCCTCTTCAATCTTGCTGCGAATCATGTAGAGGCAGGCGCGGTCTTTAATACTGCCGGTCGGGTTATAACCTTCGAGCTTCGCATAGATGCGTGCTGCGGGTGCGTCAGCCGCGCGCAGGGCGACGTGGGGAGTGTTGCCCATCATCTGCATTGTTCCGTCAAACTTCATAACGCAATTCCTCCTCTTCGAGCATCGCGCGCTGGACGCGCCGCCCCTCGCGCCCGGCGCGCACGATTTCGACAACCTCGCTCGCGCTCACGGTCGCAGCCCCAAGCCGCTCGCGTAGAGCGGCGGCCAACTCCCTCACGGTCGGATACTCGAACAACTCGCGTAAGCCGACATCTATCCTCAACTCTCGCCGGAGCTGCGAGACGGCGCGGGTCGCCAGCAGCGAGTGACCACCGAGCGCGAAGAAATCATCTCCGGCCCCCACACGCGCGATTGCCAGCACCCGCTCGAACACGACCGCAATCTGTCGTTCCACTTCGTCAGCCGGTTCTTCGTAGCCAGCCGATGGAGAGGCCGCGTTCCAATCGGGGTCGGGCAGCGCACGGCGGTCAACTTTACCCTGCGGCGTGCGCGGCAGTTCAGGCAGTTCAAACCATACGGTCGGCACCATGTAATCCGGCAATCGTTGCAATATCCAGCGCCGCAAAGATTCGATGTCTCCCGCCTTAACTCCCCCTGCGGCGCTCTCTTCATCCGTCGCAACCGCCGCGCCCGCGGCCCATACCAGATAGCACACGAGCCGCGTCTCGCCCCGCGCGTCGGCGCGCGCTTCCACGACGGCACTTCGCACTCCGTGATGGGCCTCCAGTTGCGTCTCCACCTCCTCGACCTCGACGCGGAATCCGCGCACCTTCACCTGATGGTCAACGCGCCCCAAAAATTCCACTTCGCCAACGGCTCGCCAACGGCCCACGTCGCCGGTCTTATAAAGGCGCGCTCCGGCTGCGGTGCTAAACGGGTTAGGCACGAATCGCTCGGCGGTCAGGTCTGGGCGCTTCAAATAGCCGCGAGCCACGCCTGCCCCGCTGATATAAATCTCGCCGGGGGTGCCGATTGGTGAAGGACGCATCCGACTGTCTAGAATATAGACGCGCGTATTCGCCAGCGGTTGGCCCAAAGAGACCACCGACCCGGCAGTCGCGGACGCCTTACTTTCTGCGCCCGGCACAACTGTTCCGTTGCCTGTCTCTGACTCGCCCGCTTCCATCTCAGGCACAGATGGCCGGACGTGATGCGTTAGCACTCCGACCGTCGTTTCTGTCGGACCATAATGATTGACTACGGCGCAGCCGTCGCCCAGAGCCAGCGCTCTTTGCGCCAAGCCCTGCCCTAGCGCCTCGCCGCCGACCAGCAGCACACGTCGCGGCAGCATCGCTTCCGGCTCTGCTTCGGCCAGCAACGCCGCGAGATGCGACGGCGCGATTTTGAAATAGTCTATGCGCTCGCGCTGTAGGTAGTGGCCCAATCGTTCGGCGTCGCCCGCCAGTTCTCGCCCCAAGAGATGTAGCTCGCCGCCCAGAGAGAGCGCCGCAAACAGGTAGGTGACGGGAGCGTCAACCGCCAAGCTCTGCTGCATAGCGTATGCGCCGGCCCCCAGCCCAAGCCGCTCGGCGGCGGCGTGTACGTAGTTGAAGACCTGGCGATGCTCGCCCATCACGGCCTTCGGCTGGCCCGTCGAGCCGGACGTGTAGATTAAGTAGGCCAGATTCTCAGCGCTGGCGATGCGTTCGGGATTAGTAGACGGTGAAACTGATAATGCGTCGCGCTCATGGTCCAGACACAGCAAGCGGCATGATGATGATGACGGACGGAGCGCGCCCGCCGCAGCCTGTTCGCCGTCTGCCTCCCAGAGTTCCTTTAACTCTGATTGCGACAGCAGCGCGGAATCAGTCAACAGCGCCACCGCCCCGGCGTCTGCCAGCGCGAAGGAGAGGCGTCGAGCGGGCCAACGCGAATCCAGTCCGACGTAAGCCCCGCCCGCTTTGAGGATACCGAAGACCGCCACTATAGCCTCAATCGAAGGCTCCAAAAGCACGCCGACGCGCACCTCCGGGCCGACGCCGAGCGAGCGCAAGCGGTGGGCCAATTGGTTAGCACGCCGGTTCAATTCGCCGTAAGTGAGTCGCTCGCCTTCGCAGACGACGGCCACGCTATCGGGCTTGGTTTCAGCTTGACGCTCGAAGAGTTCGTGCAAGCACACAGGCGGCCCGAAGTCAGCGACATCGCCGCTCCATTCCGACAGCAGCAAACGCTCTTCATCCAGCGTCAGCAGCGGCAACTCCGAGAGACGGCGAGACGGATGAGCGACGATGCCTTCCAGCAGCCTTTTGAAATGCGTCGCCATACGAGAGGCCGTTGCGGCATCGAAGAGGTCTGTGTTGAAGGTCAGCACGCCGGAGAAGACGCCGCTCGCCGTCTCTCCGAGCGAGAGGCGAAGGTCAAACTTGGCTGGCGAGTGGTCGCCACCGGCGGCGGCTAATCGTAAGCCCGGCAACTCCAATTCCCTCGCCGGCTCGTTGTGCAGCACGAACATGACTTGAAAGAGCGGAGAATGGCTGAGGCTGCGCTCAGGCTGCAAGGCTTCGACGAGCATCTCGAAGGGCACGTCCTGATGGGCGTAAGCACCGAGGCAGACTTCGCGCACGCGTTTAAGCAAGTCTGTGAAAGTGGGGTCAGCGGAAAGGTCGGTTCTAAGCACCAGCGTGTTGACGAAGAAGCCGATTAACTCTTCGGTCTCGCGCTTCGTGCGGTTAGCTATCGCCGTTCCCACCGATACATCATCCTGCCCCGTATAGCGGGCCAATAACGCCTGCCATCCGGCCAGCAGAGTCATAAACGCTGTCACGCCCTCGCGCCTTGAGAGCGCACGCAATCCCTCGCTCAACTCCTCATTCAACTCAAACCTATGTGACGCTCCGCGATAAGATTGAACACGCGGGCGCGGCCTATCCGTCGGCAACTCCAACACCGCTGCCGCTCCCGCCAACTGTTTTCGCCAATACCCCA
>CAZEZJ010000327.1:0-6105 GCA_964516695.1 uncultured Blastocatellaceae bacterium
AAACGGCGCTCTTCCTACACCGCGTCGAGGCGAATCTGCCGGAGCCGAAGCGCCGGATGCTCGAACAGCTTCATCGCCGCGACCCCGTGCTGGCGCGCAAGAAGGTGCTGATTGTTGACGACGACGTGCGCAACATCTTCGCGCTCACCTCCGCGCTCGAAAGTCATAACATGGATGTCACACACGCCGAAAACGGGCAAGACGCCATCGAGCTTTTGCGTCGCACGCCGGACGTTGACGTAGTGTTGATGGACATTATGATGCCCGGCATGGACGGCTACGAAACGATGCGCGCGATTCGGAAAATCGCACGTTTCCAAAACCTGCCGATTATCGCGCTGACGGCCAAGGCGATGAAGGCCGACCGCGACCGCTGCATCGAAGCGGGAGCCTCCGATTACATCTCCAAGCCGCTGGACGTTGACCAACTGCTCTCGCTCTTGCGCGTTTGGCTCTACAGGCAGGAGGAAGCACGCGGATGAGTGCGGTGCAGGAAGAAGTCGAACAGCTAGTGGACATCGAAATCCAGCTTTTGCTGGAAGGGATGTTTCGCTACTACGGCTTCGATTTTAGAAACTACGCTCCGGCTTCCATCAAACGCCGGATTCACGAAAGTATGCGCGATGAAGGAACAGAGACCGTCTCGGCCTTTCAAGACAAGGTGCTGCATGACACGGGCTGCCTCGAACGTTTCCTCAATCGCCTGTCCGTCAACGTGACGGCGATGTTTCGTGACCCTAGTTTCTATCTCACGTTCAGGACGAAGGTGGTGCCGCTGCTGCGGACGTATCCTTTCGTCCGCATCTGGCACGCGGGCTGCTCGACGGGCGAAGAAGTCTATTCGATGGCGATTCTCTTGTTGGAAGAAGGGCTTTACGAACGCTGCCGGATTTACGCAACGGACATCAGCGCCGAAGTTTTGCGCACCGCGAAGGAAGGCATTTTTCCGCTCGCTTCGATGCAGGACTATACTGCCAACTACCTGCAAGCGGGCGGACGCCACTACTTTTCCGATTACTACACGGCGCAGTATGACAACGTTCTTTTCGACCCGTCGCTCAAGCGCAATCTCATCTTTTCGGAACACAACCTGGTGACCGATAGCTCTTTCAACGAGTTTCACGTCATCTTGTGTCGCAACGTGATGATTTATTTCAACAAGGCGCTTCAGGCCCGCGTGCATGAGTTGATTTATGAGAGCTTGACGATGTTCGGGGTGCTTGGGCTTGGCAATAAAGAGTCTTTGAAATTCACGCCGCGCGAGGAATCCTATGATGAATTAGACCCGCGCGACCGTTTGTATCGAAAGGCCAGATAGAGTGTCTTCGGCGCAACTCATCGTCGTCGGTACGTCGGCGGGCGGTCTGGCGGCCATGCAAGTCTTGCTGCCGGGGCTGTCGGAGACCTTCATCTGCCCGCTCGTCATCGCGCAGCATCGCGGGAAGGAACAGGGAAGCGGTTTGCGTCAATACTTGCAGAAGTCTTGCCGGCTGCCAATCGAAGAACCGGAGGACAAGGCTCCGATTGAGCCGGGCCGCATCTATCTGGCTCCGGGCGATTACCACCTGCTCGTCGAGCGTGGACACTTCGCTTTATCAACGGATGCTCCGGTTTGGTATGCGCGCCCTTCCATCAACGTCCTGTTCGAATCGGCGGCAGACGCTTATGCCGAAACCGCCGTGGGCATCATTTTGTCGGGAGCAAACGCAGACGGCGCGCTCGGCCTCGCCGCCATCAAAGCACGTGGGGGGACGGCGATTGTCGAAGAACCCGCGACAGCCGCCTATCGGGCGATGCCTGAAGCGGCCCTTCAAGCCACTCCGGTTGCGCGCGTGTTGCCGCTCGCGGAAATCGCTCCCTTCTTAAATAGCCTGTGTCAGACAAGCGAGCGAAGCTCGAGATAAGTTAAGAGATGGAATGCGTGGCGCAAAAGATAAATATCCTGCTGGTTGACGATAATCCCGCCAACCTGCTGGCGCTGGAAGAGATTTTGCAAGCGCCGGATAGGAATCTCGTGCGCGCCTCCTCCGGCAATGAGGCCCTGCGCTACCTGCTCGATTGCGATGTCGCCGTCATTCTTCTCGATGTCTATATGCCGGGCATCAACGGCCTTGAGACCGCCGCGCTCATTCGCGGTCGCGAGCGCTCGCGCAATACTCCCATTATTTTTCTCACCGCCGACAACGCAGGCGGCTCGCTTCTCTCCGAAGGCTACTCGCTCGGCGCTGTTGACTACATTATGAAGCCGGTCGAGGCTGTCGTCTTGCGCTCGAAGGTCGCCGTCTTCGTCGAATTGTTTAAGAAGACGGAGGAGGTCAAGCGCCAGGCGGCGCTGCTGCACGAGAAAAATCTCGAACTGGAAAACGCCAACCTCCAGCGCCTCTCGATGCTCATCGAGTTGGGCCAACAGTTAGCGGCTGAGCGCGACCCCGAAAAGGTGCTCGAAAAATTCTGCGGCGCGGCGCGCAGCATCATCGGCGCGCGTAATGCTGTCGTCGGGATGCTCGATGCCGACGAATGCGCGCTGCCGGACTTTCATCATTGCGGCGAGGAGAGCACGGAGGTCGTGCGCGCCTCAATTGACGACGAGAGCGCGCCGCAGATTGATAAGGACGTGCTGAACACGATGCTCGTCGAGCGGAAACCCGTCCGGCTGTGTCATGTCGGGACGGCGGAACAATCCTTGAAGTTTCTCACGCCGGGCCGTCCCATACACTCTTTCCTCGGCGCGCCGATTATCTCTTCGGAGCGGACCTACGGCTGGCTCTGCCTCGCCGACAAACTCGGCGCTGAAGAATTCAGCGAGGCCGATGAACGTCTCGCCGTCACGCTCGTCTCGCAGGTGGCGGTCGCCTATGAGAACGCGAAGCTCTACGCGGAAGCGCAGCGTCATGCCGCAGAACTCCAACAGGAGGTTATCGAACGCCAGCAGGCCGAGAAGGAGAATGCGCAACTGCTGGTGCGCGAGCAGGCGGCGCGTGCCGAAGCCGAAGCCGCCAACCGTATGAAGGACGAATTTCTCGCCACCCTCTCACACGAACTGCGCACACCCTTAACGGCCATCCTCGGCTGGTCGCACCTGCTGCGCTCCGGCAAACTGCCGCCCGACACGATGGGCAACGCCATTGAGACCATCGAGCGCAACGCGAAAGCGCAGTCGCAGTTAATAGACGACCTGTTGGATGTCTCGCGCATCATCACGGGCAAGCTCAGAATTGACCCGCGCCCCATCGAACCGGCAAGCATCATCGAGGCCGCCGTTAACTCCGTGCGCCCGGCGGCGGAAGCCAAAGACATCGCGTTGGATTTGGAGATTGCTTACGCCACGGGGCTGGTCTTGGGCGACCCCAGCCGCTTGCAGCAAGTCGCTTGGAATCTGCTCTCCAACGCCATTAAGTTTACTAACTCGGGCGGGCGCGTCGGCGTCTCGCTCTCGCGTGCGAATTCTCATGTTGAAATCGTCGTCAGCGACACAGGCCAGGGCATCGGCGCTGATTTTCTCCCTCACGTCTTCGACCGCTTTCGGCAAGCCGATGGCACGACCACGCGCACACACGGCGGCCTCGGCCTCGGCCTCGCCATCGTTCAGCATCTAGTGGAACTGCACGGCGGGACGATTTCCGCGGCCAGCCCCGGCGACGGGCAAGGCGCAACCTTCACCGTCCAGTTGCCGCTGCTGGCTAAGCTCATGGCGAGCGAGACAAGCGGCGCGGCGACGACGGCAGCGGAAGGGGCGAGCGGCGCGAGCAATTCTTCTGGAACGCTGGCGGGCTTGCGCGTGCTGGTTGTAGACGACGAAGAAGACACGCGCGATTTGATTATGATTATGCTGACGCGCTGCGGCGCGGAAGTGTTGACGGTCACCACCGCAAGTGAAGCGCTCTTAGAACTCGGGCGCTGGAATCCAGATATGCTCATCAGCGACATCGGAATGCCTATTGAAGACGGCTATAGCCTGATTAAGAAAGTGCGCGCACAGGAATCCGCGCAACAAAACAGCATTACGGCAATCGCCCTCACGGCCTACGCCAGCGTTGAAGACCGCCTGCGCGCTCTCGCCGCAGGCTTCCAGATGCACGTCACCAAGCCTCTCGAACCGAGCGAATTAATCGCCGTCGTCGCCAACCTCGCCGGGCGCAGCGCCAAGGTCTGAAGCGGCCCCGCTTCGCTTAACTTCTTCTTAAACATTCGAGTCTGGAACCTAAAAATTCCGGCATTTTCAGATTCAAGTTGAGCCTGAAAACAGCTCGGTCAATGACATGCTCTTGTATTGTGTCATAAGATACGCGGCTGGCTAGGGCGAGTGTGAAAATTAAAACGACAGAAGAAATAAGGATGCCTGACTCAACTGACACCATACAAGCCGAACCTGCCAGCGAAGACGCGGAAGAACCAAGCACTGGCACATTGAGCGCGATTCGCGAGGCGATTCGCGGGTCGCAGACAGATTATACGCGCGGGCCTGTAGGCCGCTCTATCCTGCTGCTCTCGATTCCGATGGTGTTGGAGATGCTGATGGAGAGCGTCTTCGCGGTCGTGGACGTTTTCTTCGTCGCTAAGCTCGGCGCGGATGCTATCGCCACGGTCGGGCTGACGGAATCCATGCTGACCATCATCTACACGATGGCTCTCGGACTCAGCATCGGCGCGACGGCGATGGTCGCCAGGCGCATCGGTGAGCAGGATGCCGACGGTGCCGCGCTTGCGAGCGTGCAGGTTATCGCGCTGGGAATCATCGTCGCCTTGCTGCTTGGCATTGTCGGCTTCGTGTTTGCGCCGCGCCTGTTGGCGTTGATGGGCGCAACGCCTAGCGTCATCGCTGTGGGCAGCAATTACACGCGTGTGGCGCTTGGCGGCAACCTCTCCGTGATGCTGCTCTTTCTGATTAACGCTATCTTTCGCGGCGCGGGCGACGCGGCGATTGCGATGCGCGTGCTCTGGCTCGCTAACATCATTAACATTATCTTGTGCCCCTGTTTCATCTTCGGTCTCGGGCCTTTCCCTGAACTCGGTGTGGCGGGCGCTGCCGTCGCCACCACCATCGGGCGCGCGACGGGAGCGCTCTTCGCGTTCTCGCGGCTCATCCGCAGCGGCGGACGCATTCGCCTCACGCGCCGCCATCTTCGCTTTGAGCCGGCCATCATGGCGAGCCTCGTGCGCTTGTCTGCTTCCGCCACGCTACAGGTCTTCATTGGCATGGCGAGTTGGATTGGTCTGGTGCGCATCATCTCCGGCTTCGGAAGCGCCGCGCTGGCGGGCTACACCATCGGGATGCGTGTGATTCTCTTCGCGCTTCTTCCTTCGTGGGGCATGAGCAACGCGGCGGCAACGATGGTCGGGCAGGCGCTCGGCGCACGCAAGCCGGAGCGTGCGGAGCGCGCGGTGTGGAAGGCTGGCTTTTACAACATGTGCTTTCTAGGTGTCGTCGGCCTGCTGTTCGTGCTCTTCGCCGGGCCAATCGTTCGTCTCTTCACGGCGGACCCGGCTGTGCTGCCTTACGGCATTGACTGCCTGCGCATCGTGGCCTGCGGTTTTCTCTTTTACGCTTACGGCATGGTCATCACGCAATCCTTCAACGGCGCGGGCGACACCTTTACGCCGACGCTGATTAATCTTTTCATCTTCTGGCTCTGGGAAATTCCGCTCGCTTACGCGCTGGCGATTCCCTTTGGCTTTGGCCCGCGCGGAGCTTTCTTCGCCATCACCATCGCCTTCTCGACGTTTGCCGTCATCAGCATCCTTATCTTCCGTCGCGGTCGCTGGAAGACGCGCAAGATTTAAGTCGAAACTGAAAACAATGAACTGATGATAACTATCTCAGTCTCATGTTTTCACGGCTTTACGTTCTCGCTATGGATTGGTCTGCGGCTTTGACTCCGGCTCGTCGTCGGGTTCGACATCTTCGATAATCTTGACCTCAGCGCCGAATTTCTGGTAGCCGCGAAAGCGTATTTCGTTGCGACTATGAATGGCCTGCTCTCCGCTGCCGACGGTCAACTTAATCTCCGCGACGACGGGCAGCAGGTAGCGGCGCTCGTTAATCATTACCCAATCGTAGTCAATCATGCTGCTGGCCGCCGTGATGGGAAAGTCTGCGGGAATCTC
>CAZEZJ010000328.1:0-6075 GCA_964516695.1 uncultured Blastocatellaceae bacterium
GAGCCGTCTTCTTCCTGCAAAGGGGGCGCAAGCTCGACTACGGGCGGCTTGTTGGCGACAACCTCTTTGGCCCGCGCGAGCGCGCTCTCAAAGCCGCGCACGCTCTCGTCAATCATCTCTTTGACGCCCGCCTCGTCAATCACACCCTCGCGAATCAGGCGGCGCGCGTAAACATCGCGCACGCCCGGATGCGCCTTCACGCGCGCATACATCAAAGGCTGCGTGTAGCTCGGCTCGTCGCCCTCGTTGTGGCCCAGTTTGCGGAAGCCGACGACATCGAGCACCACGTCCTTGTTAAATTCTTGGCGGTATTCGAGCGCGATTTGCAGCACGCGATAAGCGGCTTCGGGGTCGTCGCCGTTGATGTGGAAGATGGGTAGTTGCGTCATGCGCGCCACGTCGGTCGAATAGATGGTGGAGCGCCCCTTTTCGGGCGAGGTCGTAAAGCCGATTTGATTGTTGATGATGATGTGAACGGTACCGCCCGTGCGATAGCCTTTGAGTTCCGCGAGGTTGAGGGTTTCCATCACGATGCCCTGTCCGGCGAAGGCCGCATCGCCGTGCAGGAGAACGGGCAAAGCCAAATCAATCGCCTCCTCGCGCGTCGCGTCGAGCGCGTCCTGCTTGGCGCGCACCATTCCTTCAACGACCGCATCGACGAATTCGAGGTGGCTTGGATTCGGGGAGAGCGTGATGCTCACTTTGCGCCCGTCCGCCGTCACGCGCTCGCCCTTCGCGCCCTGATGATATTTAACGTCGCCTTCATCGGCCGGAAAATTCGGATGAACGGAACCCTCGAACGAAGTGAAGATGCGCTCCGACAAATCACCGATGACGTTGGCGAGCACGTTTAAGCGCCCGCGATGGGCCATGCCGAGCGTGATGTCGTCAACGCCGCGCCGCGCCGCGCCCTCAATCAGTTGGTCGAGCAAAGGGATAATCGTCTCGCAGCCTTCGATGGAAAATCTTTTCTGGCCCAAATACTTCGTGTGCAAAAAGCGCTCAAACTGTTCGGCATCGGTCAATTTCCTCAAGAGTTGCTTTTTGATTTCGGGCGCGATTGGTTGCGGCTCAACGAACTGCACGCGGATGGCTTCGCGCAGCCAGGTCTTCTGCTCTTTGCTCTGGATGTGGCGATATTCAATGCCGACCTTGCCGCAATAGGCGCGGCGCACGATGTCGAGGATTTGGCGCAAGGTCGCGCTCTCCTTGCCGGAGAGTCCGCCGGTAATGAAAACGCGGTCTAAGTCCCAGATGGTGAGGCCGTAGGTCTCGATGTCTAGTTCGGGATGGTGGTTGAGCGGCATGGCGTGGAGCGGGTCAATATCTGCGACGAGATGGCCGCGCACGCGGTAAGCGTTGATTAACTCAAGCACGCGCGCCTGCTTGATGATGAGAGCGCGCGTTTGGTCGCCGCCGAGCAGCGCCGGATTGCGGTCAATAGACCAGCGCATCGGCGGGTAAGCGATTCCTAAGTCAGTAAAAATTTGCTCGTAAAAGTCGTGCTGGCCGAGCAGCAGTTCGTGGATGCGCGCGAGGAAAGCGCCGGATTCCGCGCCCTGTATGATGCGATGGTCGTAGGTGCTGCTGATGTTGATGGCCTTGCTGATGCCGATGGCCGAGAGCGCCTCGGGAGCCATCGCGTGATACTCCGCCGGATACTCAATCGCGCCCGTCGCAACGATGACGCTCTGGCCTGCCATCAAGCGGGGCGTCGAAGCGACCGTGCCGATGGTGCCGGGATTGGTCAGTGAAATGGTCGTGCCTTGAAAGTCTGGGATTTGCAGCTTGCCATCGCGGGCACGTTTGATGACATCGTCGTAGGCAGCGAGAAACTCCGAGAAGCTCATCGCGTTAGCATTCTTGATGTTCGGCACGAGGAGCGTCCGCGTGCCGTCCTTTTTGGCGAGGTCAATGGCGACGCCAAGATTCACGCCCTCGCGGCGCAGGCGCACGGGCGCGCCCGATTGTTCACTGAAGCCGTCGTTAAGCTGCGGGTATGTTTCAAGAGCGCGCACGATGGCCCCGGCGATGAAGTGTGTGTAGGAAGCCTTGCCGCGACCGCCCTCTTGCAGATACTTGTTGACGATGAGGCGATTTTCATCCAAGAGCTTGACGGGGATGCGCCGCTGCGAGGTGGCGGTCGGAACATTGAGGCTCGCTTCCATGTTCTCGACGATTTTGAGCGCCGCGCCGCGAATCGGTTGGGCTTCGACGGCTGTGCTGCCGGTCGTTGCCGGGGGCGCTGCGGGCGTTGCGGGGGCGCGTTGCGGCGCGGGCGCAGCAGCCGTCGTAGTGGTTGCGCTCGGAGCGGGAGTCGTTGTCGTTGTCGCTTGTGCGCCGTCGCCGTTGGCTGAAGAGCGGTTGTCTGCCGCATCTGCGGCGGGCGCGGCGGCGGTGGCGGTGGTCGCGCCGCCGTTGCCGAGCAGTTCCGTGAAGTAAGCGCGCCAGGCTTCGTCAACCAGCGCGGGGTTGCTGCGGTAACGTCCCAATAACCCTTCGACGTAGGTTGCATTGGCCCCAAAGTTTTCGGCAATCACTTCTGACAGGTCAACGGTCTTTTGCTTATCGTTCAAGGCTCTTATACCTCAGATAAAATTGTCGGTGCGCGCCTGGCGGACTGCCAAACCGCTCGCGGGCGCGCCATAGCTGTTATGGTTTGAAAGCGATAGCCTATCACCTTCCGGCCTGCATTGCATCCGGCCTGGCAGGAGCGGCGGCCCGCGCGATATTTCTTCGACAAGATGAGCTATTATGCCTTACCCTGCGGCATAATGTCATAGCCATTCGGGAGCGACGAACGCCCGCCGCGAGAGAAGCCGAAGCGTGATAAAGAAGAGTTTGCATGTTTCCGTTCTCAGTCGGGAGCCAGTTGAGATGAGAGCCAGACAAACTACAGCCACAACCGAGCGCAATATTAGCGACCGCTTCCGGCGTTTACTCCCAACCAGCACAAGCTGGCTCTACATTCTACTGCTCTTTGCTTGCGCCCCTTCCGATTCGTTGGCCCAAACGCCGCGCGTCACGAGCGGGCGCGTGGAAATCAGCGGTGGCAAACTCTATTACGAGATGGCGGGGCGCGGGCCGAGCGTCGTCTTGATTCATGGCGGGTTGGCCGACAGCCGTATGTGGGATGACCAGTTCAAAGCGTTTGCCAAACATTACAGGGTCATGCGCTACGACCTGCGCGGCTTCGGTAAATCCGACTTTTCGATGGGACCACTTTCTCATGTCGAAGACCTCGCGGGGCTACTCCGGCACTTGCGCATCACGAAAGCGACGCTCATAGGGCTTTCGCTCGGCGGAATGGTGGCGACGGATTTGGCGCTCGCACATCCACAGATGGTCGAACGCTTGGTGCTGGTCGGCTCCGGCCTCAGAGGTTATCAAGGCATCAAGAATGAGCAGGCCGCTGCTATCTATAAGGTCGCGGAAACCGAAGGCATGGAGCAGGCCGTCGCGCTCTGGATGGAGCATCCTTTCTTTGTGACGGGCAAACAAAACTCTGTTTACCAACGACGGATGAGAGAGATGCTGGCCGACAACTTCAGGACGTGGGGGCCGACGCCCGCGCCCATCGTCTGGACGTGGCCGACCGCGCCCGTGATTGAGCGGCTGCCAACGATTAAAGCGCCGACGCTCATCGTCGTCGGTGACAAGGATTTCGTCAACATCCTCAACATCGCGGACACGCTCGCGACCAAAATCCCCACGGCCAAGAAAGCGTTGATGCAGGGCGTCAGCCATCATCCCAACATGGAAAAGCCGCTTGAGTTTAATCAACTGATTCTTGACTTCCTGCGCCGCACATGAACAACCGCTAGTGCCGTCAGAGTGGCGAGGCGAAAGCAAAATGAAATCGAAGCATCCAGACAAATCGAAAAGAGGAGCGAAGGCGATAAGAGACTCGCGGCGCGAGTTTACGAGAACAATCGCGGCCACGCTCATCTCTGCACCGCTGGCAGCCGCGACTCTTTCACGCGCGCAGACGCCGGTGACCACTAAACAAACGCCCGCGCCGCCAAACCCGCAGCCGTCGCCCACGTCGCCCAAGCCGACGCCTCTCGCGGAGGCTTACGCGGAGGTGGCGCGCGTGCGTTTCGGCCAGCAGGTCACGCCCGAGCAGTTTGAGCAAATCAAGAAAGACCTCGAAGGCAACGTGCGCGTCGCAGACCGCCTGCGCGCCGTCAAGCTGAAGAACGCGGACGAGCCTGACTTTGCTTTCAGCGCAGACTAAAGAAGGCAAAAGTTAAAAGGTAAAAGGCAAAAGTTAAAACAGCCCGCTGCCGCTACCTTCGCTTTTCTGCTTTCGTTCTTTCACTTTTACCTTTTTACTTTTACCTTTTACCTTCGCCTTATGTTGACTGACGACACTTTCTTTCTTTCCGTCTCCGAGTTGGCGGCGCAGTTGAAGGCGCGGCGCGTCTCGCCCGTCGAGTTGACGGAAGGTTACCTGGCGCGGCTGGAAAAGTTTGGCCCAAGACTTGGCGCTGTGGCGACCGTGCTGCGCGAGTCTGCGCTGGCGGAAGCACGCGCGGCGGAGCGAGAGATACGCGCGGGGCGTTATCGCGGCCCGCTGCATGGGATTCCGTACGGCGCGAAAGATTTGCTGGCGACGCGCGGCGCGCCGACAACGTGGGGCGCGGCTCCCTACAAAGACCAGCAGTTTGATTACGATGCGACGGTTATCCGCAAACTGCGAGAGGCCGGAGCGATTCTCGTCGCGAAGCTGGCGATGGTGGAACTGGCGGGCGGCATGGGCTACAACGAGGCGAGTGCATCGCTGACGGGCGCGTGTCGCACGCCGTGGAATACTGAATTTTGGAGCGGCGGTTCATCTTCGGGGCCGGGCGCGGCGGTGGCAGCGGGCCTTGTCGCCTTCAGTATCGGCTCTGAAACTTCCGGTTCGATTATCACGCCTGCGGCCTTCTGCGGCGTCACGGGATTGAGGCCCACGTATGGCCGCGTCTCGCGTCACGGCGCAATGGCGCTCTCATGGACGCTCGATAAGCTTGGGCCAATGTGCCGGACGGCTGAGGATTGCGGCATCGTGCTGGGCGCTATCGCCGGGCGCGACCCGCTCGACCCGACTTCAAAACCCGCGCCCAGCGAAATCGCGACCGCGCTCAGCAAGTTAGAGGAAGCTGCTTTCTCGAATACAAAACGGATGAGCGGAAGATGGGTGCTGCCGTCGTCTGAGTTGTACTCGCTGCTCGGCTTTACCCCGACGCCGCTGCTCGGCGCGGAGGGGCCGCTGGCGAAACAGAATCAGACGAACGGCAAACAGCGCATCGCCGTGATGAAGGATTCTTACGAGAAGGCGCAAGCACCCGTGCGCGAGAATTTCCTGCGTGCGCTCGATGTGTTGCGCAGGTTTGTTGACGTGGAGATGGATGTCAAGCTGCCTGATTTTCCGTATGGGGCGGCGGTCGGGACGATTGTTGACGCAGAGGGCGCGAGCGCTTTTCGTGAGTTGATAGAATCGGGACGAGTTAAAGAATTGGCATCCCCGACGGGGCGCGTCGGCGGCTACGCGGCATCGCTCGTGACGGCGGTTGATTACCTGCACGCGATGCGCCTGCGCCAGCCCATGCGCCGCGCTTGGAACGAGATGTTCTCGAAATACGACCTGCTCGTCGCGCCCGCACGCGCCACCGTCGCTTATCCCGTCAACAAAACTTTCGACCAAGCTTATCCTGACATCACTGCTTCATCGCCCATCGGCGCGAGCAATCTGGTCGGCGTTCCGGCCATCTCCATCCCCAACGGCTTCGGTGACAACAATCTGCCGACGGGCATTCAATTCATCGGCCCGGCGTGGAGCGAGCAGGCCATCATAGACATCGCCACCCGCTATCAACGCGCAACCGACTGGCACAAGCGCAAGCCCAACCTCTAATCCAGGCTCCAAAGTCTCGCCCCCTCATCATTGGCTTCAGATTTTGGTCTTCGACAATGAACTACTGCCTAATTCTGCCTTCTTAACCCTATTTCATGCCCGTTTGTATCATTTCCCTACGCTTTTTCTTTGACGACAGGCCGGAACATGTCATTATGAGAAAAAAACGTACCATT
>CAZEZJ010000329.1:0-6070 GCA_964516695.1 uncultured Blastocatellaceae bacterium
TTTGCAGGAGGTTCATGGCGAGCGCGTGCATCGTCTTGTCGAAGACTTCGTGGCGAGCTTTGCCGAGCATCTTGGCGCGATACATGGCTGTGTCCGCGTCGCGCAGCACATCGTCAGGGAGTTCGTAGCCGGTAGCGCTCAAGGCGATGCCGATGCTGACGGTGGTAAAGACTTCGTGGCCGTTGAGATTGAAGGGGCGGGCCAGCGCCTTCTGTAGACGCTCCGCGACTTCGATGGCCTCGCCCGCGCCGTTTAAGTCTTCGAGGAGAATGGTGAACTCGTCGCCGCCGAGGCGGGCGACCGTATCGCCCGGGCGCAGGCACGTTTCCAGCCGTCGCGCGATGCCGACGAGCAGTTGGTCTCCGACCATGTGGCCGAGACTATCGTTGATGATTTTGAAACGGTCCAGGTCTAGGAAGAGGACGGCGAAGAGGCGGTCGTCGCGCCGCTTGCCGCGCTCGACGGAGAGTTTGAGATGGTCCATGAAGAGCGCGCGATTGGGAAGGCCAGTGAGCACGTCGTGCATGGCTTCGTGGAGCAGGCGTTCTTCGGCGCGCTTGCGGTCCGTGATGTCCTGAATCTGAAAGATGAGATTAACGGTCTCGGACTGTGTTTCGCGCACCACGGTGATGCTCAAGAGCACCCAGACCATGTGGCCCTGCTTGTGCAGGTAACGCTGCTCCATCTGGTGCGTGTTGAGGTCTCCGGCAAGGAGTTTGCCGATGTTTGCCATCAGCGTGCCGAGGTCGTCGGCGTGTGTGATGGCCTGAAAATTGGTGGTGAGCAATTGGTCTTGCGTGTAGCCGAGCATCTCGCAGAGCGAGCGGTTGACTTTAACCCAGCGCCCGTCTGCCGCGACTAAGGCCATGCCGGCGGCGTGGTCGAAGGCGCTGCGAAAACGCTCTTCGGACTCGCGAAGCGCGGCGACGTGTTTCTCGGCCTGTTCGGCTTGGGCCATAGAGGCTTCGACGTTCTTGAAGTAGGTGCAATAGGTGAAGTAGACGATGGCGATGATGGGTGTGGTGGCGAGGAAGGCATAGAAGCCGATGCCGACGATGAGCTTGGCGATGATGGCGGCGGAAGACGCTCCGGCGAAGTAGGTAATGGAAGTCCAGAGAAAGTTTTTACGCCACGTCAGCACGAGCGGCTGCCCTGCTTTCAAGGCGGCGGCGACGGCGACCATCCCGGAGTTAGTGATGTACTGCGTGAAGCCGAGCACGCACACACCCATGATGAAGGTCGCGGAGTAGCCCGCTTTGAGTTCCGTCACAGAGCCGAAGGCGATGCGCAGCAACCAGACGGAGATAAACGTCGAGCAAGCCATCACGGCGGCGTTGAAGAGAATGGTGAGCCACAACTTACTGAAGCGCAGCGACGAGCAGAAGCCCTCGATGGCGGCCAGGAGCACGGCGGCTTCCCAGCCGAAGAGTAGGATGGTGAGAAAGATGAAGGTATCGGAGACGGAGATGTGGCCGGAGACGCGTGGAATCTGGATGGTGATGCGCGAGGCGACGGCGATAGTAAAGAGCGCGAGGATAAAGAAGCCGGGGCCGAGTTTGGCGATGGGCAGAAACCAGGCCGACAGCGCCGTGACGAGTACGCCCAGCGCAATCACGCTCTTTTGATACGGCCCGGCTAAATTTTGTTTCTGAGCAGCTTGCACTGCAACACTCCGGCGAGAAAATGAGTCGGCGGCAGGAATTTTTAACTTTGGCTGGCTTGTAAGTAGGACTACTTCCCTCTGCCGTCCTCACGCATGGCAAGCGGTATGCCAAACATTGTATAACATATAAAACCTTAGTTTTACAAGAAATTGTTTTTCTGGCACCCCGCCGCGTCGCGTCAGCCTGACGGCATCGCTCAAACTTGAGCCAACAATCCCCGTCAAATTGACAGAAATGTGACAAAAGGGCTTATTTGAGGTAAGACAGCAATTTGCAGGAGTTTGATGAGGATTGTATGAACTGTGATAACTTTATCAAGACTTAGACGCTGCCATCTTCAGCGTCTTCAAAGGCGTTTGGGACAAACCTCGCAGCGCGCGCGTCCATCCGCCTCTAAAACACATCAATCAGGCTGGCGCGCCGCCATTAAATAAAAAGGAGAAGGATGATGTCGGAACGAAGTCTATCTGCAAATTACGGCTTGACGAGTAGCGGCTCGTTAACCATCATTGCCGCCGCCTGCATTATTCTGTTGCTCTTGTTAAAAAGCTTCAGCCTGTGGAGCACTATGTTCGGGCTGGTTATTATTTGCCTGTTAGTGATGCACCAAGGCCAGCGTCCGGCTGATGCCAAAACAAGAGTCGCGCTCTCCGCCGTCTGGGGCATCGCACTCATCATTACAACCGGCGTCTTCATTGATGCCCTGCGAGATAGCATCGACCTCAAACTGACTACTTCTTCTTCTTACAAGGGCCGCTTCCCTCCTTCGGATATAATTTTCTTTAGCCTCTGGATAGCCTTCAGCGTGATGGCCTACCTGTTGATTGAAAGATTAAGCTCCGATAGAGAATGACACCCCCTGTCTTCTCAACCTTCGCCAATGGCTTTCGCGAAAACTCGAAAAATGATAAAAGCGCCGCATGATAAACTATCTACCCGGAGAGGCCCCGCTGCGTGAACACTTCCGCTTCAATCATCAGCGCGCTTGAGAACGCGCCCGCGCTTATCGTTCCGCTGGTGCGCGAGGTGCCGCCCGCTGTTTTGCAGCGTCGCCCGCTGCCCGGCAAGTGGTCTGCACACGAACATGCTTGTCATCTAGCGGTCGTTCACGCGCTCTTTTTCGAGCGCTTGGCCCTCATGCTCGCCCAACGGCACCCGCGCATCACGCCCTACCAGCCGGACAAGGATGATGCGGACGGTCTGCTCTTAGCAATGGATTTGGACGCGGCCCTAGAGCAATTCGCGCACGACCGCCAGCGGCTCGTTCGTCGTTTGCGGGAATTGACGGCCTCCGATTGGCAACGGACGGCGGAACATGCGGAATATGAACGTTATTCCGTCTTCATCATGTTTCGTCATCTGGCGATGCACGACATGCTCCACGCCTATCGCATCGAAGAACTACTGCTGAAGAAAGATTGGTGACGGGCAAGAAACAGAATGGAGTTTAAAGACTACTTTTCCGATAATTCAGCCGCTTACGCGAAATACAGGCCGCGCTATCCGGCGGCCCTCTTCGCGTATCTGGCCTCGCTGGCGAAGGAGCGCGAACTGGCTTGGGATTGCGCGACGGGCAATGGGCAGGCCGCGCTAGGCCTCGCCCCACACTTCGCACACGTCATCGCCACCGACGCCAGCGCTTCCCAACTCGACAGCGCGCTTCCCCATGAGCGGGTTACTTATCGCGTCGCCGCCGCCGAACACACAGACATCTCGGCTCGCAGCGTTGACCTCTTGATGGTCGCACAAGCTCTCCATTGGTTTGCTCTCGCCGCGTTCTACGCGGAAGCCGAACGCGTGCTCAAGCCTGCGGGCGTGCTCGCCGTCTCCGCCTATAACCTGCTGGAAATAGAGCCTGACATTGACGAGAAGATTAACCATTTCTACTACGAGACCGTTGGCCCATACTGGCCGCCCGAACGACGCCTGCTCGAAGACGGCTACAAGTCCCTTTCCTTTCCCTTCCCAGAACTCGACCCGCCACATCTGCACATGGAAGCAAATTGGAATCTGCTGGAACTGGCAGGCTACCTGCGCACATGGTCGGCGGCGAAACAGTTTACCAAAGCGCAGGGCTTCGACCCCGTGGATGATTTGGTAAATGAACTGCTCAAGCTCTGGGGTGCGCCGGAGGAAGCCAGGCGTGTGCGCTGGCCTTTGAGTTTGAGAGTCGGCGTCAACGAATGATGCAGCAGGATAATTAAAGCTGAAGGCGCGGCTACTCGTGTCAAAGAGCCGCGCCTTCATCCTTACCCTTGTCTCGCCTGCTGCCCTACTTTTTTCCGTACAGAAATTTAAGCAGCGGCCCGCCGCGCTCGGCCCAAGCCTTTTCGTTGTGCTCTGCGCCCTCGTCCTCTACGTATTTCAAGTCGGCATTCTCGCGCCAGCCTTTGGCAATGAGCGCGTCGCGCAAGAGCCGTGCATCGTTAACGGCTTCTATCGGCTGACGGCCCTCCTTTGTTCCCACGTCGAGCCAGATACGCGTCCGCGTTTTTTTGCCGAGCGCTTGCACGCTGCGAACCATCATCTTCTCATCCCACCACACCGAAGGCGAAACAATCGCCAGTTGTCCGAACACACGCGGATACTTCAGCCCCAGATACAGCGACACCAACGCGCCGAGACTTGAGCCGCCGAGGCCCGTGCTTTCCGGTTCGCGTCGCGTGCGATACTGCGCATCAATAAAAGGCTTGAGTTCCTCGACCAACATGCGCCCGTAAAAATCGGCGCGGCCTCCCTGCTTCACCTTGGCGTCTCGCGTCGGCGTGTATTCATCTATCCGGTCTTTGCCCGCGTTATAGATGCCGACGATAATCAGCGGCCTAATCTCGCCTGATTGAATCAACGCCTGCGCCGTCTCATCCAGTTGCCATTCACCGCCGGGGATAAACGACGTTGCGCCGTCAAAGAGATTTTGCCCATCGTGCAGGTAGAAAACCGGATAACGCCGTCGTCGCTCCCTTTCATAGCCGGGCGGCAAGTAAACTATGATGTCACGCTCGGCGGTCAGATGGCGCGAGTGGAAATTCTTGTGCACGCGAATATCGCCGGAGAGCGTGTGCGCTCGCTCCTGCATAAACAGGCTCAGGCGGCCCTGGGCCAACACTGAAAAGCTTGACCCGGCAACTAAAAACAGCAACGCTCCCAACATTCTCAAGACAGCCTCTCCTTACGACTGATTAGCTAACGCATCAGGCGATACTAAGCGTTCACGCTTTTTGGCGATCATAGCATGAGGCTCACATTCCGCGTGTGAATTATGCTTGTCAACGAAGAGGATTAGTTGGAGAATCCTGTGCTATGTCAACCGCACTCGTGCCCAGTGGCCCAAAGGGCCGCTTCCTACTCGGCGTTATGCCGGAATTTAACCGCGATTCGCTCGCCTTCATCGAGCGCTGCAAGAGCGACTACGGCGACATTGTGCGCACGCGCTTTTTCTACATCATGGTCTATTTCCTCTATCACCCCGATGATATAGAGGACGTGCTCGCAACCAACAATCGTAACTTCATCAAGCCGCGCTCGGTGCGCTCGCCCTTCTTCTGCCGTCTGGTCGGCAACGGATTGCTGACGAGCGAAGGAGAGTTCTGGCGACGCCAGCGCCGTCTCGCGCAACCTGCTTTCCATCGCGGGCGCATCAACGCCTATGGTGAAACGATGGTCGCTTACGCCCGAGAGATGCTCGCCTCCTGGCGCGAGGGCGAGACGCACGACGTTCATCAGGACATGACGCACCTGACGATGCAAATCGTCACGCGCACGCTTTTCAATACGGACGTGACACACGACGCCAAGCACATCAGCGACGCCTTGCAAGTTATCGTCGAGCCTTTTTCCTCGCAGGCGACGCTCAAATGGATTCTCGACAACCGGCTGCCGACGCGTGCCAACCGGCGCTTTCACGAAGCCGTCAATCAGATTGATGAGTTCATCTACCGCGTCATCAACCAGCGGCGCGAGAGCGGCGAAGACCACGGCGATTTGCTCTCGATGCTTCTCCAAGCGCAAGACGAAGACGATGGCACACGGATGACAGACCGCCAGTTGCGCGACGAAACGGTGACGCTCTTTCTCGCGGGCTATGAGACGACCTCGCTGGCGCTCTCTTGGGCCTGGTATTTGCTGGCGCAAAACCCCGCGGCTGAAACAAAGCTCTGGCAGGAGTTAGACGAAGTGCTCGGCGGGCGTGAGCCGCGGGTCGCGGACATGCCGCGCCTGCGCTACACGGAGATGATTGCCAAAGAGACGATGCGGCTCTATCCTCCGGCTTACGTCGTCGGGCGCGAAGCGATTAAGGATTGCGAGGTTGGCGGCTACCGCGTGCGCGCCGGAACGCAGTTGTTTATGCCGGCGTGGGTCGTGCATCGCGACGCGCGATTTTATGAAAGCCCGGAAGAGTTTAAGCC
>CAZEZJ010000330.1:0-6049 GCA_964516695.1 uncultured Blastocatellaceae bacterium
CTTTCTTTACGTTCGCTTGCGAGGTTAACTAGCTGTCAATTAACTTTACGTTCGCGGTTATTTCAGACGCTTCAGAGCTTTTTGGGCTAGCTCTTTCGTCTTCTTGAGCTTGACAGCATCGGCATCGCCGCCGCCGAGGCTCAGGATGATAAATTGATTCTTCTTCAAGACGTAGAGCGCAGCGCTCGGGCCGCCCTGCACCCAGTAAGCCTGCTCGCCAAGTCCGCCGACGCGTTCCACTGTGGGTTCATCCTTTTTTTCTTCCTCTTCGCCGCGCGCCTGGCCCTGCTGATTTTCTTTCTTCGCCTCTCGCTCTTTCTTGCCGTCGGGCTTTGGCTTTTTCACGGCTTCGCTAAACTTCTCGTTGAAGTATTCTCGCGGCTGCTTGGTCGTGGCGGCGGGATTCTGTTGGACGACGGACAAGCTCACAGAGCGTACGAACTCTTCAGCCGTGTAGAAACACTGCGACATCAGAAAGTCGCCCTCGCTTCGTTGGTTGCCCTTCGTGTCCTTGATAGTTCCGCCCTGAATCGCCGCGACTTCTGTGGCCGTCAACAGCGAACAGGCATCAATGCCGGCGGGCGGCGGCGGTTGGTTAGCGGCTGGCGCGCCCGTATCAGCGCCCGTTGCGTCGCCGCTTCCTTCCTTCGGCTGCCCGGCGATTGTTGATTGGCCCACCGTAGAGTTTGACGAAGCGGCGGGAGCGACGCTGCCGTTCTGCGGAGTGCCGCTATTATTCGACGCGCAGGCGGCCAAACAGACTATCAGGCAGCCCGTTAACAGGCAGCGAATCGTTAGGCACATGAAAAATATTCCCCCAATTTTTATAGACACGTATGCTCCTCTGATAACAGCAATGGCCGCCAAACGCAAACCGTGCGCGTTCTCTAGGGCAAGCATTCCGGCGCAGCAACGGCTATCAGAATATGAACCAGGCCTTGAGAAATACTTGAGACTAAAAGGATACAATTGACGCGGCAGCTTTGAAGGCTCAGCTATCAATCGCTGGCCTCTCATTCATCCATTGCCGCAGCAATCGTTTCCTCTGTGTCTGCGAGTTTGTTGTGTTCGCTTCTTCAGGACGAAAGATGAAAAATATCGAACAGGCTTTCGAAATATATTTATCATACAAGTGAGTTAATCAATGGTGGGATGCCGTTCGATTACAAGCTCAACTTCCACGAAGTAGATTTTCGCTCTCAGCCTGAACTCTATCGCGTCGGGCGTGGTGAACAGGGCGTGCTCAGTGTCGAGCCGTACAAGAGCGAGATTCTGCCACACTGGCGTTTCAAGACGCCGGACATCGCGCGCCAGTCAGCCGAGAAGATTTACGAGCTTTACCTGCAATACAAAGCGGCAAGCGATTTCGTTGGGATGGATATGGCCCGCAAGTTTCTGCAAATGGGATGGACTCGCAGCCTGCGTTACTTCAATCATCGAAGCGGCAAAAAGTACGTCGGCCCCGTGCCTGCTGAGCGCAAAGGACAGAGCGGCGCGTGGGGTCGCGCGGTCGCGCCGTTTGAGAGAGATTACCAAAAACTCGAAAGCTCGAAGATTTTCAAAAAGCATCTTGACATCGTTAAGGCCGACCCCGTTTACAATCAATTGAAGCAGGAGCATTTGGATAAATACGAAAATGGCAAAGCGTAATTCCACAGACAGCGACGGGCAGCGCGGCAGCGCGCCCCAACTGGGCCTAGTCTGCATCACCACCACGGATGCGGTGCGCTATCGGGCGCTGACGCGCAAGCGCCTTTTGCAGTTTGACGCAGAAGAGCAGAAGCGTCTGCTTCGCGAACTCTACGCGGACAATCTAGCGCGCTTAAACAAGGCGCTCGATTATTGTTCGGAGCGCGGCATCAAGCTCTACCGGATGACTTCCGGCCTCTTCCCCTTCGCGGACGATGAGCCGGGCGCAAACGTTTTGGAAGAATTCAGTCGCGAGTTAAGCGAGACCGGCAGGCGCGCCCAAAATCTGGGCTTGCGGTTGGTGCTGCATCCTGACCAGTTCGTCGTGCTCAATTCGGAATCGCCGCAGGTGGTCGCCAACAGCATCAAGATTCTGGAAACACACGCCCGCGTGATGGACATGCTCGAATTGCCATGCTCGCCCTGGGCGCTCATCGAGATTCACGGCGGAAAGGGCGGGAGAAGCGAGCCTCTCATCGAAGCAATCGGCAATCTGCCGTCAAACGTGCGCTCGCGCATCGCCTTCGAGAACGATGAGTATATCTATAGCGCTGAAGAGATATTGGAAGTCTGCCGCGCCGCCCATGTGCCAATGGTCTTCGATGCGCATCACCATCTAGTCCACGAACAACTGGACAGCTACGACCACGAGAGCGTCGGACGGATGCTCGAAGCCGCACGCACCACTTGGCCCGTGCCCGAATGGCAACTCGTTCACATCTCCAACGGTCGCGAATCTCTCGTTGATAGACACCACAGCGACCTGATAGAAACGATGCCCGCCGCCTTTCGCCGCGCGCCTTGGATAGAGGTCGAAGCCAAGCACAAAGAATTGGCGATTGAGAAGCTACAGGCCGAATGGCTTGCGGCGTGAAGGCAGTTAATTATTCCCGCCGCACTTCTGAGTCTAGTTAACGAAGCGGCGTAGTTGGACGCTGATGGCGAAGCCGATGGCGATGAAGGTCGCGAGCACGGATGAGAGACCGGCGCTCATGAGCGGCAGCGGCACGCCGATGACGGGCAGCATCCCGAGCGCCATGCCGATGTTGATGAAGAGTTGGAAAGCCATGCCGCCGACAATCGCCATGATGACGAGCATCCCCGTGCGGTCGGGCGCGCGTCGTGCGCCGGAGATAAGACGCGAGAGCAGCAACGCGTAGGCCACCAATAGGAGAATGCAGCCGAGAAAGCCTGTGGACTCCGCCGTCACGGCGAAGATAAAGTCCGTGTGCGGCTCGGGCAGAAATTTCAGACGGCTCTGCGAATATTCCGACGAAGACTGCGAGCCTGTCAGCCCACCCTTGCCGATGGTCACCATTGACTGAATCGTGTGATAAGCGTAGCCGCGCGGGTCTGCGCTCTCAGGGTCTAGGATAGCCATGATGCGCTGCTGCTGGTAGTCCTTAATCTTGCCCGTCTTGACCCCGACGTAATAACCGGCGGGAATGAGGGCGACGCTTAAGACGAGGACGGCGAGCACCACACGCATTCGAATCGACGACAGAAAAAGCACGACGCCCAGCAACGGAAAATAGGTCAGCGCTTGGCCCGCGTCAGGCTCGAGCAGAATCAACCCAACGGGCAGCGCGAGAATCCCGACGCCGATAACCATCTCTTTAAAATTCAGCGGCCCATGACGATGCCTGCCAAAATAGCGGGCCAGCATCATCACCGTCGGAATCTTCACAAACTCCGAGGGCTGAAACTGCCCGACGATGGGCATCTTAATCCAAGCCTGTTGCCCGTGAATCCGCATCCCGATGCCAGGCACGAGCACCAGCACCAAGAGCGCCAGCCCGAAAAGATAGAAAGCGGGCGCGATGTGGACGAGCTTGCGATAATCCGTTAAAGAGATGGCGAGCATCGCGACCAGCGCAATGCCGAGTCCGATGAGCTGCTTTTGCCAGTAAGTCTCTTCCGGCTGCGCGTTACGAATCTGCCAGGTGCCGAAAATAACTATCATCACCGCCAGCACCGCCAGCAGCCAATCGAAATCCCTGAGCGTTCGTTTCTCTAAAATTGCGACCATAGAAGTACGGTGACGAGTGACAAGTGACGAGTGACCAGCAAGTAGAAGAAACAAGCTGCGAGCGACGAGAGCCTTTCTTTTAACTTGTCACTCGTCACTCGTCACCCGTCACTGCTTTAAAGCGATTTGTTGTGAGCCGGGGGGTTCTTCGCCGCGGGTCTTGCGGTAGTAAACGTCATACAGGGCGCGGACGGCGGGAGCGGCGTGGGTGCCGCCGAAGCCGACGTTTTCGATGAGCGCGATGGCGGCGATTTCCGGCTTGTAGGCGGGCGCGTAGGAGACAAACCACGCGTGGTCTTTGTTCTCGCCCGTATCTTTGCCGAGGCCGACGACCTGCGCCGTGCCGGTCTTGCCCGCGATTTCGAAGTTTGCCATGCGGATTCTGCCCGCCGTTCCGCCGCTGTTGACCACGCCCCACATGCCTTTGACGACGAGGTCGTGCTCCTCTGCGGGAATCGGAATAATCTTCGGGTCGGGACGGTCGAAGCCGCGCGCGGGGCGCAGCGCACGGTAATCGGGCGAGTCAGGCTCACCGACGGCTGAGACTGCCCTAAACTCTTTCGCCAGATGCGGCACGTACATGCGGCCACCGACTGCAATCGCGGCGATGGCGCGCAGCGATGCGAGCGGCGTTACCGCGACGGTGTCCTGCCCGATGGAAGCGTAAACCGTGCGAATGTCTTTCCAAGCTTCTCCGCGCGCTTCCAGCCTGGGCTTCCAGTGGTTCGGCGTCCAACTGATAAGCTCGTGCGGCAAATCGACGCCCGTGCGCTTGTCGAGGTCAAACTCTTCAACCATCTGCATCATGCCGTCGATGCCCATCTTCAAGCCGAGACGATAATAGTAGCCGTCGCAGGAGTGTGTGATGGCGTAGTCGAGCGGCGGATTGCCGTGGCTGTTCATGCAGCGCGTAAACTTGTTGCCGATGGTAATGCCGCCGCCGCACAGCATGTTTGAGTTCTTGATGGTAATCGCGCCCTGTTGCAGCGCGGCGACGGACATCGGAATCTTCCACGTCGAGCCGGGCGGGTAGCGTCCCTGAATCGCACGGTTGTAGAGCGGCGTCTTCGGGTCTGTCAGCAGCGCCGCATACTCGCGGCGTCCTTCTTTGGTGGCGATGCGTTGCGAGAAGAGGTTTGGGTCGTAAGACGGAGCGGACGCAAGCGCTAGGATTTCGCCGTTGTTCGGGTCAAGCGCGACGATGACGCCGCGCTTCGACGGAGAGTTGCGCAGTTGCTCTTCGGCGGCCTCCTGCAAGTCAACGTCGATGGTCGTCACCATATCCTGCCCGGGTTGCGGTTGGACGACTTCTATCTCGCTCTGAATGTGGCCCCGACTATCGACCACGACGCGGCGATAGCCGTCGCGGCCTCGCAGATAATCGTCGTAGACCGCTTCCAAGCCTTCCTTGCCGATGATGTCGCCCGCCTTGTAGCCCTTTTCTTTGTAGCGCGGCTGCTCCAATTGTTCGGGACTGATTTCACCGACGTAGCCGAGCACGTGAGCCAGCGCTCCGCTTTCAGGATAGCGGCGCTGCGGCTGTTGCTCGACGCGCAACTCAGGCTGTTCGAGCATGTGCGCTTCGACCCATGCGATGTCGGCGGGGGTCGCGTTTTCCTTGATGAGGATTGATTCGAAGGCGGGCTGGGTTCTGACCTGCTCAAAGCGCTCGCGTAAAGAGTCCGGTTCAATCGCCAAGCCTTCGGAGAGCGGCCCAATCATCGCCGTGAAGTCTTTGCCCTTGATGTCCTCGCGCGACATGATGACGTTGTAAATCGGGCGCGAGTCAACCAGCACGCGCTTGCCCGTGCGGTCGAAGATGACGCCGCGCGGGGCCGGAATCGGCAGCAGCCGGATGCGTTGATTCTCGGCGCGCTCGGCGTAGCGCCGCCCGTTGACCACCTGGAGCACGTAGAGCCTGACGCCCAGCACCGTCAACAACAACAGCACTAGCACCTGTATGACGCGCAGCCGCACGCGCAAGTTTTGTGATTCGTCCTCGAATTTCATAGGACAGTTTTTCGGTCTTGAATTTTCAGTTTCCGGCCCTGACCGCCCGGTCGCCAGCGCCAGCTTCGACTATACAACAAATCTTCCGGCTTTATCCGAAAACTTAAAACCGGAAGCCCTTGGCTTTACTTCCTGCGCCCCAGCTTCAAGGGGCTGCGCCTTGCGACGCGCCGCCGAAAGGCTAGTTGGCGTCGCTGCCTGGCACGCTCGCTGAAGAAGAGGTCGAGCATGTAGAGGATAATCGTTCCCACTACGGTCGTCGCTATCAGCTTCAAGGGCGCGCGGTCGATAAACCTGTAATCCATCGGCTGATTGAGCATC
>CAZEZJ010000331.1:0-6044 GCA_964516695.1 uncultured Blastocatellaceae bacterium
GAATGTGGGCCGCAGATTGACGGCCTGCGGATTAAACACGACTCCGTTCGCGCTGCTGCATCCGGCAGCGGCTTTTGAGTCGAAGCAATGGAAGGCGGAAAACTTCGCGCGCGTGGCGGAAAATCTTGAGGCGCGCGGCCTGAGCATCGTTACCATCGCCGCCCCGAATCAAGCCGCTGTTCTCGACGCTCTGCAAGCGGAATGTGCGGCGCGCATCAACGCGTTCACAGACCTTTCGCTGCCGGAGGTCACGGCGCTTGCGGCGCGCGCGCGTATCTTCGTCGGCAACGATAGCGGCATCGCACACATGGCCGCCGCCGTCCGCACGCCATCGGTCGTCATCTTCGGCTCATCCAACGTCGCACACTGGCGACCGTGGACTCAAATTCCGGCGGAAGTCGTCCGCGAAGAGATGTCATGCGCGCCATGCCCCGGCTACACCTGCGCGGAGTTTGAGCAGCCCGAATGCATCCGCCGCGTCGCAGTCGAGCGCGTCACGGCAGCCATTGAAAGAGTGCTCGAAGAAAGCAGTCAGCCTTCAGCCGTCAACCATCAGCTTCATTCCGCGCCGCAAACCCTTTTATGAAATCTGCCGCTCAACTGCGGGCAGGCGTTTGCCGACCGCTGCTGTGATGAATCAATTGACCCAACAACGTGCGCGAGAGATTGCACGGCGCATTGGCAGCCGCAGGGTGGTCGTCTATGGCGACGTGATGCTTGATGAATTCGTGTGGGGCGATGTGACGCGGATTTCGCCGGAAGCGCCCGTGCCCGTCGTTGACATACGGCGCGAGTCTGTACACTTGGGCGGCGCGGCAAACGTGCTGGCTAATCTTCTGGCTTTGGGGTCGCGGGCGAGCGTCGTCGGCGTCGTCGGGTCAGACACAGGGGGCGAGCGTTTGCGTCAGGAGTTGCGGCGGGCGGCGGGCGGCGAGGGAGCGGATGAAACTCTCGTCGTTGACGAAAGCCGGCCGTCAACCATCAAGACGCGTATCATCGCGCACAATCAACTCGTCGTGCGCGCAGACCGCGAGCGCCGCACGCCCGTCGCAGCAAGCGTCGAAGAGCGCCTCGTTCATGTTCTTCAGCGAGCGCTTGCAGAGGCTGACGTGCTGGTGGTTTCGGATTATGATAAGGGCGCTGTGACGCCGCGTGTGCTCGGAGAGATTTTGCCCGTGGCGCGCGAGCGCGGAATCCCCGTGCTGGTTGACCCGAAGATTCGCAACTTCTCTTTTTATCGTCCGGCAACGCTCGTCACGCCGAACCACCATGAAGCGCTGCGACTGACTGGCATGGAAGACCACACAGACGACGGACTCAAGGCGGCGGCCCATCTCATCCGCGAGCAGTTGGCCTGCGAATCCGTACTCATTACGCGCGGCGAGCGCGGCATGATGTTGCTGGAAAAGGACAGCGAGCCGGTTTACGTCGAGACGGCTGCGCGCGAGGTCTACGACGTGACGGGCGCTGGCGATACCGTGATTGCGACCGTTTCAGCCGCGCTCGCCGCCGGAGCATCAATGCTCGAAGCGGCGATTCTCGCAAACCAGGCCGCCGGAATCGTCGTCGGTAAAGTCGGGACGGCAACGGCCACCGCCGACGAGATTGTCAATTCAATCCAACCCAGCGAATAATTAATTTTGCTGGCCCAACAACGCTAGAGAGTTGAAAATGAAGACGAGTCGCCCCCATCTCGTTATTTTATTGTTGCCCCTGTTCGTCGTTTTTGCTGCCGCGTGCCAGCGCGCTCCAAAGCGAACCACACTGAAAATCAACATCGCGCGCAACCCGACGCACGTCGGCGTCGGCCACAGCGCGCGGCTCTTGGCCTACCAGCAATACAAAGAGGAATCAGGCGACCCTGACGCTGTTAGCGCAGCGCCCGCTTTCAATGGTCTTCATCAGGAAGCAATCAACGCGCGTTGGAACGTGTCGGATGCGAAGCTAGCATCAATCGGTGAAGATGGACTTCTCTCGGCCCTCAAGCCCGGTCGTGTGACGATTAAAAGCAACTGGGAAGGCCACGAGGATTCGACCACCATCGAAGTCGTTAAGAATTTGCCCGTTGCCAGCTTGCCGCAGATGAGCAGTCGCGGTCTCGAATGCGCGCCGCAGACGGTCGCGCTTAGCCTCGACGCCGAACGAGAAGTCAAGTTTCAGTTGGGTTTCGAAAACTGCCGTGAGCTTCAATTAAAGGCGACCGCGCCTGAACACGCGTTGCCTTGGAAATTCGAGGTGGGCGGAGTTCGCCTTGAGTTGAAGCAGGCGCGTGGGCCAATCGTTGAAGGCGCGGCGCATCTCGCCGGCGGCGGCGAAGTTTCATTCACGCTCTGGGCATCAGGGGCGGGCGCATTTCCCGTCCAGCTTGCGGGCCAGTCCATCATGCTCATCGGCGACTCGATGGCCGAAGGCATCGGCCCACACTTGCAAAAGAAGGTCGAGGCGGCGGGCGGGCGTTTCATCAACGCGCAGGAGCGCAGCTCGACCATTGTCTGGTGGCAAGGCTCAGGCAAGCTCAGAGAGCTTTTACTCAAACACCGACCCGACATCGTTTTCATCGCGCTTGGCTCAAACGAAATCTTCATCGAGCAGCCCGAGCTTCGCGCGCCCCTCATCAAAGCGATGGTCAGAGACCTCGGCACGCGTCCGGCCTTCTGGATTGGCCCGCCCTGTTGGAAACCGGACAAGGGACTGATTAACGTCATTGACGAGAATTTCCAACCCGCACACTTCTACAACTCCAACGGCCTACAGGTGGCGCGCGCGCCCGACGGCAAGCATCCGACCGCGCAGGGCTATCAATACTGGACCGTCTTAATCTGGAACTGGTACGCGCGAGCGATATAAGCGAAACGATGAACGATAAGCGATGAACGGTGAACTGTCAGCAGCTTGCTTTTCATTCATCGTTCATCATTCCTCGTTCATCGTTTCTCCGACCACTGGCGCTCGAAGACGCTTCTGGGCCAT
Source organism: uncultured Blastocatellaceae bacterium (assembly GCA_964516695.1). Classification (GTDB taxonomy): domain Bacteria; phylum Acidobacteriota; class Blastocatellia; order Pyrinomonadales; family Pyrinomonadaceae; genus DASVTR01. The sequence goes on from CAZEZJ010000331.1 coordinate 2,971, forward strand.
ACTCTACTCTCTCCTTCAAATTCAAGATGGGCTTTAGTTAAAGATGAGAATTAGAAACCAACAAGCGTCAAGCTTCATCACGCTGCTCCTGCTGCTGAGCTTCAGCTTCACGGCCAGCGTTCCGCTCAGAGCGCAGGAGACGCGGCCACAACAGCAGCGCGAGCGTAGAGTCGCCACGCCTTCCGTCTCAACGAGCGCGCCTGTTGCTGCTCCGACTCCGCTCTCCACGCCGACGCCAAGCGCCGTCGCGGCGACCACGCCGGCGGCTGTCGTCCCCGGCGCGCTGCGCACGATTGAAGAGTTGCGCACGCGCATCTCCAACACGCTGCGTCGCTCCGAGATTGCTCCTTCACAGTTGGCGGTGAAAGTCGCCTCGCTCGATACGGGCCGCATCCTGTATGAGGAGAACGCTGGCAAGCTCTTGCTGCCCGCGTCGAACATGAAGATTTATACGGTGGCCGCCGCGCTCGACCGCCTCTCGCCTGACTATCGCTACACCACTTCCGTCTATGCCAACACGCGCCCCGACGCCGCGGGCACGCTCAGCGGCGACCTCATCGTCTACGGGCGCGGCGACCCGACCTTTGCCGCGAGCTTCAACAATGGCGACTACTACAAAGCGATTGATGATTTGGCCGCGCGCATCATCGCGGGCGGCGTCAAAAGAATAGAGGGCAATCTCGTCGGGGATGAAAGTTATTTCACGGGGCCGCCGCTTGGCTGGGGCTGGGAGTGGGACGATTTACAATCGGCTGACGGCGCGGAGGTAAGCGCGTTGACGGTCAACAACAACGCGCTCGACGTTTTCGTTAGGCCGGGCGCGAGCGCCGGCTCTCCGGCCACTGTGACGACCGGACCGGTTACTTCCGTCGTTCGCATCGTCAACCGCGTGACGACCGGCGCGAGAGGGACTAGAAGAGACGTGACTGTCGTTCGCCCGCTCGGTGAAAATGTGCTGGAAGTAAGCGGGAGCGTGCCGCTCGGTAATGCTGAGCCGAGCGATAAAGGCTACGTCGGCAGCTTTGCCGTGACGCGTCCGGCGCTCATTTTCGTGGACTTACTGCGCACCGCGCTCGCGCAGCGCGGAGTCATCATCACAGGTCAGACGCAGACCATCAATGCGCGTGCTCGCAGCAATCTTCCGCTTCAAACTTCCGCGCTCGTTGAAATCGCCAATGTCCAATCACAGCCCTTGAGCGTCATCGCGGCGCAGTGTTTGAAGCCGAGCCAGAATCTTTACGCGGAGTTGCTGCTGCGCACGCTCGGTCGTGTCATGGGGACGGTTGACCCGAAAGTGATAACGGCTGACGCGGGCAGCGAGGTCATCCGAACCTTCTTGCGCGAGGCGGGCATCGGCGCGCGCGAAATCGTCATTGCCGACGGCTCAGGTCTCTCGCGCCACAATCTGATTACAGCCGACGCCACGATGCGATTGCTCGTTTACATGCATCGTCATCGCTACGCGAGCGCCTTCCGCGAGGCGCTGCCGATTGCGGGCGTTGACGGCACGCTAAAGAATCGGATGAAGAACACTCCGGCCGAGAGAAACTTGCGCGCCAAGACTGGAACCATCAACACGGTCGCCACGCTCTCCGGCTACGTCACAAGCGCCTCGGGCGAGCGCCTCGTCTTCTCCGTTCTGCTCAACAATTATCCAGAAGCGCCGAGCGAGCGCCGCGTTTATCTGGACACCATCGCTATCGCGCTGGCGTCATTTGCCGGAAGGTCATAACGAAAAAGCGTCTCACGCTCTAGTCGCAAAGCGACTCAGACTGTTGATAAACGCCGTCGCTCTTTGTCATTCAAAGGCGCATGTGGCACAATCACTCTCCCCGACCGCGAGAGGGCCGCTTCGGACTATCCGCAGTAGGAATTATTCCGGCAGGAAAACCAGAGAGACCTCCACCACGATTTTTGACGTTCGATGCAGTTCATCAAATTCCACGGTTTCGGTAACGACTACATAGTCTTTGAAGAGCAACATCTGGCGGGCGTCCGCTCTCTGAACGAATTTGCTCGGCGCGTGTGTGACCGCCACTACGGCGCGGGCGCAGACGGCATCACGGTTGTGGCGCGCACGGAAGAAGAAGGCGCGGATTTTCGCGTGCGTATCTTCAACCCTGACGGCAGCGAGGCGGAATTATCCGGCAACGGCACGCGCTGCACCGTGGCCTATCTCTATTATCGTGGTCTCTGGTCGCAGGATGAGTTGCGCTTACAAACACGCAGCGGCACAAAGCGCTATCGCTTGCGCGAGCGCATAGAGGATGGGCACTACTGGTTTGAGTCGGAGCTTGGCCGGCCTCTCTTTGCGAGCGCAGAGATTCCGATGTTGACGGACGAGCCGCGCGAGCGTGTGATGAATTACCCGCTCGCGGTTGAAGGCACGGAGTTGCGCGTGACGGCGCTTTCGATGGGCAATCCAAACTGCTGCATCTTCGTTGAAAACTTCGACGCGATTGACTGGCGGCGATTGGGGCGCGCGCTGGAAACGCATCGGCAATTTCCAGCGCGCACAAACGTCATTTTCGTGCGCGTCAGCGACCGCAGCAACATCGAAGTGCGCCTCTGGGAGCGCGGCGTCGGTGAGACCTTCTCCTCCGGCACTTGCTCCTGCGCCGCGGCGGTCGCTAGCTGCTTGAATGAATTAACAGAACGCCGCGTGAGCGTTCACACGCCGGGCGGAGTTATCGCGGTCGAGTGGCGTGAAACGGACGGCGAGGTCGTGATGACAGGCCGGGCCGATGTCGTCTATAGTGGCCAATGGCTGGAAAAGTAAGGATGAACGATGAAGGCAGCAGCGATGAATGAAAAGCAAGCTCTAATAGTTTATCGTTTAGCGTTCCGACGTCATCGTTTTAAGAATTTCTCCTAATGAAGTATCTCATTTGTTATCGTCCTAAAAATTTTCGTCGAGCGTTTAGTCGCCCATCAAGCGTCGCGTTGTTGGTGTTGTGCTTGAGCGCGCTCGCGGTTTTGAGCGGGTGCAACAGGGCGGCGAGCACAACGCGTCCTGAGAGCCGCGAGAGCGCGCTTTCTGATGCGAAGAAAGTCACGGTGGCGGATAGCGTCCC
>CAZEZJ010000332.1:0-6019 GCA_964516695.1 uncultured Blastocatellaceae bacterium
CACAACCTTTACGTGCGCGGGCGCTACGCCTACGAGTCCAACTACAGGAGCGGCCTGCGCATCCTCGACGCCGCGAATACAGCCGTCGCAAGCATGAATGAGGTGGCCTTCTTCGACATCTTCCCGATTAACGACGACCCTTCTTTCAACGGCGCGTGGGGCAATTATCCTTTCTTCAAAAGCGGCACGGTCATCGTCAGCGGCATCGAACAAGGGTTGTTCGTGCTGCGCCCCAATCTTCCGCACCGCAGCTTTATTGACGACGCCTCTTTCTTCGTGCGGCAGCAATATGGTGACTTTCTCAACCGCACGCCGGACACGGGCGGACTCTCCTACTGGACTCGGGAAATCACGCGTTGCGGGTCTGACGAAAACTGCATCAAGCACCAGCGCGTCGCCGTCAGCGCCGCCTTTTTCGTCGAGCAGGAGTTTCAACGCACAGGCTCTTTCATCTATCGTTTTTATCGCTCAAGCCTCGGTCGCCGCCCCCTCTTTCAGGAGTTCAGCGCAGACCGCAGCCAGATAGCCGAAGGGCCGCAACTCGAACAGATGAAGCAGGCGTTCGCCAATCAATGGGTGCAAAGGCAGGAGTTTTTGCAAGTATATCCCGCGTCGCAGACGCCCGAACAATTTGTTGACGCGCTCTTGCAGAGGGTGCAGCTAACGACCGGAGCGAACCTCTCCGCGCAGCGCACGGCGCTCATCAACGAGTATCAGACAAACGGCGGGCGTGCGCGCGTTGTGAGGCTCGTGGCCGATGACGCGGCGGTGCAGAATGCTGAATACAACCGCGCGTTCGTGTTGATGCAATACTTCGGTTATCTCCGGCGCAATCCTGACGAAGGCGGTTATCAATTCTGGCTCGACGTGGTTGACAACCGCGTGCCGGGCAATTATCTGGCGATGGTCTGCGCCTTTCTGACTTCCGAGGAATATCAGCTTCGCTTCGGCCCAATCGTGTCAAGGGCCAATAGCGATTGCGCGGGCGTCGGCGTCAGCCAGTAAGCTCCGGCAAGCGCTCATCATTGAAGCTCAAGAATAAAGAGTAGATACGTCAACTCAAGTGCAACGCACGAACCGTCGCGAACAGGCAAGCCTGTTCGTGACGGTTCGTGCGGTTTCACGTTTAGTTGCGGTCCTCTCTTTTGGCGGCAATCCTGTATTATTAAGTTGCTGACGATAACGCCTCTTCTTTTTATTAAATGCCGGAGAGCGGCTTTCGCTGAAAGGTTCTCTGAACGGGGGATTGAATGCTCGGATGATTATCTTGCCGGAATCGGATGAAGATTTGCTGCGAGAGTGTGAGGTGGACACGTTTCGTTCGAGCGGCCCCGGAGGCCAGCACGTCAACAAGACGGAGAGCGCCATTCGTCTCAAGCACCTGCCTTCGGGCGTGGTCGTGACCTCACAGCAAGAGCGCAGCCAGCACCGGAATAAGGCGCTCTGCTTAAAAAAGTTGCGCGAGAAAATCGAACGACTGAATTATCGCCCGGCCAAACGCGTTCCGACACGCGTTCCGAAGAGCGCCAAGAATCGAACTCTCGAAGAGAAGGCGCGCCGCTCCGAGATTAAACGGCTGCGCTCCAAGCCCTCCAAAGATGAGTAGTCGCGTGCGGCCTTTCAAAGGAGACGCACCGAGCGGTAGATGCTGCCTGCGACGAAAGCCCGTGCTTAATCCGCCAATTTTGATTCGCCTCTGCTCGCTGTGACAATTCTCTGCCGGAAGCCCTATAATTCAAGCGACCTTGTCATAAAGGCACAAGGAATTTATGTGAAGCGGTAATCATCAAGTGTCTTTCTCGATTCATCTTTCCAACGCTCGCGGGGCGCTGAAATGCGCCTTGTTTTTGTCTGCGCTGCTGGCCGCGTTTTGTCTCTACGGCGGGGAAGCAAAGGCAGCAACACGCTGGTCTGCGAAGCTGGACGACCGCGTTCGCTTCTATCAGGCGACTGAACTCGGCGTGCTCGTTGTCGGCACAAGCAAGTCTCTCTACGGCGTTGATGCGGAATCGGGCGATGTGCTGTGGCGGCGTAAGAATGCGCGGCTCGATGAGACGGATGTTGCCCCCGTGCCCGGCACAGACCTGCTGCTGTTGAGTTTGGAGAGCGGCGATAAGTCGCGGCTGGAAGCAGCGGACCTGATGACGGGCGAGACGCTTTGGCGCAGCGAACGGGTGCGCGGCGCGGTGATGCAGATGGCGCTTGAGCAGAATGCTAATCTGCTCGCCGTCGTCTTAACGCGTGATGCGCGCGGCGGCGCACGCTCAGGCTTCAAGCGTCGCCCCGTGGTTCACATGTTTGATTTGAGCGCGGGCAAAGAGTTGTGGAAGCATGAGCTTGAAAGCGAAATCGAGATGATGCCCGCGCGTTGGAATGGTGACGACGATGTGCCTTACACGCTCGACAACTACCGCGCGCCCGCATTTCTCGCCGGCCGCCTCTACCTTTTTTACGACGGCGTGACTTCTCTCGACCAGCGTTCAGGGAAGGAGCGCCAGCGCGAAAAGTTTCGCGTTAACGAGGAAGGGTTGGCGTTGACGGAAGCCGACCCTGTGATGGACGAGGGGCGCATTTACGTTTCGGGCCGTGGCCGTGTGCGTGCCATCTCGCGCGTCAGCGGCGAAGAGGTGTGGGAATCGAAAGACCTTGGGCTAGCGCCCGAAATGTTGCTCACACGAGATGTGATTTACGTGCGCACGGGCGGGCAGTTTACGCGCCTGGAGAACGGCGAGCGGACCGAGCGCGGCCCGTATGGCGTTAGCGCCATCGCCGTCGAGAGCGGAAAAGTTTTGTGGCGATACAAGGGGGCCGACAAGGGAATCACCAACATGGCGCTTCCCGATGCGTCAACCATCGTCATCGCAGACAGCGACGACCTCATCATGCTCGATGCCGCGACCGGCAAACGACGCGCGAAATATTCCCACGGCGTGCAAAGAGCCGCTTTCGTTTTATTGAATGAGAGCGGGCAGATGGTTGTCGGAGGCGACAACGAGGTGGCGGCTTTCGACGGTACGGGTAAAGAGACCGTGTGGCGCTCGCGGCATAACCCGCCGGGTCGCGGGCTGCTCAGAACAGTCGCGGCCATCGCCGCGCGTGCCGCCTCGCTCTACTTTCGTTATGGCGGCGCGGCCTCGACCGTCTTTCGCGGCGCGCAACTTCTCGGTTCCGCCAGCACGCTGCGCTGGTCAGGACTCGCCACCCACGCGTCGCTCAACAGCCTGACGAGCCTCGCGGAGAATTATTCGCGCGAGTATGTGCGAGAAAGATTCTCATCCTTCGGCGTTTTGTCGCGCGTGCGGCAGTCGCAAAATTTGCGCGTGCCTGTGAGAACGCCCTCGTCATCGGAAGTGGGCGAACGTCTCCTGGACCGCCTCGACCCCGCGGCCCAACTCGAAAAGCTCTCTCGCTTTCTCTGGCGGCGCAGGCGATTGGCGGCGCTGCGCGGCCAGTGGATGTATTTCTATACCGATTTGAAGGGGAGCGAGGAAGGGCGTGGGCTGCTCGGCGTTAATCTGAACACGGGCCTGGCCGAAAGAGCCGTTAAACTCAGCGACCCGGACGAGCGCTTCATCAGCGACGAGACGACGAATCTGCTCTACGTCTCAAACGATAATCGCCTGTTCGCCTATGAGCTTCAAGCAGGACGATAGCTTCTAGCTCATCCATCTAACCTATTTCACAGCTCAACTGTGTATGTCTAAGCTTCTTCGATTCGCGTTGGCGATGGTGATTGCGCACGCCGCCGTCGCCACGCTGCACGGGGCCGCGCATCAAACTCTCGGCGTCGAACTTTCAACTTCCCAAAGCTTGTTCGTCATCGTCGTCATCGCCGTTGCGCCCGTGTTGGCGGGCCTGCTGCTGTGGAAAAAGCACGGCACGGCGGGAGCCGTCATGCTCGCGATTTCAATGGCGGGGTCGCTCGTCTTCGGCGTCTACAACCATTTTGTGACTCTTAGTCCTGACCATGTTTCTCATGTCGCCGCGATGTCTAATAGCGCTTGGGTAACGGTGTTTCAGGCGACAGCCCTACTGCTGCCGCTCACCGAATTGGCCGGAACTGTCGTTGGACTATTATTACTAAAAAGAGCTTCCGCATCCTGACACAAGGTAGATAATAATATTCGTAACCTGCTTACACGCTAGGCATCAAGTCGGCGGAGGCGTTTCTTTCTCAGCCGCGCGGCGCAGTTCTGCAAACAGGCGCGCTAAATCCGCTGGCTTGTAATGCGCGTTCAGGCCGCTCGGATTCGGCAACACCCAAATGAGCGTTGCTCCGATAGTTTCACTTTGCGGTCCGAGTTTGGCTGTGGGCTGCTGAAACGCCGTGCGGTAAGCGCCGACGCCGAGGATGGCGAGAAACTTCGGACGGAAGCGCCGCACCTTCGCCTGAAGGCGCTGCCCGCCCGCGATGAACTCTTCCGCCGATAGCTCAGCCGCCGCAGCGGTCGCACGCTCGACGACGTTAGTGATGCCATATCCCTGCGAGAGCAGCTCGCGCTCTTCCGATGGCTTGAGCAGTTTGCTCGTAAAACCTGCCCTGTAAAGCGCGGGCCAGAAACGGTTGCCGGGGCGGGCGAAATGATGCCCGACGGCCGCGGTGTATAAGCCGGGGTTGATTCCGCAGAAGAGAACGCGCAGGTTCGGCGCGATAACGTCCGGCACGGTGCGGCCCGCCGCTGCCGCAAGTTGCTCTGGAGACGGTTTCGTCAGCATCGAACGTCAAACTCTGGCCGCGTCCATGTTCATCTATCCACAATCGTTCCCATCTGCACGACCTCGAAGTCAGAGCCTTTGATTTGTTTGAGCGTATTCAACTCGTCATCGCTCCAACGCGCGTCAGGCGCACCGCTGATAAACCAGTCCGAGCCGTTGTCCGCCAGAATCATTCCATACTTCTTCAACGCTCTGAGGATGACCTGCATCGCGGGCGAAAATCTCGTGATGTCAAAGGAAGCTTTCAGGCGCACGCGCATTCCCATCGGCGGCAGATTGGGGCTGGTATTGCTGCTGGCGAAGTGGCGCGCGGGATGCACGTAGGCGCGTCGCGTGCGTTGGGCCGTGAAGCGCAGGGCATGTGTAATCTCCCGCTGCTCGAAGACTTCATCGTAGCGGACGAGGCCGGAGAAGATGGGCAGGCCCGCGGCGTCAGCCGAAGTCCAACCCGCCGGACGCAGGGCGTTGGAGTTGAGGTCGAAGACCGCGCCACACGCCGCGCGCCAGCTTGTTCCGCCGTTCACGGGCGATGCCGAAAAAAGCTCGTAGAGTTTCCAGTTATCGCGGTCGATGACGATGACGTGGCGGTCGCCGGTTGCGTTTGGCCCACCTTCAATTGGCGCATTCGGTGGAACGGGATAAGGGCCGGGGTCGCTCTCAGAGCCGTAAGCGTCAAACGTGATGGGCACTCTCGCCTGTAGGCCGGAGACGACGATGTAAGGGATGCCGTTGGGCGCGCCCGCATAAACTGTCCCGAAATCGGGATGCAGGTTTTTAGTCAAGCCCATGCTGGCGATGAGATTATCGGAGTTGGAGTCAACGGGCAGGCTTGAGACATCCTGATTCCAAGCGTTGTCGGCGGGAAAGAGTTTCTTGCCGCGCAGGGAAGCGCCTGGGCCAAGGTCAGGGATGGGCGCAGGAACAACGTCATCGTCAGGCGGGCCGCCGCCCGTGTGACCGATGCCGACGCGCACGCGGTTGCTCGCCAACCCGTGCACTCTGATTCCCACCAGCACGTCGCCCGCATCTCCCAAGTTGTCATGCAGGCGCACGACTATTGAACTCATCCACGCGAAGCCCGGCACCTGCCCGACGTATTCGACAATTAAAGGGTAGCGCACGCGGCCCGCATCTTCCGCTTCAGCCGTCACTTGTGAAGCATCCTCGCCGGGCAGCAGGTCTAGATTCCGGGCAAACAGCATAATGCGCGTGCGACTGTCAGAGCCAAAAGAGATTGGTTGGACGAGCGGGAAGGGTTCGCGCTTCAACGTCACGGATTCGAGCGCAATAGCGCGCGTCGAAT
>CAZEZJ010000333.1:0-6017 GCA_964516695.1 uncultured Blastocatellaceae bacterium
AGGCCGCGGCGCTGGCGGCGGCGAACGCCAGCGTTACGACATCACCTGCGATCAGTGTGGTAAAACCGACACTGTTCCTTTCAAGCCTTCGACCGGAAGGCCCGTACTGTGTGGCGAATGCTTTAGCGCCAGTCGCGCTCAATAGAAAAGCCATTTTGCGGCGAACAAATTGCTCGCCGCCTCCGTACAGCACCAAGGAAGGTCACAGGCCAAAGGCCCTAGTAGCTTCAAGGAACAAGCGCGCGCGGCGTCTCCTTCGAGCCTGCTTTTGCCTTTTGCCTCTCATGTTTTAAGGATGAGTTACGAAACTATCCAACTCGAACTCGGTGACGACCGTGTCGCCCTGCTGACGCTCAATCGCCCTGACGCGCTCAACGCGCTGACGGTCACGATGGGGCGCGAATTTCGCGGTGCCTTGCAGGAAGCGCACGAGCGCGGAGCGCGCGCCATTGTCTTGACGGGCGCGGGCCGAGCCTTCTGCGCCGGGGGCGATTTGCGGGAGATGCGGCAGATGGCCGAGCAAGAGGGAAGAATTGAGGCTTTCTTTGATGAGCCGCTGCGTCTGCTAAACGAATGTATCCTCATGGTGCGCCGCACGCCGCTGCCTATCATCGCCGCCGTCAACGGTTTCGCTTCGGGAGGCGGCTGCAATCTGGCCCTTGCTTGCGACATCGTGCTGGCGGCTGAAAGCGCGCGCTTCAATCAGGCCTTCGTCAAAGTCGGCCTGACGCCCGATTGCGGCGGCACGTTCATTCTGCCGCGTCTGGTCGGCTGGCGATTGGCGACCGAGTTGATGATGACGGGCGAGCAGTTGAGCGCCGAGCGTGCCGCATCAATCGGGATGATTAATCGGGTCGTCGCTGACGGGGAATTGATGAGCGCCGCGCTGGCTCTGGGCGCACAACTGGCGAGCGCACCGACCGCCGCCATCGGTCGCATGAAAGAACTGTTGGAACAGAGCGCCACCAACGATTACAGCGCTCAACTCGAACTGGAGCACAAAGCGCAGCTTCAGTCGGGACAAACAAAAGATTTCAGAGAGGGCGTCGCAGCCTTCATCGAGAAACGGCCACCACGCTTTACCGGCGGATAAAACGTTTCCGCGAAAACCTTGAAAGGCTGCGAGCCGCTCGGATTCAATCCGGCGGCTCTTTTCATTGAGGTGAGTTATGGCTTCGCTAACATATATGCAGCTCATTCGCGGCAATCGTTCGTTCAGGCGTTTGCTGGCGGGGCAGGTGGTCTCGGAGCTTGGCAACTGGTTTAACTTCATTGCCGGGCTGGGATTGGTGCGCATGGTCTCGGCGGCTGCGCCGGAAGCGACCGCGACGATGATGGTCGCGCGCCTGGTTCCGTTCGCTTTGTTTGCGCCGCTGGCGGGCGCGTTTGTTGACCGCTGGTCGCGCCGCCGAGTGATGATTGCGACGGATTTGCTGCGGGCCGTCTTCGCGCTCGGCTTTCTGCTCGTCAGCGCGCCGGAAGACTTATGGATTGCCTACGTCTGCACGGTCGTCTCCACATTGCTGTCAGCCTTCTTTGAGGCGGCAAAGAATGCGTCGCTGCCAAACATTGCGGGCGATGCAGGACTCTTGGCCGGCAACGCTTTGATGTTCTCGTCGCGCTTTCTGCTGATGTCTCTGGGAGCGGCGCTCGGCGGGTGGGCCTCGGCGCGGTTTGGCTATCAGGCGGCCTTCATCATCAACGCGTTCTCCTTCCTTGTTTCGGCCTACTCAATCTGGCTCATCCCCGAGCGAGAGATGAAGCAGGACGAGAGCGCGCCTGAAAGCGACGCGGCTGAGCAAGCAAGCGTCGCGGGGCGCGAGAAGGCGAGGCGTCAGTCTTTCTGGCAAGACTTGCGCGAGGGCTGGGGATATATTGCCAAGCAACCGCTCGTCGCGGCCATCATCGGCGTCAACGTGCTGTGGGGCATCGGCGGCGGCGCTTGCAATCTGATTTACGACCGTCTCGGCGGCGTCGTCTTTGCCGGAAGCGGCGGGTTGCAGGGAGACGCGGGCGTGGCCGTATTGTACTCGGCCGTGGGCGCGGGCGCGTTCTTAGGCATGTTGCTGGCGCGGCGCGTCGGCGCACACGTCGAATTGCGCGGGGCGACCGTCCGCTTCATCGGCTGGGCGCTGATTATCCACGGCCTGTTGTTTGCGCTCGGCGCGTTGATGCCGTCTTTATGGTTGGTCGCCGTGCTGTTCTTCCTCTCGCGGGTGGTCATCGGGACGGAGTTTGCTCTCCAGGAGACGATGTTGATGCGGCTCTTGCCAGACCGTTTGCGGGGGCGCGTGATGACGACTGACCGCGCGGCGGAAATCTTCATTATGAGCGTCACGACCGTCTTCGCCGGACTGTCTTTGCGCGTCATTACGCCGCGCACGTTGACCATCATCTCCGGCCTCTTATCGGCCACCCCGGGCCTCATCTGGCTCGTCCTCTTCGCGTGGGGTAAACTGCGCCTGCCTCACAAGATTGAGCACGAGCGGGCAGAGACCGCGCAGGACGACGAACCCTGCTGGCCCGGGGCGGATGAAACACGCCATGAGCAAACGGCGTAAGGGAAAGGAAAGCGGAAGGGATTGGTTAATTTCATCATCTATTCATGTCATCATTTGTTCCATGAATCAATGACTGTATGAAATGATGAATCAATTTCTTCCGCCTTGCCTTTCCGTCTGAGAGAAGAAGCTTATGCAAAGGCGAATGAGGGCAGCATTTTTGCGGGTGATGAAGGCGACGGATGCTGCGCGCGTGTGGCTGCGGCGGGTCATGCCGGGCGCGGCGGTCGCGGCTGCCTTGCTTTTCGTCCTGCGCATGTTGCTCGATAAGACGTGGGTTTACGGCGACCACTTCGCCGGGCGTCTGTTGGGAGTGCTGACCTTCTGCGTCATCTTCGCGGCGCTCGCTTACTACGGTTTGAAAGCTTTGCTCTGGTTAAAGCGCCGCCTGCTCTGGCGCGTGCGGCGGCGGCTGGTCATCACGTATCTGTTCGTTGGCTTGACGCCGATTGTCCTCTTCATGTTGCTGGGCCTGCTGTCTGCTTTCGGCGGCTCGAATCAAGCGATGTCGCGCATCGTCGCCGCGCAGTTTAATACGACCGAACGGCAGGTGCGCGAAAACGCGCGTGCGCTCGCAGACGCCTACGCACGACTGCCGCCGTCTACGGATGCGCGCCAGCTTCAATCTTGGCTCGACGAACGCGTGGCGCTGCTTCAGGCGTCGCTGCCGGGCGCACGCGTCGCTATCTGGCGCTCAACCTCGGCGGACGACACGGCGGCGGCCCTCGGTCATAGCAGCTTCGCGGCGGTCACCAGCGAAGTGAAGGATGGAAACGAAAACTCGCGCGGCGTTGGCAGCGACATGACACACGCGGGCGCTCCCTTGCCGGAATGGCTGCGCCCGCGTGCTGAATGGACGGGCCTCACCTTCATGCCGCCGGCTGATGAACAGGAAACTTTCAGCACGCCCTCCATCCGTTCGATGATGCGCGGCAGCATAGGCGACAAGCCTTTCACGCTCCTCTTAATCGTGCCCATCAGTCGCACGCTGATTCAGCAGTATCGCGCGAGCACAGGCATTAACGTTCGTCCTTTCTTTCTTAAAGCCCCGCCGCCCACCAACCAGTCAGGTCTTAATTTGTCCCGGGATGAAATGGCTGCACAGCCGCAACTTGAGCCTGCCGCTTTGCCCGAACAAGAGAGGCAGTTGAACAGGCGCAAAGAGCAAGCTTTCCAGCAAGACCAGTTTGGAGAACCCATTGACGGTGATTTTTACGTCGTCGTCTTGGAGTCTAGAAATTGGCTGAGCGGTGAGACGAAGCCGAAGCTGTCTTTCCTGTTTGATTGGTCATGGGCTTTGGCTGGCAAGCAACTTCTCGGCGGCGGAGAACCGGGCGAACTCTGGCGGCTCGTGTTCATCTATGTCAGCCTCGCCTTTCTGATGCTTGAACTGCTGGCGCTCTTTGCCGCCGTTTGGATGACGCGCGCCGTGACGGGCACGGTGCACAGGCTGTATCGCGCCACGCAGTACATCAAGCGCGGCGACTTTTCGCATCGCGTTCGCGTCCGCTCCCGCGACCAGTTGGGCGAATTGGCCGAGTCCTTCAACGACATGTCTTCCAACATCGAATCGCTCTTGCATGAGCGCGTCGAGCGCGAGCGGCTTGAGCGCGAAGTTGAGATTGCCGCCGAAGTGCAGGCGCAGCTTTTTCCACGCCGCGTGCCGCCGCTCCTGTCGGTCGAGATTGCGGGCGAATGCCGGGCCGCGCGCGGCGTCGCCGGAGATTATTACGACTACATAGAAGTCACGCCGGGCCTCGTCGCCGTCGCTCTGGGCGATGTCGCGGGCAAGGGAATCTCAGCCTCGCTCGTGATGTCGAACTTGCAGGCGGCGCTGCGCGCGCAGACGACCATCGCCGAAGAACGTCTTAATCTCGCGCGGCGCACCGCCTCCGTTTCGGCGGCGGGCGGCGGCAACAGCAGCAACCCGATTGCACACGTCGCCGCCGATGCAACGATTGACGGCTCGCTGGCGCGCATGACCACCAACATCAATCGCCAACTCTGCCAGAGCACCGAAGCCAATCGTTTCGCCACGCTCTTTCTAGCGCTCTACGAAGACGAGACGCAAACTCTCAGATATACAAACGCTGGGCATAACTCGCCGCTGCTGGTGCGCGCCCGTGGCCGCGTCGAAGAATTAACGGCAGGCGGCATTATGGTCGGCGCTTTCGATTGGGCTGAGTATGAAGAGGTCTCGACAAGGCTTCAACCCGGCGATGTGCTGGTCATCTATTCCGACGGCATCAGCGAGGCCGAGCGCGTGACCGGAGAAGAGTATGGCGCAGGACGGCTGATGCAACTCGTCATTAATCAACGCCATCTTCCGGCGGACGAACTACGACAAGCCATCTTCACAGAGATAGACGCCTGGACGGGCGCGCTGGAGCGCAACGACGACCAAACACTGGTCATCATCAAGGTGAGAAGCGCTCAGCCGGATGGACATTCGCAGGTGAGTGTCGCTGAGAAGGAAGTTATGAGCGCAGACGTGGTTAATTGATGAGTTTCAGCCAATCGCAGCCTGCCCTGGAAAGCTAAATGAAAAGCGGCGTACCTTAAGGCACGCCGCTTTTCATTTCTCGTCGCTTCGGAAAGCCGAAGGTTGATTTAGAGCTTACCGCTGTGTCTCTCCTTTGCTCACCGCCGCGCCCGACTGAAGGCTGCGCTTGAACTCTTCAAACTGAGCTTTCAGTTCGTTCACTTCGGCGCGGAGCTGCTCGACCTCAGAGGTCTTCTGCTGTAGCTCGGCGGTGCGTTCTTCGAGCGCCTTGATGGCCGCTAGGTTGACACCGGCAAGGTCTTGAACGCCGATTGAGGTGTTACCTGAGCCGAGACCGAAAGCTTTGTAGAAGTCTTCGGCCATTGGACCCATGTGGCGAACCTTGCGGCCTTCGGAGATGTAGTTCCACGTGGTCACGGGCATATTGCGGAGTTTCGCGAGCACGTCGTTGCCGTTAACGTTTAGGAAATTCTCTTTCGTGTAGCGGCTCGATGTGCAGTTGAAGACGCCGGAGCCTGCGGGCAGGTTGCAGCCCGTGGTGCCGCCCAAGTTAGTGCGGAAGCGGAAGCCGCCCGTCGCGCGCGCGGCAAACTCGTTGTTGGCCGTGTTGCGGAAGGTGTCGGCTGAAGCCTGCGGCGCACCGTCGCTCCAAATGAACGTGCCCTGAAAGCCGTTGTTCGAGGCGAATTTGCCCATCGCTGTGGTGTGGTCTTGGTCAGCGGTCACGTTGTAGCCGATGGCGACCGCGGCGAGGCCACGGATGTTGAAGGTTTCCGGGTCGCAACGACCATTGATGAACGGGCCGCCCGAACGGGCGTTGTTGCCGAGGGCGACGCCGTAGGTATCGCAGACGCGGTTGCCCGCGCCAGCCGAGAAGCCCGCAGCGCCCTTCACCTGGTTGCCGCTGCCGAAGACGATGCTCGAAGTGCTCTCGGCGGAGTTCGTGTCGCCGA
>CAZEZJ010000334.1:0-6013 GCA_964516695.1 uncultured Blastocatellaceae bacterium
TCGTCGCTTGTCACTCGTCACTTGTCACTGAACTTATGACTACTCCTCAATCACCGACGACTCCTCCAGCCGGACAACCGACAGCGCCTCCGCCGCCAAATTTCGTCTCCGTCCTCCAGCGAATGCTGGGCGTCTCAGACAAAGTGAGCGATTTGATTTTCTCGCCCGGCCGCCCGCCGCAGGTTGAGCTGGTAGGCAAACTTCAGGGCGTGCCTGTTCCGGGCCTGGAAAAACTGACGCCCGCGCACACGGCGGGCATCGCCAAGCTCATTATCGGCAATCAGCAAGTGGCGGCGCAGAATCTCGAAAAGCAAGGGTCGGCAGACCTTTCCTTCAGCGCCCCCGGCCTCGCGCGCTTTCGCGTCAACATCTTCATTCAGCGCGGCACACACGCCATCGTGATGCGCGTTATTCCGGCCAATCCGCCCGGTTTCGCTGACCTCAATCTGCCGCCTCAACTGCAAGCTATCTCTGAGTTGAAGAACGGCATCGTGTTGGTGACAGGCCCGACCGGCTCGGGAAAAAGCTCTACACTGGCCGCCATCATTGACCTGATTAACGAGACGAAGTACTACCACATCGTCACCATCGAAGACCCTATAGAATTCCTGCACGTTCACAAGAATTCCACCGTGCACCAGCGCGAGCTTCATTCCGACACGCCCGATTTCGCGCTCGCCCTGCGCGCCGCGCTCAGGCAGGCTCCGAAAGTGATACTGGTCGGTGAGATGCGCGACCGCGAAACGATTGAAGTCGCATTGGAAGCTGCCGAGACGGGCCACCTAGTGCTTTCCACGCTGCATACGATTGATGCCTCGAAGACCGTTGACCGCATCATCGGCGTCTTCCCGAAAAATGAGGAACAGGCTATCCGCAATCGCATCGCGCAATCGTTTCGTTACATCATCTCGCAACGCCTGATTCCGCGCGCAGACCAGAAGGGCCGCATCGCCGCCATCGAAATCCTCAAAGCCACTTCGCGCACAAAGGAATACGTCGAGAAGGGCGAGTCTGAAGGCAAATCGCTTCTGGATGCGATGGAACAGGGCGACCAGGAAGGAATGCAGACGTTCGACTCGGTCATCGAACAGTTTATCCGCAACGGTTTGGTGAGCAGGGAAGAAGCGCTGGCGTATGCGACGAATCAAAACAATTTGCTGCTGCGGCTGGCCGACATGGGCGGCGCGAGTGTGACCGCCGTGCGCCCTTCAACGCCGTCGCCAGGCTCGATGCTGGATATGATTGAATAGCAATTGTAGTCGAGAAAGTGTGGATACAGATGGCGCAATCACGCTTGGAAATTTTCGAGACAATGGCCCGCCAGCAGCCAGACGATGCTATGATTTGGTACGGGCTGGCGAGCGAATATTTCAATAGCGAAAGATGGAGCGAGGCGGCTGATGCCTTGCGCAACGTTGTCCGCGTTAATAAGGATTACACCGCCGCCTACCAGATGCTCGGCACGGCGCTCCACAATCAGGGACTCACCAAGGAAGCTCGCCTGGCCTGGACTGAAGGCGTCGAGACTGCCAATCGCACAGGAGCTTGGAAAGCGCGCGAGCACATGGAAGGCTTGCTGGCCGGAACAAGCTCGGAATCCGGCACAAAGTTCTGTGATGAAAGCTCTTGAGTGGTAAGTGAGTGAATGGTTGAACGGATAAGAAAAGGCGCAACTTCGATTCACTAATTACCGTTTACCGTTTACCATTTACGAACCATGCGGGTCACAAACGAGAGCGAAAGGGCCGCGACCGTTGACAGCTTGCAGCAATCTCTCGGGGAGCTAGAGGCGGAGATTGCGCGCGTCATCGTCGGCCAGCGCGAGGTCATTAGGCAGTTGATGGTGGCGGTCGCTTGCGGCGGCCATTGTTTGCTGCGCGGCGTGCCGGGCCTCGCCAAAACCCTGCTCGTCAAGACGCTCGCCCAAGCGCTTCATCTCTCCTTTAACCGCATCCAGTTTACGCCCGACCTGATGCCCTCGGACATCACGGGCACGGAGGTCATCGAAGAAGACCGCGCGACGGGCCGCAGAGAGGCGCGCTTTATTCGCGGCCCCGTCTTCGCCAACATCGTGCTTGCCGACGAGATTAACCGCGCTCCCCCGAAAACACAGGCCGCGCTCCTTGAAGCGATGCAGGAGGGACAGGTGACCGCCGCCGGAGTGCGCTATCTGCTGGAAAAACCCTTCTTCGTGCTCGCCACAGAAAATCCGATTGAGCAGGAGGGCACGTATCATCTGCCCGAAGCGCAGCTCGACCGCTTTCTCTTCGAGATTGTCATCGGTTATCCGGCGGCTGACGAAGAGCGTTTGATTATCGCGCAGACGACAGCAAACAGGGCAACTGAGGTGCGTCCGGTCATTGACGGCGCGACGCTCTTGCGAATTCAGGAGATTGTTCGCGACGTGCCGGTGGCATCAAACGTTATCGCCTACGCCGCGCGCTTGGTGCGCGCGACGCGTCCGCAGACGCCGGATGCCGTAGCTTACGCGAACGAAAACGTGCGTTGGGGAGCAGGGCCGCGCGCGGGCCAAGCGCTCATTTTAGGCGCGAAAGCCGAGGCGCTTTTTGATAATCGCTTCGCCGCCGGGTTTGATGATGTTCGCAGAGTGGCGTACCCTGTACTCAGACACCGCATTCTCCCCAACTTTCGCGCCGAAGCCGAAGGCATCAACGCTGAAACTATCATCCGTGAATGCTTGCGCGCGATTCCCGAGGATATGTAAAAGGGAAAGGGAGAAGGTGAAAGTGAAGAGAAAGCAAGTCCAAAGTCCGAAGTCCAAAGTCCAAGGCCGAAAATATGTTCGCGGTCTGAGGCTCCTGATTTTGAGTTTTGGGCTTCTCGTTGTGTGCCTTTTCCCTTATGCCTTTTCCCTGGCTTTCGCTGAAGGCGTGCGGGTTGACCTGCCTGCCGGAGGTGGGCTGCGCGTTGAAAACTGGCGCGGCGGTGTGAGAATCGAGGTCTGGAGCGAAAAGGATGTCTCCGTCGTCGCGACGATTGACGGCGCACCACCGAAAAGCTCGCCCGTCATCATCGAACGCACCAATAAATTGTTGAAGATAAGTGTGGCCCGCCAGCGACCGGGCACGCCGCCCACACGCGTTGACCTGCTTGTTCGTCTGCCTGAGCGCACGCGCGCCGAGATTGTCACCAGCAGCGGCGAGATTGACGTGCGCGGCCTGCCCGCCGAACTAAAGGCGCGCACCATCAAGGGCGACATCCGCGCCGAAGTCTCAACGGAAGGCAACGCAGACATCACTGCGGAAACCGTGAGCGGCCAGATTGAGTCGTCCGGCTTCACACCAACTTCCGCCAGCACGAGCGAGCGCCTTTTTCATACTACCTTCGGACAAGGCCGCAACCTCTTGCGCTTGCGCTCCGAGCGCGGACGCATCACTCTCGCGCCCGCCCTTTCGCAGGCTGAAACGGTTGCCGCCTCTTCGCGTGAAAACAATTCGACCGCTCAACCCGACAGCCCAACGACACGGGAGGGCGTGCGCAGGCCGCCACAGCTTGTCGGCGCTGAGAGCCGTGGCACGGGCGCGGGCACACCGGCCACGCCCTTCTCGACGCCCGAAGAGATAGACGAAGGCGACATCGTGCGCGTTGATACGGAACTCGTCACCGTCAACATGAGCGTCATTGACCGCAGCACGAATCGCGGCCTGACTGGCCTCGCGCAGAATGATTTTCAGGTCTTTGAAGACGGCGTTCAGCAGCAGATAGCGCATTTCAATTCCGCCTCCGCGCCCTTCAATCTTGTGCTGCTCATTGACCTTTCCAGTTCGACGCAGGATGTCGTGCAGTTAATACGCGAGGCGGCGCTGCATTTCGTCAACGCCGCGCGCCCGTCAGACCGCATCAGCATCATCACCTTCGGCTCCGTCAACGTCGTTGTCTCGCCGCTGACCAGCGACCGCGAAGCCCTGCGCCGCAGTATCACCTCCATTGACAAACATCAGGGCAGCACCAATCTTTACGACGCGATAAACTTCACAATGGACGAGTTGGAGAAAAGCGCTCGCGACTCGCGCCGCAACGCCATCGTCTTGATGAGCGACGGCCTCGACAGCACGATGCCCAACGTTCCCGGCGATGGCTCAAGGCTCGCTTATAACGAATTGCTCGGACGCGTGCGCGAGTTTGACGGCGTGCTCTATTCTCTCTGGCTAAATACCGAAACCGAGTATTCTTCCTTAAGCGTGCTCGATATTCAGCCCGAAACCTTCGACCTTGCACACGACCGGATGAAGGAACTGGCGGAATCGGGCGGCGGCATCTTCTATGAAGTTGAAGCCCTCGAAGACCTCGCGGGCGCATACGAGCGCGTGGTCGCGGACCTCGGCACGGTCTACAGCATCGGCTACCGCCCGACAAACAAGCTGCGCAATGGTAAGTGGCGCGCAATCCGCGTCGCCGTCTCACGCTCCAACGCCGTCGCGCGCGGCAAACGCGGCTATTATGCGAACTAAAGAGCAGGCATCAACAGTCAGAAAACGAAAAACGGAAGGAAACAAAATCCTTCGCTGCCTGCTGCGCTCTGCGTTCTCTTTATCGCTGGTTATCTTCTGCCTTTCAAATGCACGCGCGCAGGATGAGCCGCCGCCGATAGCGCAGGGTTCGCCGGAGACAATCGAGACGATTAGCGTCAACACGGAGTTGGTTGACCTCAACGTCAGCGTCTTTAATCGCGACCCGCAGCGCTTGGTCGGGGAGTTGCAGCAGAAGGATTTTCAGGTCTTGGAAAACGGGGTCGCGCAGGAAATCGCGTTCTTCGCTTCGGCAGCGACGCCGTTTGATTTAGTCTTGCTGCTCGACCTTTCGGGTTCGACCGTTGACAAGCTCGATTTGGTGAGAAAGTCGGCGCGGCGTTTTGTGGAAGCGGCGCGCCCGGCAGACCGCATCAGCGTCGTCACTTTCACAAATGTTCCGAACGTCGTTTCGCCGCTCACCTTCGACCGCGTCGAGTTGATAAAACGCATCAAGAAGATTAAGAAGCCGGAGGGCGGCACAAACTTCTGGGACGCGCTGCGCTTTGTCGTGGAGCGGGTGTTTGAGAAGAACGCTGACGGGCAACGTCGCAAGGCCGTGGTGGTGATGACGGACGGAGTTGACAACGCGTTGCCGGACGTTCCAGGCGATGGGTCAATGACGAGCTTTGAAGAGTTGCTGAAAATCGTCGGACAGTCGGATACGGTTGTGCTCCCGATTTATCTTGATACGGAAGCGGAGATGGTCAAAGAGCATCGCTGGTATGAGGTTGAGAGCACCTTTTCGATAGCGCGCCGGCAGCTTGGGCAGTTGGCCGCCGAGAGCGGCAGCCTTCTCTACAGGGCGCGCAAGGTGGAGGATTTGAAGGGCGTCTACGAGCAGGTGATACGCGATTTAGGCACGGTCTACAGCATCGGCTACAATCCGACGAACAAGCAGCGCGACGGCTCATGGCGGTCCATCGCCGTCCAACTCGTCAACCGCCCCGAACTCGCCGCGCGCACCAAGCGCGGTTATTTCGCCAAGTGAAATTCGATTAAGCTTTCGGCCTTCCCCTTCGCACTCTCAGAAACTTTCTCCAAGGGCTTTGACTGGTGGCGGCTGATTCATCTCGAAAAACTCGCTTGCTTCATCCGAGCGTGCTCGCTTCAATTGGGCGGCTCGATTTGATTGCGCGCACGGTCGTCGAGGGTTTTCTGGCGGGCCTGCATCGCAGCCCTTATCGCGGCATCTCGCAGGAGTTCGCGGCCCACCGTCCGTACATCGCGGGCGATGAAGTGCGGCGCGTCGATTGGCGCGTTTACGCGCGCACGGACAGGCTCTACGTCAAAGAGTTTGAGGAGGAGACCAACGCGCCCATCCGCCTGCTGCTCGACACCAGCGCCTCGCTCGGCTACGCGCCGCGCGGAGACACGAGCAAACTCGATTACGCGCGCTATCTGGCGGCTGCGCTCTCCTATCTCGCCATCAGGCAGAACGACCGCGTCGGACTCATCTGTTTCAATGAAGAGGTGCGCGAGAG
>CAZEZJ010000335.1:0-5977 GCA_964516695.1 uncultured Blastocatellaceae bacterium
CGGCAGCATAACGCAGGTAGTTCTGTGTCTCTGTGGCGGCGGGCGACCATTCGATGCGCTCCGGCGTGTTGTCAGTCTCTTCGACGGCAAAGGCTGCGCGCATCGCTCCCAGCAGCGGCACGTCGGCGCGCACCGTCCAACGAATAATTCCGCTCGCCTCTTGCCTGATGCTCTCGACGCCCGGCATCATCTCCGCAAAATTACGCCATTCTCCGAAAAACTTTCGCGCCCGCGCCATGCTCGTTTTCAGTTCCAACTGCTCGCTGTATTCAGCCTTAATCCGAAACACGCCTGACCTCCCATTCTAAATCATGGTCGCTGAATTATGCTCTTAGAAGACCGTTTGAAAAAGAAATGAATTGAAAAAGAGCCGCGTCATGTTGCGCCAGATGCCGCGATAGTTGGGGTCTTCAGCGTAGAGCACGACGTGGCCGCGACCCGTCGGCTCTTCGAAGACGTAGGCCGTGCCGCGCAATAGCCGCTCGGTGTTGCCGGGCCAGACGAAGCCCGCGATGCGAAGCGGCTGGTTGCCCGCGGCTGTGAAGACGACGGCGTTTGTGCCCTCCTTCGTGGGCCGGAAGAAATAGGCCGAGTCAACGAGGACGGGAAGCTGCGATTCTTCGTAGCCGTAGGTGAGCGGCGTCGTGCGGTCGATGGTCGCGCGCATGATTGCGCCGGGGATGGCTTCGGGCACTTGGCCGGGCCGCGCTGAAGGCGAAGCAATCGGCGGCAGAACGGGCGCCGCGCCTTCCATCTTCTCCGTCTGGTTAATTTCCTCGCGCCGCTGCTCGGTCGCCGTCTGTCCTAGTTCGCGTTTATCGCGCGCCGCCGCCGTTCGTTCCGCAGCGCTGGCGGCAGCAGCCGTTTCGGGCGTGGGTGAAGGGGTCGGCGCAGGTTCTTCCGGCGGCGGGCTGGCTTGGTCGTCGTCTTCGCTGCCGACCAGGCGCGACGAAGTGAGATTGACGTTCTTGAGCGCGGCGAAGACCGCCGCCCCTTTGAGACAGATAAGCGTGCCGCCACGCTCGCACCACGCGCGCAAGGTTTCCACTCCACCTGGGCCAAAGGCTGAGAAGTAAGCTCCGGGCGAACCGTCGGGCAGGATGATGACGTTGTAGCGGTCAAGCTCTGCGCGCTTGAGATTGGCTATCGTCATCGGCGTAAAGTCCACGCCGTATCTATCGAAGACCCACCAGAGAGCGCCGTAGCTCGTTTGGCTGACGCCTTCGTCGGCCACGACGATGATGCGCGGCTGTTTGAGCGAGACGACGTTTTCGGAGCCGATGTTGGTTTCGCCTGTTTCCGTAAACCCTGTGTTGATGGGCCAAACAATCGTCTGTGTTTCGCGTGCTAGTTGTGCGATGCGGTCATGCAGGCTTGCGGGGTTGCGCGAGACGCGCGCGACCATCGTGCCGCGCGGATACTCGCGCCCGCCCGCCGTCAGAGTGCGCGTCGCGACGGCGATGCGAAAGCCCTCGCGTTGCAAGCGATAGGCGAGCGAGGCCGCGCCGTCGCGGTCGTAAGGGATGATGTAGGCCACGCTGGCGCGCTGGCCGACGAGGCCTATGTTGTGATTATCGGCCAGCAATCCGGTCGTCGTCACAAACGTCTGCGCGGGCGAACTATTTGGAGGCGCTTCACTCGCGGTCGGTGGCAGGCGAACAGGCGAATGTTCAAACCGCGGCGTGTCTTCCGTCCAGTAGGCTTCGATGCCGAAGGCGAGCGGCAGCGACCAAGCGGTGACATCATAAAAGCCGTAATCTTCTTTCGTCGCGCGATTGCCGCGTCGCTCGTTGCGCGCGAAACGCGCCAGTTGTTCCTTGATGAAGGAGCGTTCTTGCTCTGTGCTCGGCTCCAGCAGCGCCTTCGCCAGACGCTTCTGCGGCTGCGCCAAATCAATGACGAACGCGCCGGACTTAAACGATTGCGCCAGGGCAGGCGCGTTCGCTTGCCCGTAGCTGTGCGCGCTCGCGGAACGAAACGGCCCGCGCGAGACTTTGACCTCGATGCCGGCGCGCAGGAGAATTTCCACTAACTCTAGCGTTTTAGGCAAATCGTTATGCGGCACGAGCACGATGCGTTTCATCTTCTCCGTGCGCCCTTCTTCGGTGGCCGTGCGTTTGAAGTCGTAGTAATCGCGCAGCCGCTCGACGCGATTGCGGGCTGCCGTCTCAAGCGTGGTCAGCGAGGCGACGAAGTGTTTGGCGATGCCTGAGCGCAGCGTGACAATGGTGTCGTCGTCTCGTTTCCAGTTAATTCCCTTGAAGCCGCCGGCATCGGTTTCATAGGTCATTCCGGTTGCGCCGTTTAAGCTCGGCCATGAATCCCAGTAGCCGGGATAAAAGAGGTCGAAGACATCGCGGACGTAAAAGTCCCAGTTGCGGGAGTCGAACTGCTCGGCGTTGGCGCGACCGAAGGCTGTCAGCCAGCGTGCGGTCGGCACGGGCGGCAAATTCGGGTTGATGGGCTGCGCGGCGGGCGGGAAAAAGTATTGAACGGGCTGGCCGTGATGGTCAACGAAGACCTGCGGATTCCATTCGAGGTAAGCGCGCTGCACGTTGCGCGTCTCGACTTGCGTGGTCGCGACGTTGTCGCGGTTAAGGTCGAAACGATAGTGATTGACGCGCCCGTAAACCGACCAAGGCTCGCGATGCTCGGCGGACAAAGGCTCTGGATTTCCCATCCCGACGGAGTTGTACCAGGTGACAAAACGCTCGTGCCCGTCAGGGTTGGCGCAGACGTTGATGAGAGCGATACTATTTTTCAGGATGTCGAGCGTGGCCGGCTCATTTGAGGCCGCCAGTTGATAGACGACCTGCATCATCGTCTCAAACGAGGCGGACTCGTTGCCGTGAATCGTGTAGTTGAGCCAGACGACGATGGGCGTGGCGGCGACGAGTTGTTGCGCTTCGCCGTGGGCCAGCCCGCGCGGGTCTGCGAGGCGCGCGATGTTTAGTTTAATCTCGTCGAGGCGCGCGATGTTTTCCGGCGCGCTGATGGCGACGAGATGCATCATGCGATGCTCGTTGGTCTCGCCAATATCCATGAGGCGAACGCGGTCGGGCGCGGCCTGCGCGATTTTTTCGATGACGCGCTCCATCAGCGCGTAGTTGGTGTGAAAGGCGCCCACGTCGAAACGCAAGATGCTCTGCGGGCGCGGGATGTTTTCACGAAAGGGGCCGCGCGCGTAAAAATCAAACTGTGAATCATCACGCTGCGCGTGTGTGATGGTCAGGCACAGGGTCAAGAGCAGCAGCAGTGAGGCGAACAAACGACGAGTCGGAATCATTCGGGGCGTCAGCTTTCTATTTTCCGGGGAGTATGCTAAAGACAATGATGATATTACCTTGCTTTTATTTCCGTTCACAAACCCCGGCGCTCATGTCGAGACCTTGCTCCGCTCTGGCCTCAATCACCCGAGGGCTGGCTCGGCCTTCTCGCTCTGGCAGAAGACGGGCAACAGCCTCGACAGACCGCAGACAGCTTTTAGAGGTATGAAGGAAGATGGCCCAACAGGAAGACAAATGCCCGCGCTGCGGCGAGGGTCGCTTGCGCAAGTGGTATGAGTTGAGCACAGAGGAGCACGAAGTTGTGCGACGGCTGGCGGGTTCGGCAAATCACCCTTTCCGCCAGCGTGTGACGATGCACAGGTGGTGCAACAACTGCTGGCACGAAGAGACTACGCGAGAGCCGCGCGAAGCATGAAGGAATTGAAGCATTGATTCATGTCATCATTTATTCATTTGGTCATTCAGTCATTGATTCAATGAGTAAATGATGAAATGAATGAACGACTAAATTTTCGTTATCCTGTCGTAGGCGGCGCGGATGTTGGTCATGTGTGCGGTCAGGTCTGTGATGAGGGTGTTGGCTGAAGGGTAGTTCATGCTGGCGGCGATGTCGCGCAGCGCCGGATGGTCTGTGGCGGGCAGGCGCGTCGAGCGCCCGACGATGAGGCGCAGGCAGTGGTCTAGAGAGCGCAAGACAGCATAGCCGTCATCGAGCGCCGCGTAGTCTTCATGGCTTAATGAACCGGCGGCGCGCAAGCGTTCAAGGATAGCGGGTGTGGAGCGATGGTCGCCTTCGTCCTGCACGTCGTCGCGCAGTTGCAGGTAGCGCGTGGCGAAATAGACATCGAGCATCCCGCCCGCTCCGTACTTGATGTCCAGCCCGCCGCGCTGTTTGCGTCGCGTCTTCTCATGCTCCAGGCGTTCGCGAACGCGGCGCGTCTCCGTTCTCAACAACACAGCATCTACGCCGCGAGCCGCTTCGTGAATAATGGCTCGCGCCTCACGCTCGACTTTTGAGCCGAGCGTGAGGTGGCCTGCCGCCGCGCGCAGCTTGACGTAGGCCAACCATTCCCAAGGCGCGGCGCGCTCCTGCAAATAGCGCGTGAAGGAGAGCGCGCCGGAGCACGTCGGGCCGTTTCGCCCGTCCGGGCGCAGGCGCAAGTCAACACGATAGAGAAAGCCGTCGCGCGTTAAGCTCGAAAGCGCGGCGACGAGCAGTTCAGCGAATCGAGCATAAGCTTCCGCGTGGTCGAGCGTCGAAATTGGCGAGGGATGCTCGTCATCGTAAACCAGTACGACATCCAAATCAGAGCCGTAGTCCATGCCGCCGCCGCCAAGGCGACCCAGACCGAGCGCGGCCAGGCGCGGCTCCGATTCCAGCCGCTCATAGCGGCGCGCCAGCTCGCGGCGCGCGATGAGGCAACCCGCGTCAAGACTGGCGGCGGCCAAAACGGTCTGCCTGCGATTCGCTTCGCGCATGGAGATAGCGCCCGCCGCATCGTGTGCGCCAATCTCGACGAGCAATCCGGCCCACGCACGGCGCAGGGCCGACAGTTCCGCCCTGAAACTCTCTTCCCCCTCAACCGCACGGCACAGCAATGCGCGGTAATCGCGCTCGGCTACAGCGCCCGTCTTTTCGTCCGGCAATGCTTTAATCAGCGAAGGATTGCTCGCCAGCATCTCTCCGAAAAATTCCGAAGTGCCGCACAACTGAACGAGTGCGCCGAGCTTATCCGTTGTGAGGCTTTCGCGAATCGTTGACTTGGCAAGCGACGAGGCAATGCGCGCCGTCAACTGCAAAGCACGACGCGGATTGAGCGATGCGAGCGCGGCCTCGCGCAGCTTCTGCTCAAGAGCATCAATCGCCGCCGTCTCAACTGCGCCCTCGATTGTGCTGTGGGTTGCGAAGATGGAGGCGATGGCCGGAGCGGTCGGCTGTTCGTCTGCCAAAGGATATTGAGACATCCTGCCCGGCTCATCTATTGTCGCTAATGAAGCGTCCGCGGCTGGCTCATTAGTCTTCGTCTCGCTCGCGTCTACACTGCCGAAAACGCGGTCATAAGCAGCACGCACATTCGTCGTCTGCGTTTGCAACATGCGGTCAAACTCGAAGAGCGCATCGTCACCAGCAAAATCCATGCGGCGGGCGACGAGCGCACGAGCCGCAGCTTCATGCGGCACGGAGTGTGTTTGCAAACCGTGCTCCATTTGCAGGCGATGCTCAAGGCGGCGCAGGAAAACGTAGGCATCGGAAAGCTCCGTGCGCTCGCCTTCGGTGATGTAGTGGCGGTCAGCGAGCCGGCCCAAGCTGATAACGGTGTGCGCGGCGCGCAGCCATTGGTCGCGACCGCCGCGCGCTAATTGCAAAGCCTGCGCGATAAACTCTATCTCACGAATGCCGCCGCGTCCGAGCTTGACGTTGAAGCCGCCCGTATCGCGCGCATGATGGCGGTCAATCTTCTGCTTGGCGAGTTGCACCTGCGCGAGCGCGTGGGCCACGGTCTCTTCCGCGCGGTAGATGCGATGGAGGACGCGCTCGTGAAAGCGTGTGTAGAGCAAGGGCGAGCCAGCGGCCGCGCGCGAGCGAATCAAAGCTTGTAGTTCCCAATCCTGCGCCGTCTCGCAGTAGTAACGTACGGCCTCTTCGAGCGACGAAGCGAGCGCGCCGTCGCGCCCGAAGGGGCGCAGGC
>CAZEZJ010000336.1:0-5977 GCA_964516695.1 uncultured Blastocatellaceae bacterium
GCAAGATTGTGACGACGCTCGTTGAAGGCGTCATCATGCCGCCCATCGGCCAACTGCTCGGCAAGGTCGATTTCGCCAACCTCTTCTATGATATTTCAGGTAAAAATCCGCCGAGCCTCGCGGCGGCCAAAGCGGCGGGCCTGCCCGTCATCGCCTACGGCCAACTCATCAACGATTTGATTAGCTTTCTCATCGTCGCCTTCGTCGTCTTCCTCATCGTCCGTTCATTCAACCGCCTGAAAAGCAAGCAAGCGACCGACGACGGCCCGACGACCAAAGATTGCCCATACTGTCTCTCGACCATCCCACTCAAAGCCACGCGCTGCTCCGAATGTTGCATAGACTTGCAAACAGCGTGAGCTAAAGGATGAACGCGGAAGGATGAAGGCGGAAGTGTTCAGAGCTTATCTATCATTCATCGTTGCAGCGCTCCTACTTCATCATTTAGCTATTGGCATCGCAGTTGCGACTGCTGAAGAAAAGGCTGGTGTACGTACTGTTAGCGTGCACGATTGTCTGATGGCACTTAACCAGAGGGAGGATTTTAATTCATGGACGCTTTTGAACTGTTGAAGAAAGACCACGAGAAAGTTTCCGGCATTTTAGAGAAGTTAGACGCGACGACCGAGCGCGGCGTCAAGACGCGCGACGAGTTGTTTACCCAACTGAAAACCGAACTGGACATTCACGCGCAAATCGAGGAGCAGATTCTTTATCCCGTGCTCAAGGAGTTGAAAGAGACTCACGAGATTACGCTCGAAGCTTTCGAGGAGCACGCGGTCGTCAAACAATTGCTGGCCGAGCTTGAGACGTTGCCGAAAGACGACGAAACGTGGGGCGCGAAGCTGACGGTCTTGAAGGAAAACGTCGAGCATCACGTCGAGGAAGAAGAAGACGAGATGTTTAAGGACGCGCGCAAGGTCTTAGGCCGCGAGCAGCTTGAAGAACTCGGCGCACGCCTTCAGGAAGCCAAAGAACGAAAGAAAGCGATGGCCGCGAGTTAGCTTTCTCGACAACCCGACATCCGACCGGCGTTCGCGCGGGCGTGCTTAATTGACGCGCGCCCGCGCGACGCCTTATTCTTGCCCTGTTGAAGCAGCCCCGATAAGGCACACTCTCACCTGCGGTCTTGCGCAAAAGAGTCTTCAGCAATGCGTTCTAAAACAGCAATCGTATAGGCCGCGTGCCGGCTGTCTCTGTTGAAGAGCTAAGGCGCGTTTGGGTCATCGAGCGCGTTGGCAGAGCGAGAAATTTTCGGGTTGTCAGGTTAGAGAAACAGTTTTTATGCGCGAATGTCCCCGGTGTGAACGATGTTACGAAGACGAAGTGCTCGTGTGCCCTGAAGAAAGCACGAATACGAAGCACACGCTGCCCGGCGGCCCGCTCCTCAATGCCCGCTATCTCTTGGAAAAACGGCTGGGCCGGGGCGCGATGGGGCAGGTCTATTTGGCGCGCGACCAAAATCTGGTGACGCGCCGCGTCGCCGTCAAGACCGTCCGGCCCGATTTTCTTAACAACGAAGAGATGCAAGAGGGCGAAGCCATCGCGCGCTTCGAGCGTGAGGCCAGAACCGCTGCCTCTATTCGCCATCCGAACGTGGTGGACGTGACGGATTTCGGCAAAAGCCCCGAAGGCGTCTTCTACCTCGTCATGGAATACGTGCAGGGCGAAACCCTACACCACTTGCTCAGGCGCGAGGGAACCCTCAGCATTCCGCGCACGCTCGCGCTCATCCGGCAGGTCGCCGCTGGTGTGGAAGCCGCGCACGAGGAAAACATCCTCCATCGCGATTTGAAGCCCGCCAATATCTTCATCATGCAGCAGCGCAAGAAGACTGGAACAGTTGTTGGCGACGGGTTTGTCAAGGTTGGCGATTTCGGCTTGGCGAAGATTGTGGGCCAAGCCGTGGCGGAAGCAGACGCGCACAGCGGCAGCGGCCCCCAATCGCGCGGCATCATCGGCACTCCCGAATACATGGCTCCCGAACAGATGCAATCGGGCGCGACGCTCGATGCGCGCGCAGACGTTTATGCGCTCGGCACGATTGCCTATCACATGCTCGGCGGGCGTCCGCCCTTCTCCGGCGATTTGGCCCAACTCATCATGCAGAAGATGATGAACGAGCCGCCCGCCTTGAGCAGCCTGCGTTCGGACATCTCGCCCGAGATTGAGCGCGTCGTGATGCACGCGCTGGAAAAAGACCCCGCTGCGCGCTCTGCAACCGTTGCCGAATGGCTCGAAGAGTTTGAGGAAGCGGCGGGCCAAGGCGCGGAGGAAGAAGAAGACGAGGGCGATTCGCGCGTCGTCGTGATGGCTCCGGTCGGCGCGGAGGTTTATGTTGACGACGAAAGATATGGAACCGTCGGGCGCTCGGGCCGTCTGGTGTTGACGACGATTGCGCCGGGCCGCCACGTGCTGCGCGTCGCGCGCACGGGCGATATGGACGACGAGCGCGTGATTGAGATTCGCCCTGATTCAAGCGAGCAGATTATTCAAGCACAGTTGCGCTCGGCAGCTTCGGGCAGCCAGCTTTCGCCTTCGCGCGGCGGCGGCGCGAGCGGCATCGGGAGCGGCCCGCCGAGCAGCATTCCGGGCGTCGTCATGTGCACACAATGCGGCTCGCGTTTCGCTTCGGGCGTGAAATTCTGCGGACGTTGCGGCGGCACAGTCTTTCAGCCGGTCGCTGACGCCGGGCCGCATCAAGCGCCACAGCAGCAGCAGCAACCCTTTCAGCAATCGCATCAACCGCCGAGCAGCAATCCGTATGGCGGCAGTCCATCGGTCTACGCGCACGCGGCTCCGTCCAAATGCCAACGCTGCGGCACAGTCTATCCGGCGGGAACTAAATTCTGCGGACGCTGCGGTATTCCCATTCAAGCGGCGATGCAGACAACCACTGCGCCGCGTCCACAACAGCAACCCCAGGTCGTCTGCCAGCGCTGCGGCACGAACTATTCCTTCGGGACAAAGTTCTGCGGTCGTTGCGGAAGCGTAATTAGAACTTGAGTCAGCGGCGGCTTACCGTATAATACAAGCTTATCCTCGTTGCATTTAGCGCCGATGCCGCAAACGACTACTAGCGCCCGTAGCGACCTGAAGCAGCGGCACGAAAGCCGCAGACAGTTTGCGCCCGCTTGGGCCAACAAGAGAGAAAGTAAGCGAGACTAACCATGAAAAGATGCCCGACCTGCAATCGGACTTATACGGACGACGGATTGAGTTTTTGCTTAGACGACGGTGCGCTGCTGTTGAGCGCAGGCGGGCCGCCCACCAGTGGGCAAGGGAATTTTGATCCGAATGCCACGCTCGCCTATCCGGCGGCGCGCGATACCAGCGGCGTTCCCAACCCGCCCTTTTCTACGAATGCGCCGCCGCAGCAAGTTGTGCCGACGCCTCAACAGCAGCAGCATCAACCACCCCCGCAATGGTCGCCCGCGCCCTACGCTCAACCGGGAGCAGGAGCGCGCAAAAAATCAAACCCGCTGCCCTGGATTCTCGGCATCGTCGGCGTACTGCTCGTGCTCGGCATCGGCGCGATTGTGATGCTCTCGATTGCGGGTGGCAGCAATTCCAACAACGCGAATTCCAATAACAACAATCGGGCGGCAAACAACGCGAACAATTCTAATCGCAACGCCAACGCGAACAACACGAACGCCAACAATGCTAATAACACTAACTCCACCACGACGAAGGGTTCGGTGACGGACGACTTCTCAACCCAAAAGTGGGGCACGGGCGCGCGCGCCTTCGGCAGCTTCTACGCTGACGGCGAATATCACATGCACCACACGGTCGCAGACCAGTATGTCGTTATCTATTCGCCCGATGAAGCAGCTTACAAAACCGAGAATGCGACTGTGAAAGCGACGGTGCGCAGCGTTGACGGAAATATCCCAACGGTCGGTTACGGCATCGTCGTCCACGGCGAATTGGTGGACGGCAAGCTTCAGGGCTACGCCTTCTTGATAAAGAATGGCCCCGACCCGAAGTATGGCGTGATGCTGATGGAAAACGGCGAGCAGAAGACAGTCGTTAAACCCGCCACCAGTTCAGCCATTCGCACGGGCACGAACCCGAATCAACTGGAAGTGAGAATCAGCGGCTCGCAGCTCTCCTTCTATATCAACGGTCAATATGCAACCAGCATCACAGATACCGCCGAACTCGCGGACACAGCCGGACGCGTCGGCTTCTACACGAGCACGGGCGGCGAAGTTGCATTTGACGACTTGACGGTTCAAAAATAGCCGGAAGACTTTTTTTAGCAGGAGGCGATAAGAGGTCGTAGCGCCAACGCGCCAGGGCCGCTGCCGCTAGCGAACGAAACCATCATGCAAGTCACCCTCAGAGTTTTATCCGGCCCACACGCCGGGCGCTCCTTCGTCTTCGACCAGCACAATACTTTTTTGATTGGTCGAAGTGATACAGCGCAACTCTGCCTGCCTGACGACCGCTTCTTTTCGCGCAACCACTGCCTGCTGGAAATCGCGCCCCCGCGCTGCTTCTTGCGCGACCTAGGCTCGACCAACGGCACTTACGTCAACGGCCAGAAAGTCCAAGAAGCTTTCCTCAGCAACGGCGACCGCATACAGGGTGGGCAAACCGTTCTCGCCGTCGAAGTCAGCGCCGAACAACCCACACAGCTTTACGAACAACCGGGAGCCAACCACCCAACGCTGCATCAAACGCAGCCGGCAATCGTCATGGTCGAATGCCTCAACTGCGGGCGACGCGACCAAGCGGAAGCCTCCAAGCCCGACGAGCATTTGACCTATCTCTGTGAAGAGTGTCGCGAGGAGTTGAAGCGCCAGCCGCAGCCCGTCCCCGGCTACGAGACGCTGAAGATTCTCGGACGCGGCGGCATGGGCTGCGTCATGCTGGCCCGCAATCAGGAGACGGGCGAGGCCGTCGCCATCAAGACGCTGCTGCCCGAAGTGGCGGTCAGCGACCAGGCCCTGCGCCGCTTCATGCGCGAGATAGATGTCGCCGCCGCCTTAAATCATCCGAACATCGTCAGATTCATAGACCGTGGCACGAACAACGGCGTCGTCTATTTGATTACGGAGTTTGTCGAAGGAGCGGACGCGGCCAAACTGGCAGACGCGCGCGGCGGAAGCCTTCCCTATCAGGAAGCCGTGCCGATTATCGCGCAGTCTCTCGACGCTCTCGCCTACGCTCATTCAAACGGCTACATTCATCGCGACATCAAAGACCAAAATATTCTCGTCAGCGGTGCATGGCCCAACTACAACGCCAAGCTGACAGACTTCGGCCTCGCCAAGAGCTTCACGCAAACAGGCATGAGCGGCGTCACGATGGCCGGAGACGTAGCGGGCACTTTCGCCTATATGCCGCCCGAACAAATCCGCGACTTCCGCAACGTCCGTCCTTCATCTGACATCTACGCGATGGGCATGACCGCCTACAGCCTCGTCACAGGCCAAATAGCCCTCGACATTAGCCCCCGCTCCAACGTCGCGGAAACCGTCAAAGCCATCTTCGAGAAACCCATCATCACCATTCAACAACGCACCACCAATGTGCCGCCCGCGCTTGCCAGCGTCATCGAACGCGCGCTTGCCAAAGACCCCGCACACCGCTGGGCCTCTGCGGACGCCTTCCGCCAAGCGCTGCTGCAATCAATTTAAGCTCATCAAGAATTCCGCAATCGCTCAACTCCACCCCTGCTTGACACTTTCAGTTCCCCACGTATAATTTCAACGAGTCATGGGCCGATAGCTCAGTTGGTAGAGCAGCAGACTCTTAATCTGCGGGTCGTAGGTTCGATCCCTACTCGGCTCACTTTTAATTACAACAAGTTGGGGCATCCACTACGGATGCCCTTTCTGTTTTGTGGTGACAGTTTAAGACTAGGGTGTTGACGGACCTGTGTAGAGCCAGGCGAGCGACACTTTCAGCCAGTCGCAATACATCTTCTGGCCGCAGTGAGAAAGCATCAACGCAAGGCAAGGCA
>CAZEZJ010000337.1:0-5976 GCA_964516695.1 uncultured Blastocatellaceae bacterium
CGCTCAGCCTACAACGCGGCCACGCGCCAACTCACGCTCAACGTCTCGCAGACGCAAATGCCAACCTCCTCGACGCCCGAAGTTTTCCGCCTGCCCGTCGAGATAGAACTGGCGACCGCCCGCGGCGCGCGCACAGAGCGCATCGAGATAACGCGGCGCACGCAGAGCTTTACTTTTCAGTTGGACAGCAAACCCTTGATGATTCGCTTCGATAAGGGCGAGAAGATTCTCAAGAAACTTGATTTCCCACGCTCTCGCGCCATGCTCTTCTATCAACTGGAGCACAGCGCAGACCTCGCGGGGCGTCGCGAAGCTGCACGTCTGCTGGCACAAACGAACGAGCGGCCCGCGATTCAGGTTGCCGCAAGTTTTTTCAATCTTCCGGCGCTCGCGCCCGCGCTAGCCTCACGCGCATTAGGCGATTGAGTTTTTAAAGCATCTCTCAGAGAGGAAAGCTCACATGGATAAGCAGCAAGGCTTATCCATGTGAGCTTCTTTGTCATGCTCTTAAATCAGTCTGGCAGGAGCGGCATTGCAGGCGTCGCCGCGCGTTGAGGGTTCCGCAGGCGGCGCAGCGAATGTACATGGCGCGCGCGAACCAGTGTGTGATAAGCCAACTCGCGCCGAGAATGCCGATGAAGACAGCCGCGTTGAGCAGGGTGTCTCTCAACCCTTGTATTTCTCCCGCAGGCTTTGATGATAAGCCTGCCCGCGCTCGTAGCCGCGACGAAAAGCCTCGTGTTCGTAATCATTCTTGAAACGCTGGCGCAAGCTCTCGGCTGAGTCGTCGATTGTTTTGCCTCGCCTTTCGGGATGCAGCGCGGCTTCAAAGCCGCGACGATAAATAGGCTCGTCCGTTGAAAAATCTTTTCCCTGTCCGGTGTATTCTTCCTCTTCGGCATCGCGCGTGCCGACCCACCAGCTTTCGCGTGCGGCGTCGAGGCTCTCAGCGCCGGATTGGGCCAACACAGTGCGTCCGGCTTCGGCTTGCGTCTCGTCGTCCGTCACACCGATGACGACAGACTTGCCTTGCCTGAGCGCATCCTCGTAGACGAACAACTCGTCGTGTGGCAACTCGGGCGCGATTTCCTCTTCAACTGCTCCGCCCGTCGCTGCTCCCAAAGTGACGCCGCCAGCGCCGAGCAGCGCAGCGCCGATAATTCCGGCGGCGAGGATTGGCCCAACGCCCGGCACAAAGAGGCTGGCCGCAGCCGCGCCAATCGTTGCGCCTCCGGCAGCGCCGAGCGCTCCGCCGACGGCGCCGCCCATCGCTGTTCCCATGCCGGGCTGTTCGGTCTCCGTGGTCGGCACGGTCTGGTCAACCTCTTCATCAGTCATGCCGGGCGAGAGAAGACTGATGTTGTCTTCCAGAAAGCCTGCCGACTGTAGGTTGGCGGCGGCGCGCGTGGCGTCCGAGCGTGAATTGAAAATACCGGCAACGGTACTCATGCGAGAATCTCTCCTTTGTTGGCTGTAGTTCGTTAGTTGTAACTTGTTTGGGCCTCTTCTTTCAAGTTTTTCTCGCGCCGTTTCCACTAATTCGTTGAGCGACCGCCGCGAGCCATGTTAAAGTACGAAGCGATGGATTGATGTTCAAGGGCGATTGGAAGGAATAGAAGCGCAGCATGATTTCGATTATCGAAAAACATTTTCCGATGTCAATGGGCGATGGCAAGGCCGCACGCAAAAAGAAGCCTCGTATCTTAGCCATCACCACAGACTGCTGCACAGGCTGCGCCGGCTCGCCCGCCTGTATCGAATACTGCCCGATTGAAGCCTGCATGTTCTGGGTGCCGGATGAAGACCACCCGCCGTTTGGCCGCATCGAGGTTGACCCTAATCTCTGCATCGGCTGCCAGAAATGCATCAGCAAAGGCCCTGACGGCGCGTTTCTTGACGGTTGCCCGTGGGACGCCATCGAGATGGTTCCGACCGACGACTGGGAGGCCGCACACGGCATACAGCTTTCTGATGCGCCCGTGGTCGAAGAGACGGCCACGGCCTAAACTAACAGCGACGACTTTCTAACTCTTATCTCTGCGAGCGGCTCTGAATGGCTTTGGCTGTTTGAGCCGCTTGTTGTTTGACCTGCTCCGGCATTCCTTCCACGCCCTCAACATAGGGCAACACTTCGGGCAGGTCTTCCGGTTCACCGACGAGAAACAACGCCCGCAAAGCTTCGTAAACGAAATTGCTATCGGAAGCGACGGTCAGCACCGTGTCGCCCGCCGCGACTTCTGCGCCCGCCGCAAGCGCTATGTGATTAATCTTCCCTGGCAAGGGCGAACGCACTTCGCGCGTCTGCCCGTCCGCTTGTTTAAGACGATAGAGAGTTGTGCCTTCGACGACTCTTGAATTGACGGGAAGCGTGCTGCTGATGCTGCCTGCGACAGGGGCGGTGACGGCGTAGGGGCGCAGGATGGCGCGCAACTCCGCCCGCCCGCTGCTGTCGTTAAAACGGATTAACTGAACGGCTGCGTTGCGGCGCACCACAGGCTCGGAATCTTCGAGCAGGCGCAGAAGAGTCTGATGAAACTCCGTGGACTGATTATCATTACCCATGACCCAAGCGGCAGTCTTGCGTAGCTCCGCAACCGGACTATAAGCCAACTCGATGATGCGCGGATACCAGCGTTTGACGCTCGCGTCATTCTTCTCCATCCGTTCTTCAATCTGGCTGAGCGCCGTCTGCACGCGGCGTGCGCTCTGCTCGTCATGTATATATTTTTCGATATCGTCGTCTGACAGGCTACGTCCAAACCACGTGCCGTACCACGTCATAAAGGGAACGATGATAAAAAGCGCGGCGAGCAAGAGCAGCGGCCACGACGAACGACGGCGCTGGGGTGGCGGCACAACTGCGCCCTCGGCAGCTTTTTTGGGATGTGAATTATTGCCTGTCATCCGTTGAACCTAAGCCGTTCTGTCATCGGCGGCGATTTCTTGTTCTTCAACTATCGCGAAGGATAAATTTGGTACAGCATGAGATACACGATGACGCCTGTGACTGAAACGTAGAGCCACATGGGAAACGTCCAGCGCGCGATACGCCTGTGCCGTGCGTAGTCGCCGCGCGCGGCGCGATAGAGCGTGACGCCGATAAAGGGCACGATGAGCGCCGCCAAGATTGTGTGCGTTAAAAGGATAGCGAAATAGAGGGGACGCACAAGGCCCGTGCCCGTAAAGCGCGTTGAGCCGTGAAAATAATGATAGGTCAGATAGGAGGCCAGAAAAATTGTTGACGTGGCGAGCGCCGCGAGAAGGCAGTTGCGATGGGCGTTGATTTTACGTCGCCTGATAAGGACGTAGCCGACGACGAGCAGCACGCCGCTCAGCGCGTTTAAGATGGCATTCAAGTGCGGAAGGCTAGAAACATAATTCGCCATACCTGAAAACGTGAGCCGAGCAATTCCCTTCCTGTTAATCTGCTTTGGCGGTCGCGGCAATCTTCCGGCCTTCCGGTGTCAGCGCGTAGAAATCATTGCCGCGTTCTTCGAGCAGCCCGGCTTCGACGAGATTCTCGACCGTGTGGAAAACCTCTGTGCGCGCTTCGGGGTCATTGCCGCCCGCTTCAAACAGTTCGTGCAGGTCGAGCGTCTCCTTCTGCCAATGCTCAAACATGCGCAGCACGCGCAGCGTCATCTCCGACATCGAATCACCTTTTGAACTCTCTAACATGGCCGGCCATCGCGGGTAGAGTGCGGAAGAGCGAGCATCAGGAATTCTGCTGCTTGGGCATTCGCTCAAGCACCATCTGGACATCTCGCGGGAGGGGTCTTCCTTTAGCGTCTCGCAAATGCGCGGCAGCGGTGCCGGAAGCGGCGGGAGCGCCGCTCGCAAGGCTCTCTTTTCGAGCGGGCGCGGCCTTGCCGTGTTTAGGCGCTTCCTCGGCTTTGGCGGAGAGCTGTGCGTAGCCGCAACGCTCACACTGCCAAAGAGGGAAAACTTCGTCGGCATTGCCCGTGCTTTGATAGACGGCGCGATTGGAGGGAATAATCTTTCCTCCGCAACGAGGGCAAGCGCGCCCGCGTATGCTCTGCTTCTCTATCTCCAGCACCAATTCGTCCGTCTCTGCCATTCCTACTCCACAATGATAACTTTACGAAACATCCTTTGAACGCTCATCCGTCGTCTTCCGGTATTTCATGGCAACTATGAAAATCGCGCAAAACATTGCCACCGGAGGAATCAGCAGCACGATGATTCCCTGATTCAAACTCTTCGCCATCGCCGCCCCGCTTGAGCCGCCAAAGGAGGCGCGGCACATCGCACACTGCGCTACGGCGGGCATCGCGCCGAGCGCAAGCAGGAGCAACGCACCAACTGCCGCCCAGAGAGCTTTTCCCCAACGCAAAACTTTCATCAATGACTCTCTCCCGCCGGAGCGGTTGCTTCCGCAGGGGTTTCCGGCGTGAATTTATAACGCAAGTTCGACGACCTGAAACTGTCTGGGAAAAAGACGAAGAGCAGGCAAATGCAGATGACCAGCGCTGGCACTAACGTTAGCACCAAACTCAAACGCTCGAAGCGCAGGTGCATAAAGTAAGCGACGATGAGAGCGGCCTTGATGACGGAGAGGCCAATCAGGAGCGTCAGCATGATGAACAGCGAGACTTTAACGTAGGCCAGAAAAACCTCAATCAAAGTGAGCGCCAGCAAGGCACCGAGCACGATTAAAAACAGTTTCGTTGTGCCTTCGAAATGCACGGGCGTATCGTCAACAACCGCGTCCGCTTCATCGCCCGCCGCAAATGGATTCTTCAGGATGCCGCGCGAGTGCAGCCAAATGAGCGGGCTAATCATCAGTACGCCCGCCAAGAGCAGGCTGACCATGATGAAGAAGAGATTGTCCGTATTTATCAGCCCGGACATGCCCGCGTCCCAACTGACGTTCATCACCGCCAGCGCGATAATTCCGATGGCAAAGATGATGCAGATGACATTGATGATGACATCTTCCTTCTGCATCAGTTTTTTTCCGAGAGGACTCATCTTTTAAGTTTCGCCTCCTGTCATGCCCGGATTAAGATTTCCGCTCGCGTGCGTTCTGGCTCATACCGGTTATCCTTTTTGCCCGCGCCTGCCCTTTGCCCACGGCTCTCAATTCTTAATGGCCCACGCCCATGTCCACAGACATGATGTAAATCAGCGGGAAGACGAACATCCAGACCAAGTCAACGAAGTGCCAGTAGAGTCCGCTGATTTCGACATCCTCGTGCTTCATGCGCCTGACGCGCAGGGCAATCACGCCCAGATACAGAACGCCCGTCAGGACGTGGAACATGTGCAGGCCCGTGATGGCGAAGAAGGTCGCGCCAAAGAGCGGCGGCGCTTGCGGCCAACGCTCGGCCCACTCTTTGGCAAAGTGTGTTCCCGACTCGATGCCGAAGGGGCGCAAGCCTTCCTCAATCAAATGGAACCATTCATAGATGTGCAGGATGAGGAAGGCGAGACCGCCTGCCATCGTCGCGGCAATCCAGAGGCGTATCTTTTTGTAGTCGCGCCGGGCCGAAGCGGCCACCGCCATCACCATCGTAAAACTCGAAGCCAGCAGGCAGAGCGTCATCACCGTGGAGAAAATGATGCTCGGGGAGAATTTGAAGGGCGTCGGCCACTGGTCGCTCGACGCGCGCATGTAGCTATAGCCGATGAGCAACGCCGAAAACGTCATCGCGTCCGAGACGATGAAGAGCCACATCCCTAGTTTGCGATGGCCCACGCGATAAGGGTGCGCGCCGCCGCCCCAATCCGTCGTCGCCGTCAAAGTATCTGCATGTGCGTCAGCCGTGCTCACCGCTCACCTCCACAGGAAAAGGAGTAGGAACAAGTAAATCCACAAACCGTCCATGAAATGCCAGTAGAGCGCGACAGCGCCCGCCGCCGCTTCGCGCTTGATTTCGCCCTTTTCGTCGCTGGCCTTGCGCCAAGAGCGCAGCAACAAGTAGTCGAGACCGAAGATACCGCCGAGCAGGTGCG
>CAZEZJ010000338.1:0-5955 GCA_964516695.1 uncultured Blastocatellaceae bacterium
TCGGCGTCGCTGGGCGGCGTTTGGCTCAGAGGCGTCAGGCGACAGCGGCAAGGTACGGACGTGCACGTCCGTTCAATCGCCGTGCTGCCGTTTAAGCCCTTGGGGGCGGAACAGAGCAATGAGCTTTTAGGCTTAGGCATGGCCGACGCTTTGATTATCAAACTCGGTGACTGCGAAGGGATTCGCGTGCTGCCGACCAGCGCCGTCTTCAAATACACCGGGCGCGAAACGGACTCAGTCGCAATCGGACGCGAGTTGGGTGTTGATGCGGTGCTGGAGGGAACGTTGCAGCGGGATGGGGAACGCGTGCGCGTGACGGCTCAACTCGTTCGTCTCGGAGACGGCAAAACTTTGTGGTCAGGGAAATTCGACGGGCAGTTTAGCGACATCTTCGCCGTGCAAGACTCTATCTCGGAACAACTGGCCAGGGCGGTCTCCGTTCGTGTGGCAAACGATAAAAGAGAACAGACGACCAAGCGCTTTACACAGAGCACCGAAGCCTATCAAGTTTATCTACGAGGCTTGTATCAATGGCACAAGAGGTCGAAAGAGGGCTTGAGCGAAGCCGTCATCCATCTTCAGCAAGCGACGGAAATAGACCCAGGCTACGCGCAGGCTTATGCCTATCTGGCCGATACCTACTGCCTGCTTGCCTATTACAAATATAACTCTCTGCCCGTCGAGGAAGTTTACCAAAGGGCAAAGAGCGCGGCGACCAAAGCGCTTGAGCTTGACGACACGCTCGCTGAAGCTCATTCCGCGATGGGCCACGTCAGGATACAGTTTGAGAGCGATGTCGCGGGCGCGTCGCGCCAGTATCAGCGCGCCGTCGAATTGAACCCGAGTTCTTCCGTGTCCCGCCTCAGATATGCGTGGATGCTGGTGAGACTGGGCCAATTGGACGAAGCCGTCAAGCAGGCCAAGCAAGGACAGCAACTCGACCCTCTCTCTCTTTCCAACAATCTCGCGCTCAGCCAAATCCTCATCTATGCCCGCGCGCCAGATGAAGCTCTCAACTATTTTCGGATAACGCGCGAGATAGAGCCGCAACTAACAGGCGCGCTGGCGGGCGCGATTGATGGCGGGGTGGGCGATGCCTATCTCTTAAAAGGAAAGCATGAGGAAGCCATCGCAACCTTTCAAAAACTCGAAAGAGATGAGAGAAACGAAGGTCAGGGAATTTACGGCCTCGCAATGCTCGGCTATGCTTATGCTGCCGCCGGGCGTCAAACGGAAGCGCAGCGAATTCTCACCAAGCTCCAAGCTTTGTCTCAGCACCCTCAGCATTCGCCCTACAACATAGCTGTGATTTACGGCGCGCTCGGCCAAAAGGAACAAGCGTTTCAATGGTTGGAAAAAGCCATCATCGCACGCCAAGCACCTGCGCGCGACTTGCGTTACGACTATAAGCTGGATGCTCTCAGAGAAGACCGACGCTATCTGGAAATGCTACGGCGTCATAAGCTCATCGGGCCGCCCCACGCGACTCGCTAGCCACTACACTTTAACTTAAAAAAAGAGAGAGCGAAGTGAGATAACACTTCGCTCTCTTTTTAAGGTTAAGCTCTGCGCTTAAAACCGAGGACCTAGAGTATTCCGCAGGCAGTCCAAGCGGTCGCCACGGCGTTATACTCCGCGCTGCCCACGCCATAGAGGGCGGCCGCCGCGTTTAAGGTCGCCGCGCGTGCGCCCGAGAAGTTGGTCGAGGAAGTCATGTACGTCGTGAGCGCCTTGTACCAAATCTTGGCCGCTTTGTCAGCGCCGATTCCGGTGACGGTCGGCCCGACGATGTGAGCGTGAGGACCGCCCTTAGCGACGAGGTAGAAGACATGGTTGGGAATCCCTGAGTTGATGTGGACGCCGCCGCCGTCGCCCGTGCCTGTGTAACGCTCCGAGTAGTGGTCGGGGTCGTCGTTGGAGGTGTAGCCGTAGTTGGCAGCGTTGTGCGGCCTGTCCATGTAGCGCAGGGCGTCGCCAGGCGTGCCGGGCGTGTTGGCATCCTCACCAATCCACCAGGTGGTGGCCGTCTCCGTGCCCTCCGCGTAAAGCTCGACCATTGCGCCGAAGACATCGGACCAAGACTCGTTCAACGCGCCCGATTCATTCGCGTAGGTCAGGTTCGCCGTTCGCGAAGTGATGCCGTGCTGCATCTCGTGGCCGCAGATGTCGAGGGTGACGAGCGGAGAGAATTGCACGCCGTCGCCGTCGCCGTAGAACATCTGGTTGCGGCTGCTGCTCCAGAAGGCGTTGTTGAAGCGCGAGCCGAAGTGGACGATGGAGCTGATAAGGGCCGGGGAGCCTGTGACGGAAGCCAGCGTGCGAGGGCCGCCCGCGCCGTCAATGCCGTTGCGACCGTGGACGTTGAGGAAGTAGTCATAGACTTTGCGTGCGCCGTAGTGTGCGTCAACGCCCGCTTTGGCCGTCGCGGCGTTCCAAACATTGTCGGCGTCGGCAAACCTGTAGATGGAGCCGTAGCTGGTGATGGTGCCAAACGTCGTGTTGATTCTCGCCGTGTTGCGATTGTCGAAGGTGCCGATGGCGCGCGTGAGGTCTTCCATGTAGTAGCTGCCGCCCGAAAGGGTGGTGTTGATGGTTTGCGTGCCGCTGTAGAGGGAAACGCCCGTGCCGGTGGCGGCTTGGGTTTGCAGGTTGTCGTAGCTCCAGACGAGAGCGCCGGTGTGAGCGTCTATGAAATAGACAGGCTCGGAGGTGTTTTCCGTGCCGTCGAGACGAGCGAGTTGGATGCGGTAGACGAGGTGGTCAACTCCCTCGTGACGAAGAACCCATAACTCA
Organism: uncultured Blastocatellaceae bacterium; assembly: GCA_964516695.1. Lineage (GTDB taxonomy): Bacteria > Acidobacteriota > Blastocatellia > Pyrinomonadales > Pyrinomonadaceae > DASVTR01. The sequence continues at coordinate 2,794 of CAZEZJ010000338.1, forward strand.
GCCTGCGAAACATCCGTGAGGCAATCTTCGCAGCCCTTCTTCTCTTTATACTTATCCTTGGCCGCAGAGACGGCGTAATCAGCCGTCAGGCTGGGGGTCGTCACGACTATGACGTTGGGAACGAGCGTATCGGTCGTCGGCTGAGCTTCCACTTCGTTAACAGTATCGAGGTGAACAATCGCTTCGCCGCCGAAGACGGGGACGCCGTTGTGTGTCTGCTGCACGTGCGTGTGCGCGCGGTCAGTTTTATCGTCGTCTTCGAAAACGCGCAGGGTCTTCACGTCGTTAGGCGCGATGCCCTTGTTAGTGAGTTTTCTTTGGAGGCGCGTGCGGCTGACGGCTTCAGCGCGTGCCAGCTTTTCCGCCTTTTTTTCGTCGCTGTTCTTACCGGCTGTCGGTAGAACAATCACCGCCGAGATGGTGAGTGCTAACAGAATTGCTACAAACTTCTTCATATTTCTCCTTACATGAGGGTTACGAGGTTGAGGGAATAAAGAACCCGCCCGCGCGGGGCTTGCCCCTTGTTAAAAGATAGCGCTGTTGATGAACGAAGAACGCAAAGCACAGTTCATTCCGGTGAAGAACATACGACTCCGGCAGCCTGAAGGCGCAAGGGTCATGGATGTGCGTTGATTAACGAAGTTGTGCTGACTGGTGTGCCTGAGTTTAACTTCCGGCGACGGTCAACATGTGAGTTACAGACAGCCAAGCTGACCGCAGGGGGACGAGCATTATACTCAGTTCTTAAGGAATTGCAAGAGAATTTTGTAAGATTTCTCATAAATTTTGCAAGGCCGCTCAACTCCATGTGAGAGCGACATTAAGCCTTGCAAAATCTACGATTAGCTAGGAGCCAAGCTCGCGCGCCCGGCCGTTCACGTCGATTAATCGGAGCCGAACTCAGCCTGATGTCGCACTTGGCGAAAGCCCGTTCGACATCAGGAATGAAAAGGAAAACTCTCTTTCGCAACCCGACGCTGCCGGCCAAAACAGCATCGGGTTGCGACAAGCAGTTAACTCAATTCGAACATTTAAGCCTTAACGCTGATTTGCCTTTGCAGACTTGGCAGCGGGCAGCTTTGGCGGAGCGACCTTGAGCGGGCTTTTCTTGAGTTGCTCTAAGAGGTATTGCACGGCTGCCTCCAACTGAGGGTCGCGCCCGCGCGCTATCAGTTCCGGTCTGGCGTCTACCTCTATGTCAGGCTCGATGCCCTTGTTTTCCGCAATCCAGTCTCCCGTCTTCGGGTCGAATCTGGTGTAGCCGGGCGCGCTGACCTCGCTGCCGTCCATCAACTCGCGGACTTCAGCAATTCCGACCAGAGCGCCGAGCGTTCGTGTGCCTATCAGAGCGCCCATGCCTAGGTCGCGAAACATCCACGGCGTCAGGTCGCCGCCCGAACCCGCGTAGTTGTTAATCAGCATTGCCTTCGGGCCATTGATGGCTTGCATTTCCGAGCCGCCCTGCCAGTTGCGCGCGTGAATGACAGTTTGCCAACGCCTGGCCAGCGTCGGCAGCACCATCGGCTGCGGCGAGCCGCCGGAGTTAAAGCGCCCGTCGAGGATGATGGCTTCCTTGTCTGTCTGAGCGTAGTAGCCGCGAATGAATTCGACTTGCCCGCCGCGCGCCGTGTCGGGGTAATGTATGTAACCGACGCGGCCACCGGACATCTGTTCGACCTTGCGGCGATTTCCCTCGACCCAATCGTAGTAGCGTATCTGCGATTCGCTAGCCACTGGCCTGACGCGAACCCTGCGCGCTCCCTCCAATGCCGGACGGTCGTTGACCGTCAACGTGACGACGCGGTTTGCTTTGTTTATCAAAAACGAGTTTGGGTGAGTCTTGGCGTTGACCGGACGCCCATCAATCTCCAACAGGTAGTCGCCGGCCTTGACGTTGACGCCGGGTTCGCCCAAGGGACCGCGCAGCGCATCCTGTGTGAGCGTGCCGGGATAGATACGCCGAAAACGCAGCCATTGACCGTCGCGCTCATAGTCCGCGCCGAGCATAGAGGCGCTGGCGGCGCGCTCGGTCGCGCCCGGTTCATTCGGGGCGTCGAACACATACGCGTGCGACGTGCCGAGTTCGCCCAACATCAGCCCGAACACATAGTATAAGTCCTGACGGTGTTTGACGTGCGGCAGATATTGTTCGTAGTGTTTGCCGATGGCCTTCCAATCGAGTCCCCACAAATCTTCGCGGAAGAAATTCTCCTGCTCGAAGCGCCACGCTTCCCAGAACATCTGCCGCCACTCGGCGCGCGGGTCAACCCAAGCCTCTACGGCCTGCGTCTCCACCTTCCCCTCGCCATGCTTCAAGCCGGGCTTAACGTCTAACACGCCGAGCGTGCCGTCTGCGAAGTAGGCGAGCTTGGTCTGGTCCACGTTAAAGCTAAACTGTATGTCCGGCCCTTCGTAAATCGTGGCGGTCTGCTTAGAGCTTAAATCAAACTTGCGGAGTTTGCCCTGACTATAGTGATAGACGCCATTTTTAGCGCTGTACAAAGAGCCGGCCGCACCCGCCGGAATTGGCAGCACGAGGGCGCGCTGCGCGAGTCCGTTTAAGTCAATCCTGATGGGCGCGGGCGTAGTAGCAGCGCCAGGCTTCTCGCCCTTAGCTTCATTCTTGCCCTCAGGCTCACTTTCGTCATCCGTCTTGGGAAACAATGGATTGCTAATCTCGCTTGAGAGCGGAATTAGATAGATGCGGTCGGCATTCTCGACCTTCAGGCTGGCCTCGAACCTGCCCGAGGTTGGCGTGAAGGTGCGCGCGGAAGTGAAGTAGAGATATTTGCCGTTAAGGTCGAAGGTGACGTTGTCGTCGTCGTACATGCCGTCGGTGACGCGAGTTGTTTTGGCGGTCGCCACTTCGTAAAGGTAGATAGAGCCGAAGCCGGTTTTGCCGCGCACGACAAACGCTATCCACTGCCCGTCGGGCGACCAATCAAAGGCGAAACCGCCTAGATACTCGGCTTTGATGACTTGCTTCGCCTCGCGCGTCTCAAGGTTGAGGATGAAGAGGCGATAGTCCATAGTCCAGTATGCGAGGCGCTTGCCGTCGGGCGACCAATCGAAGCCGCGGATGGTCGCGCCCGTATGCTTGCTGAGTTGCTTGGCCTCTCCGCCTGAGGCGGGTTGGGCGAAGATTTGAAAGTCGCCTGTGGC